>NZ_JBFRDR010000030.1:0-57309 GCF_052113885.1 Lysobacter sp. TAB13 | reverse complement strand
AAGACCACCTTCTACCTGCACCTCAAGGAGTGCGAGTTTCGCTTCAACCATCGCCACGACGACCTCTATCGGGCGACCCTTAAGTTGCTACGATCCAACCCCCTCTGAGGGGCGTTTGCTTCCTAAGACCCTTTTCAAAGGGGGGAACCCGGTCTGGTGGATGTGTGGGGGCGTGGAGATGCCCGCGTTCGGTGAGTAAGCCACTGAGCCTCCAGACCCCGAGTCCTCACATCGAAGCCTCCCCCCTTTGGAAAAGGGGGGCAGGGGGGATTTGCTCCACCCACAAAAAGCCCCCGCCAACCCCTGGTGTATCCTTCCCGCTGTTTTAGCCAGGCCGGATTCATGAGCGAAACCCCCAACCCGGGCAAGAAACTGCCACTGCACTGGAAGATGGCGATCGGCTTCGCGGCCGGTCTGATCCTGGGGCTGATCGTCTACGCCGCCGGCATCGGCAGCGTGACCTGGGCGCAGCTGGCCGGCAACGCCTGCCCGGCGCTCGCGCCCGGCGCGGAACTGGGCTGGCAATGCCGCCCGCTGCTCAAGCTGTTCACCGAAATCGTCACCGCGCCGGCCGGCGAAATCTTCCTGCGCCTGATCTTCATGCTGGTGATCCCGCTGCTGTTCTCGGCCCTGGTCATGGGCGTGAGCGAGATGGGCGACATCCGCTCCTTCGGCCGCGTGGGTTGGCGCACCCTGGGCCTGACCGTGATCATGTCCGGTCTGGCGGTGGTGCTCGGCCTGGTCATGGTCAACATCTTCCAGCCCGGCGCCGGCGTCGATCCGGCCCAGGCCCAGCAGTTGATGAGCGAGAACGCCGAGCGCACGCAAAGCATCGTCGCCGGCAGCGCGCATGCCCCCAAGGGCATCCAGATGCTGATCTCGATCGTGCCCGACAACGTCATCAAGGCCGCCGCCGACGACGCGATCCTGGCGGTGATGTTCTTCGCCCTGATGATCGGCATCGGCACCGTGCTGACCCGTTCCAAGGCGGTCGATACGCTGCGCGAAGGCATCCAGGGCCTGTTCGATATTTCCATGACGCTGATCGGCCTGGTGATCAAGCTGGCGCCGTACGCGGTGTTCTGCTTCATGTTCAACCTGGCCTCGGCGTTCGGCTGGGACCTGCTGTTCAAGCTGGCCAAGTACGTGGCCGTGGTAGTCGCGGCGCTGGCCATCCACTTGTTCGTGGTCTATTCGCTGGCGATCAAGTTCATCGGCGGCCGCTCGCCGCTGGAGTTCTTCAAGGGCGCGCAGGAAGCGATGGTGCTGGCGTTCTCCACCGCGTCCAGCAACGCGACCCTGCCGACCGCGCTGCGCGTGGCCGACGAACTCAAACTGCCGCGGCGCATCTCGCGCTTCGTGCTCACCGTCGGCGCGACCGCGAACCAGAACGGCACCGCCTTGTTCGAAGGCGTCACGGTGATCTTCCTGGCGCAGTTCTTCGGCGTCGATCTGAGCCTGGGCCAGCAGGTGATGGTGATGCTGGTGTGCATCCTCGGCGGCATCGGCACGGCCGGCGTTCCGTCGGGCTCGTTGCCGGTGGTGGCGATGATCTGCGCCATGGTCAAGGTGCCGCCGGAAGGCATCGGCCTGATCCTGGGCGTCAACCACTTCCTGGACATGTGCCGGACCACGCTGAACGTCACCGGCGATATCGCCATCGCCGCGATGGTTTCGCGCGGGGTTGAGGATCCGCCGGCGGAGCAGTTGGCCGATTGAGTCGGGCCAAGCTGCGAGAAACGAAAAACCCGCCGGTTCGGCGGGTTTTTTTCTGGCCGAGCCTTCAGCTGTTGTGGGAGGGCCTTCAGGCCCGATGCTTTTCGCTCAGGTCGCTACGCAGCATCGGATCGAAAAGCATCGGGCCTGAAGGCCCTCCCACAAAAGCAGGCCCTCCCACTAGAGCGAAGGCCTTCCTACTAGAGCAAGGGCCCTCCCACTAGAGCGAGGGCCCTCCCGCACCGCACTGCCGGCCATGCCGATCCTGCCAATTCGCCAGCCCCAACCCGCCCCGCGCGCCTGAACCGGCGCCGCCGCGCCGCGGTTCGGGGCGACATCGCCGCCCCGGGATGGGACAATGCCGGCTCTTCGCCGCGTCCCGCCCGCTCGCCTCCGGGTCCGGCTTCCCAGCTCCGCCTTTCCAGCCTTCGCAGACGCCCATGACGACGCCCAGCCGCCGCGACCTCGCCAACGCCATCCGATTCCTCGCCATCGACGCGGTGCAGGCCGCCAACTCCGGTCATCCGGGCATGCCGATGGGCATGGCCGACATCGCCGAAGTGCTGTGGAACGACTACCTCAGCCACAACCCGGCCGACCCGAAGTGGTTGAACCGCGACCGCTTCATCCTCTCCAACGGCCACGGCTCGATGCTGCAGTACGCACTGCTGCATCTGTCCGGTTACGACCTGCCGATCGAAGAGCTCAAGCGCTTCCGCCAGCTGCATTCGCGCACCCCGGGCCATCCGGAAAACTTCGAAACCCCCGGCATCGAGACCACCACCGGTCCGCTCGGCCAGGGCTTCGCCAACGCGGTCGGCATGGCGCTGGGCGAGAAGTTGCTGGCCCAGCATTTCAATCGCGAAGGCCACGACATCGTCGATCACCGCACCTGGGTGTTCATGGGCGACGGCTGCCTGATGGAAGGCATCTCGCACGAAGCCGCGTCGCTGGCCGGCACCTGGGGCCTGCACAAGCTGGTCGCGTTCTGGGACGACAACAAGATCTCCATCGACGGCAACACCGACGGCTGGTTCACCGACGACACCCCGGCGCGTTTCGAGGCCTACGGTTGGCGCGTGATCCGCAACGTCAACGGTCAGGACGCGGTTGAGATCAAGACCGCGATCGACACCGCGCTCAAGCACGACGACAAGCCGACCCTGATCTGCTGCCGCACCACCATCGGCTTCGGTTCGCCCGGCAAGGCCGGCAAGGAATCCTCGCACGGCGCGCCGCTGGGCAAGGACGAAATCGTCGCCACCCGCGCCGCCTTGAACTGGCCCTACGCCGAATTCGAAATTCCGCAGGACATCTACGGCGGCTGGCGGGCGCGCGATCACGCCGCCGCGCAGCAGCAGTGGCAGCAGGCCTTCGACGCCTACGCCGCGCAGTTCCCGGCTGAGGCCGCCGAATTGCTGCGCCGGATCCAGGGCGAGCTGCCGCAAGGCTTCCTCGACCAGGCCGACGCCTACATCGCCAAGCTGCAGGCCGAAGGCCCGACCATCGCCTCGCGCAAGGCTTCGCAGATGGCGATCGAAGCCTTCGCGCCGCAGCTGCCGGAACTGATCGGCGGCTCGGCCGATCTGGCCCATTCCAACCTGACGTTGTGGAAGGCCAGCAAGTCGGTCGCCAGCAGCGATCCGAACGCCAACTACGTGTATTACGGCGTGCGCGAATTCGCCATGACCGCGATCAGCAACGGTCTGCAACTGCACGGCGGTTTCATTCCGTTCGACGCTACCTTCCTGGTGTTCAGCGACTACGCCCGCAACGCGGTGCGCATGAGCGCGCTGATGGGCGCGCACGTGATCCACGTCTACACCCACGACTCGATCGGCCTGGGCGAAGACGGCCCGACCCATCAGCCGATCGAACACATGGCCTCGCTGCGCTATATCCCGCACAACGACCTGTGGCGTCCGTGCGACGCGGTCGAGTCGGTGGTGTCGTGGAAGGCCGCGATCGCGCGCGCCGACGGCCCGAGCTGCCTGGTGTTCTCGCGCCAGAACCTGATCCATCAGCCGCGCACGGCTGAGCAGGTCGCGCAGATCGAACGCGGCGGCTACGTGCTGCGCGACAGCCAGGGCGCCCCGGACGTGATCCTGATCGCCACCGGTTCGGAAGTCGGCCTCGCCACTCAGGCCGCCGACGTGCTGACCGGCGAAGGCGTGAAGGTGCGCGTGGTGTCGATGCCCTCGACCGACGTGTTCGACCGCCAGCCGCAGGACTACCGCGAATCGGTGCTGCCCAACGCCGTGCGCAAGCGCGTGGCGATCGAAGCGGGCATCACCGACTTCTGGCGCAAGTACGTCGGCCTGGACGGCGAGGTGGTTGGCATCGACCGCTTCGGCGCGTCGGCGCCGGCCGAGGCGCTGTTCCCGTACTTCGGCTTCACCGTCGAGCGCGTGGTCGCGACGGTCAAGAAACTGGGCTGATCCGGCCGCCATCGCCGGAATACGAAACGGGGACGCCAGCGTCCCCGTTTTCGTTGGCGCAGCCCGTGCGCAGGATTACAAACCCGCGCCGGCGCCGCACTTACCGCCCCGCGCCACTGGCTTTACTATCCCCGTCAACGGTTGCGCGATGTCCGATCGCGCACCGTCCCGCGCAGGCGAGGGCATCGCCGGATACCGCGCGGGGCGTTCGCTCATCGCCGTGGAATCCGCCTACATGCCGCAAGACCCGCAAGCGCTGCCGCGCCTGCCGCAACTCGACGCCCTGCGCGGCCTGGCCGCGTTGTACGTGGTGCTCTACCACGTCATGGCCATGCCCGATCCCGATCTGCAGGTTCCCGCCGCGGCGCTGCCGATCATCGGCATGGGCGGCAGCGGCGTGGTGCTGTTTTTCGTGATGAGTGCGTTCTCGCTGTGCATGACCTGGCCGCGCCATATCGCCAGCGGATTGCCGCTGCGCAGTTTCTACCTGAGCCGCTTGTTCCGCATCGCGCCTTTGCTGCTGGTGCTGCTCGCGGTGATGGTGCTGCGCGATCAACTGCGCCAGCCCGCGCGTTACGGCGCGAGCGAGATCGGCTGGAACCTGTCGATGCTGTTCGGCCTGTCGCCGCAGTGGCAGGCCGGAATCGTCATGGGCAGTTGGACCATCGGCGTGGAGATGCTGTTCTATGCCGTGTTTCCGCTGCTGGCGCTGCGCGTGCGCGGTCTGCCCGCGCAACTGGCGGTGCTGGCGGCGAGCTACGTGCTGGCCCTGTGGGCCGCGCATGGTTGGCCGGCGCCGCTGGATTTTCTCGGCAACGGCTACGGCCTGCTGACGCAGATGCCGATCTTCGTGCTCGGCTGCGTGATCTTCAGGCTGTGGCAGCGCTTGCGCGAGATCGCGCCGCAACGCCGGCAAACGCTGGGCTTGGGGTTGCTCGCGCTCGGTGTGTTCGGCACTGTGGCGCTGTTCTACCGTTGGCTACCGAGCAATGCCTGGGTGACCGACTGGCATCTGAGCGCGCTGGGCTATGGCTTGATTCTGCTTGGCCTGTTGTTGACAACTCAGCGTTGGGCGGTTGGTTTGCTGGTCAATCGTGCGACGTGTTTTCTCGGCACGATCAGCTATTCGCTGTACTTGGTGCATCCGTTCCTGGTGTCGCGTTTGTATGGCGTATTCGCGCGTCTGTATGCCGCGTTGCCGGAGGGTGTGGCTTATCTGGCCTGCGCCGTGCTGAGCCTGGGTTTGTCGGTGATGGCTGCCTGGGCGACCTATCGTTGGGTCGAGAAGCCTGGGATTCGTCTTGGATATCGGCTGTTTGCGCGGGTGCAGGCGCGCAGGCGGGAGAAAATCGCGGCGGCTGAGCGAAGAGCATCGGGGCTGAAGCCCCTCCCACAAAAGACTTCGTAGCCGCGCGCACAGCTTGCGAGAAACAAGGGGCTTCATTCGTAGAACAAGCGAAGAAGCGATATCGCCGATAGCGAAGCACCGCCAGGATTGTTGTGGGAGGGGCTTCAGCCCCGATGCTTTCCGCTCAGCCGCCGCGCCCCCTTGCCAGAGTTTTCCTATCGCAGCGCACAGCCAACCCCGATAGATCGCTCCCGCCCGCAGGCCCAACCTGCAGGCATGAACCTGCCAATCCCAAACCCCGGCTACAAAGCGCTGCGCCGCGGCCGATGGTCCGAGCCCCAGCGGATCTACCGGGTCACCACCGTCTGCATTCGCCACCGCCGGATCTTCGCCAGCGAACACTGCGCGCAGATCGCCGCGCAAGCCATCGCCGATCCGGAAAAATGGCTGGGCGCGCGCCTGCTGTGCTGGGTGCTGATGCCCGATCACTGGCATGGCCTGATCGAGCTGCACAGCGACATCCGCTTGCAAAGCGTCGTCGCCTCGCTGAAGGGCCGCGCCGCGCGGGCGGTCAATCGCGCCTTGCATCGCAAAGGACTGGTGTGGATGCCGGGCTTCCACGATCACGCGTTGCGTGAGGATGAGGATGTGCTGCAAGCCGCGCGTTACATCGTCGCCAATCCGAAGCGCGCGGGTTTGGTGCAGCGGGTCGGCGACTATCCGCATTGGGATGCGGTGTGGCTGGAACAAAAGCGTCGGGGCTGAAGCCCCTCTCACAAAAGAACTCGTGGCTGCGCACGCAACTAGGTGGCGCGCGCAAAACCTGCAAGTACAAGAAGCGGAATCCGCAGAAGAGGTGATGGCACCGATAGCGAAGCATCAACAGGATTTTTGTGGGAGGGGCTTCAGCCCCGATGCCCTTCGGCCAGTTCGCGGGAGTCTGCAAAAGAACCCAACCAAGCCGCCCGCAATCACTCCGAAGCGCTACGCAACCCCAACCCCACCAACTTGGCCTCAACGCGCTCGCCGAACCCCGAAGGCGCCTCCAACCCCATGCGCTGCAACGCCTCGCGATCCTCGCTCGCCGGCGAGAACAACGCCCGCAACACCGTCCTGACTTTCGCCCCGCGCGTGGCCGTATTCGCCTTCAACCAGCCCAGCGCCTTGACCAGCCGCTGCTCGACCTCGGTGAAGTCGCTGCCCAGCGGATAGTCCGGCAGCACGCCCTCGCGGCGGAACGGCGCCAGCGCCGCGCGCAGGCGCTCGGGCGTATTGCGGCCCGACAGGCGCGGCTGAAATAGCTTGAGCTTGCCGTGATCCATCGCCGCCTTCATCAGCCCGAACTGATGGCGCGAATCGGCGACGGCCGTCATCGCCAGGACGCAGTCCTCGTCGGTCTTGCCGCGAAGGTCGGCGATGCCGTATTCGGTGATGTAGATATCGCGCAGATGGCGCGGGATCGTGGTCTGGGCGTAATTCCAGACCACATTCGAACGCACCTCGCCGGCGCTCTCGCGGGACGCGCGCAGCATCAGCACCGAGCGCGCATCGGGCAGCGCGTGCGCCATCGCCACGAAGTTGTATTGCCCGCCGACGCCGGACACCACGCGGCCGTCGTCGAGCGTGTCCGACACCGCCGCGCCGAGCGCGGTGGCCATCATGCAACTGTTGAAGAAACGCGCATCGCGGCGTTGCAGGCGCTCGAGGGTTTCGTTGCCGCCGTAGAGCTCATTGACTTCGCTGATGCGGCGCATGCTGACGCCGCGCTGCTGATCGGCGGGCATGTGGCGCAGCCAGTCGTAGAAATCAGGCGAGCCCAGATAGAAGCCGCCTTGCAGGAACTCGCCTTCGCGATCGAGCCGCTGCAGATCCTCGGCGCCGGCAGTGCCGTCGTGCACGCGGCGCATCAGCTCCAGATCGTCCACGACCTTGCGTTTGATCACGCCGACTTCGACCAGGCGGCGGAAGCCTTCGTTGATCATTTCGCTACAGCCAAAAAGCCCCACCTGAAATGACCCAAGCGGCGCCACTGGCGCCTTCGCGTTACGGTGGCCGGTGAGGTCACCCTCACCCGAAGCGGTGTCTACGAATCTCTCACCTGGCGCCTTCGCGTTACTTCTTCCGCTGAGGTCATCCTCTACCGAAGCAGTGCCACCCACCCCCAACGCCTCAATCACCCTTAAATAAGCCGCATTATCCGTATGCCGCAACGCCAACGCATGACATAAGGCATCGGCCAGCGTGCCGATGCCGATCTGCAGCGTCCCACCGTCGCGCACCAGGGTGCTGGCGTAGAAACCGATCGCATAGTCGGCGTCGCTGACCGGTTGCCGCGGCAGTCCGAACAGTTTCGGATGCGGGCCCGGCGGCGTCACCACCGCATCGAAGAACGAGGCCTCGACCGTGGCGCTGCCGCCCAGCCACGGCAACTGCGGATCGACTTCGGCGATCAACAACGGCCGCGGCAAGCCGCGCGCGACGATCGCATCGACCGCATCGAAGGTCAGATCGGTATTGCACGACAACGACAGCCGCGTGCCGCCGGCCGGATCGGCCGCGACTTTCTGCACGATCGCGTTGACGCCGCGATCGGCTAGAGCGCGCGCGACGTGGGTGTAGTTGAGGCTGGCGTAACGGCGCTGGGTCGCGCTGGCATTGAGCAGCGAGCCCGACTGCAGATAGAACTCCTCGATCTCGATGTGCCCGGGCAGGGCGTTGCGCTTGAGCGCTTGCACATAGCGCAGGCGCGGGAAGTCGTCGCCGAAATGGCGCTGCGCGAACGGCCCGATGAAGCGTCCTTCCAGACCCTTGCCCGCGCCCGGCGGGTCCAGCGACAGCGCCGTGTACAGATGCAGCGGCCGCCGGGTTTCGCGTTCGGCGCGCTCGTACAAGGCGTTGAGCAGGCGATGCGGCTTGCCCAGGCCGAGCGGCGCGCCCACATGCAGCGCGCCGTCAAGACGGTCGTAGAGAAAATCGACGGCCTCGGCCAGGGATTGGAAACGGGCGGGTTCGTTCATGCGACCAGTATCGCAATCCGCGCCACCGGCTGCTTGCAATTTACGTTTACGGGTGTAATCTCATGAAAAATTACGAATGTAAACGATGCAGATCAGCGAAGCCGAATCGGTGGTGATGCAGGTGCTGTGGCAGCGCCATCCCTTGAGCGCGGAAGAGGTCCTGGCCGCGCTCGCCGATCGTCAGTCCTGGCAGGAAGCCACGGTCAAGACGCTGCTCAACCGGCTGTTGAACAAGGGCGCGATCCAGGCCGAGAAAGACGGGCGGCGTTACCTCTACGCGCCGGTGCTCAAGCGCGAGGAGTGGGTGCTCGGCGAAAGCCAGGGGCTGCTGGAGCGCTTGTTCGGCGGGCGCGTCGCGCCTTTGGTCGCGCATTTCAGCGAACAGCGCAAGCTCAGCCGCAAGGACATCGCCGAGCTGCGCAAACTGCTTGAGGACATCGACGATGAAACACGCTGAACTGATTCGTGTGCTGATCGAAACCAGCGCGGCGATGAGCGCGGCGACGCTGCTGGTGTTGCTGCTGCGCAGGCCTTTGCGCCATTGGTTCGGCACCGGAACCGCTTATGCCTTGTGGCTGCTGGTGCCGCTGACCACGCTGGCGGTGATGCTGCCGGCCGCGCCGCGCCCGGTGATGCCGCAGACCTGGGTGATGGTGTCGAGCGGGACGATGCTGACGAACGCGCCGGTCGCGTATTCGCCCAACGCCGGTCCATGGCTGGCCTTGAGCGCGCTGTGGTTGCTCGGCGCGGTGGCGATGGCGTTGCTGACCGCGTGGCGTCAGCGCCGTTTCCATCGCCGGCTGGGAACCTTGCGGCTGCGCGAGGACGGAACCCATCAGGCCCAGGCGGACGAAGGGTTGCCGGCCGCGGTCGGACTGCTGCGGCCGAAGATCGTGGTGCCGGGCGATTTCGAGCAGCGTTACGACGCCGAGCAGCAGGCGCTGATCCGCGCGCATGAAGCCACCCACATCGCGCGCGGCGATCTGCGCTTCAACGCTCTGGCCACGGCGATGTGCTGCGTGTACTGGTTCAACCCCTTGCTGCATTACGCCGCCGCGCGCTTTCGCCACGACCAGGAACTGTCCTGCGACGCGCGCGTGCTCGCGCGCCATCCGCACGCGCGCCGCGCTTACGCGCATGCCATGTTCACGACGCAGCTCGCGGCGCAGGCCTCGCCGCTGGGCTGCCATTGGGGCAGTACCCATCCGTTACGGGAGAGAATCGAAATGCTCAAACGCGAAACCAACACGCCGCTGCGCCGCGCCGTCGGCGCGACTCTGGTCGCCGGCCTGGCCTGCACGCTCGCTACGGTCGCCTGGGCCGCGCAGCCGAGCCTGTCGCCGCAACAACGAAAGGTGGATGTGCACACCGCGCAGTCGTACTCGCGCTGGACGCCGCGCAGGGTCGGGGAATATGTGGCGGAGCAGGCGGGTCTGCAGATCGTCAATCCGCAAGCGCTCGACGATCGCAAGCGAGTGACCATGGAATTCGTGCAGGTTCCGGCCGCGGCGGCATTGGAACTGGCCGCGTTGGAGAGCGGCGTCGAGCCGCGTTTCGATGTCGACCGCGTTTACTTCGTGCCGAGCACCAAGGCCCAGGTCTTCCTGCGCGAACGTTTCGTGGGACGCGACGGCAGATTGATGCCCGCCGCGACTCCCGCGCCGCAGCGATAAGCGCGGCCGGGGACCGATGCCGCGCCTTCAACCCACGCTATGCACTTCCTCGGCGATGCGCCGCACTTCGTCGGGATAGTGGCTGACGTAGATCATCGGCAACCCGGTTTCGTCGCGCACGCGCCGCAGATAGGGCAGCAGGTCGTCGCGACGGTTCATGTCGAGCATCGACAGCGGTTCGTCCAGCAGCACGATGCGCGGCTGCGACAGCAGGGCGCGGCCCAGCGCGACGCGCTGCATTTCGCCGCCCGACAGGCCGGCGGTGCCGCGCGCCAGCAACGGCCCGATGCCGAGCAGCTCGACGATGGCGTCGAGCTGGAAGCGGGTTTCGCGCGCGGCCTCGCCGCGCAGGCCGTAGAGCAGGTTGCCGCGCACGTCCAGGTGCGGGAACAGGCGCGCGTCCTGGAACACGTAGCCGATGCGGCGCCGATGCGCCGGCAGGTTGATGCGCGCGGCGCTGTCGAACAGACGCCGCCCGGCGATCTCGATATGCCCGCGGCTGGGCCGCAGCAAACCGGCGATGGCGTGCAGCAGCGAAGTCTTGCCGGCGCCGGAATCGCCGACCACGGCGATCACGCGCTGCTCGCTGCGGATGGTGAAGCTGCGGCGGAAGTCGCCGCGGCGCAGTTCGATATCGATGTCGAAGCTGGGCGCACGCGCGGCCGCCGTATCGTTCGCGGGCAAGCTCATCGCTGCGCTCCGGCACGCTGGCGCTGCACCAGCCATTCGGACACGAACACCGCGGCGAAGGAAATCGCGACCGCGACCAGGGCCAGGCGCAGCACGCCCGACTCGGCGTCCGGCGTCTGCATCAGGCCCCAGATCGCCGACGACAAGGTCTGGGTTTCGCCGGGAATATTCGACACGAAGGTGATGGTGGCGCCGAATTCGCCCAGCGCCTTGGCGAAGCACAGCACCGCGCCGGCCATCAGCCCCGGCCACGACAGCGGCAGGGTCACGCCGAAGAACACCCGCCAGGGATTGGCGCCGAGTGTGGACGCGGCTTGCTCCAGGCGGCGGTCGACGCTTTCGATCGACAGCCGGATCGCGCGCACCATCAGCGGAAAGCCCATGATCGCGCTGGCCAGCGCCGCGCCGGTCCAGCGAAAGGCGATGCTGATGTGCAGGTACTCGGCGAGGAAGCGGCCGATCGGCCCCTGCGAGCCGAAGCCGATCAACAGCGCATAGCCGGTCACCACCGGCGGCAGCACCAGCGGCAAGTACATCAGCGTGTCGAGCAGCAACTTGCCGGGAAAACGCACGCGGGCGAGCAGCCAGCCCATCGCCACGCCGAACGGCAGGCTGCACAAGGTCGCCACCGCCGCGACTTTCAGGCTGAGCGCGATCGCGGTGAGTTCGGCGGGACTGAAGTCGGGCATCGACGGCTTAGGCTGCGGCTTCGCTCGGACGCGCTCAGGGCAGCGGCGCGAAACCGCGGCGGCGGAAGATCGCCGCGGCGTCCTTCGAATGCAGCCACTGCGCGAACGCCGCCGCGCGCGGATGCTGGCTGGCCTTGATCACCGCCACCGGATAGACGATGGCCGGATGGGTGTCGGCGGGGAAGGTCGCGAGCACGCGCACCTTGGGCTCGGCCTGCGCGTCGCTGCCGTAGACCACGCCCAGCGGCGCTTCGCCGCGCGCGACCAGCATCAGCGCGGCGCGCACGTTCTCGGCTTCGGCGACCTTGGGTTGCAGCTGATCCCACACGCCGAGCGAAGTGAACGCCGCGCGCGCGTACTTGCCGGCGGGGACGCTGGCGGTCAGCGCCAGCGCCATGCGGCCTTCGCCGAGCAGCGGCAACAGCTTGACGCCGGGCTTGAGCGCGACCGCGCGGGTCTTGCTGGTCGCCGGTGCGATCAGCACCAGGGTGTTGCCGAGCAGGTTGCGGCGGCTGGATTCGTCGATGAGCTTGCGTTCTTGCAGGTAATTCATCCAGTCCAGGTCGGCCGAGAGGAACAGGTCGGCCGGCGCGCCCTGTTCGATCTGGCGGGCGAGCGCGGAACTGGCGGCGTAGGACACGCGCACCTCCTGGCCGGTGGCTTTCTGGTAGGCCGCGGCGGCTTCGTCCAGCGATTCCTTGAGGCTGGCGGCGGCGAACACGGTCAGCGGCGTGGCGGGTGCTGGCGCGGGCGTCTGCGCGGGGGCGGCGAGGGCGGTAAGGATGAGGCCGAGGGCGCACACAGCGCCCAGGATGCGACGACGGATCGGGTTCATGCGGGGGCCCTGATGCGATGGGACTCGGTTAGGTACGGCGAGAGTAGCGCGAAGCGGGGGCGGCGAAGTTGCGGTGGGGGCGCCGGCGTCGGAACGGAAGGCGTCGGGCCTGAAGGCCCTCCCACAAAAGACTTCGGGCTGGCGCGGGGATCGGGCGGATGTTCGAGAGCGCGGCGCTTAGATTCCGGATCCCGAACCGAAATCCCGAATCGCAACTTCAAGGCGCATCCACCACCCGGATCGATTCGACCTGCTTCACCCATCGCGCCGGCCGCGACTCGCCCGGTGCGATCAGTCGCCACGGGCCGTCTTCGGCGGACACGGCGGCGCCGTTGCAGCGGCGGGTCAGCACGACCTGGCGATTGCCGAGGCTGGGGTCGAGCTCGGCCAGCGAGAACGCCGCGCGGTAGCCGTCGCGTGCGCGCACGACAACGACCCGCGCCAACTGCGCGCCGCGCAAGGGCTCGGCCGGCATGGCGCCGCTGGCGTGCAACAGTTCGTGCAGCGCCACGCCTTCGCAACTGAGCTTGCGGCCGTGCGCTTCGCCCTGCGCGGTGACCTGCGGCAGACGCGCGATCACGGCCTCGTCGAGTTCGACTTCGACCGGCCCAACCGGCGCGGCGGGCTTGGCCGCTTCGTGCTTGTGCGGCGCTTCGGCGCGGGCCGGGCCTGTCGAGGCGACGGCGGCGGAGGTCAGCGCGATGGCGAGGGCCAGCGAAACCTGCGAGCGGATCGTGCGGCGGTGGTCCATGGCGGTCCTCCAGAACGGATCGAACGGAAGTTTCAGATTACCCGCGTCGCGAGTCCCGGGTTGCGGCGACGCGCCGCCGCAACGCGGATCAGGGCGACTCGCTCACCACGGTCGCGTTCCACATTGCGTAGTCGCAGCTGAACTTCATGATGGCCGGCGGCGGAAAAACCGTATTCGACTCGAACATCTGGTAGCGCGCGCCATAGGTGTTGAGCGGTTGCGTGGACGAACCGGTGAGGCCAAGGCGATAAGCCGCCGGATTGGACTCCTCGAAACTCAAATGGGTCGGAGGAAGCGTGCGGTCTTCGGGCATGTCCATCACTACGCGGATCGCAGTGGTCTGTACGGTTTCGTTTCCAAGGCGAATGCGGTACCAGCCGCGCGCGACATAGGTCGAAGACTTTTCCAGCCATGCATCGTGTACCGAGCATCCGCCGAACACCGGAGGATCGAAGCGAAGCCGCGCCAGCAGTCGCCCTTGCGCCTGGGCGTCGCTGCTGGACAGCGTGATTGGATTACTGGACGTGTTGGCGCTTTCCCAGAACCCGTTGTAGGTCACCCACGATAAAATCAGCAGGGCCACGACGACGGCGGCGAACCAAAATAATCGTTTCATTGCGCTCGATCGGGTTCAGCGAGACGGAACAGGCGCTTCGTCCGCGGATCAGCGTCCCGGCGCCAGCGCCGCGTTGAGCACTTCGGCCAGATGTTCGCCGCCCAGGCGCAACTGGGTTTCGGCGAGCGGACGCCAGGTGGCGACGTACTCCGGCTCCAGCTTGTGCGTCGGCGGATAGAAACCCGGCTGCAGCATCAGTTTGCACGAGTCCTCGGCCCAGCCGGCGGCGTTGGCGGGCAGGCCGGCGCCGGTCACGGTCGGCACGGCGATCTTGCGCAGTTCGACCAGATAGGCCGCGTCGCTGCGCTTGCGGGTATTGAGCAGGCTGCTGTCCCACAGCGAGTGCAGGTTGCCGCCGTAGCCGTCGGGCCGCTCGGGTTCGCCGGGAATGGCCAGCTGGAAGTCGTTGCCGCCCTTGTCGTGGGCATAGCCGGCGTGCAGCGGCTGGTGCACGTCGCCGACGATGTGGACGACGAACTTCAGCGCCTGCAGACGTTCGGCCTGCGGCTTAGTGCGGTCGGCCAGGATCGCGGTCTGGGCGGTAATGGCGGCGACCGCGCAGTTGCCGTCGGGGCAGTCGCGCGCGGCGTCGTAATGGCATTCGTCTTCGGCCAGGTTCACGTAGTGCCACTTGCTGCTGCGCTTGCCTAGGTCGGGATCGTGAGCGCGCAGTTCGTCGGCCCAGTTGGCGATGCCGGGCAGGGTCGGGTCGGGTTCGCCGGCCAGCAGTTTGTCGGCCTCGGCGCGGGCGGCCGGGGTCATGCCTTCCCAGGCCAGTTCGGCGACCAGGCGATGGCCTTGCGGGCCCCAGGCCAGGGCGTTGAGCGGCAGCGCCAGCAGCAAGGCGGCCAGGGCGCGCAGCGGATTACGGACGGGCAGTCGGGTATTTTTCATGTCGGCCACTGTACTGCACGCGCCGCGCGCGGCCGCTGTCCGAAACGGGCGATGCGGACGTCGGGCGCGGCCGCGCGGAGCGGCGGCGACGGCTCTGCCGGCACCCGAGGATTACGCGACCGGCGGCGAGCCGCGGCAGCTTGCGCGCTGACGATCGCGGCCGCCCGCGCGGCCACGATCGCCGCTTGGCGCCGCTCAGAACTTGATGACGTAGGCCAGCCCGTAGACCAGCGGGTCGATCTCGGCCTTGCCGATCTTCTGGCCGTTGAGCTTGACGTCGGAGTTGATGTCGATCCAGCGCGCATCCACCCGGATCGCGCCGCGCTCGCCGATGCCGAAATCCACGCCCACGTGCGCGGCCACGCCGACCGAATCCTCCAGCTTGAGCTTGGAACCGCGCAGCGGGCCGGTGGTCTTCTCGCTCATGAAAGTGGTGTAGTTGACGCCCACGCCGACGAAGGGCGAGACCGCGCCGTCGCTGTTCCAGTGGTACTGCAGCGAGAAGGTCGGCGGCAGGTGCTTGGTCGTGGCGACCTTGCCCAGGCCCTTGATCTCGATGTCGTGCTTGAACGGCGTCGCCGCCAGCACCTCGATGCCGAGGTTTTCGCGGACGAAATACTCGAACGTGATGGTCGGCTGGACGTTGTCGCCGATTTCCAGCTGGGCCGCGCCGCCGAGCAGGGAGCCGTTGTTCGACTTGGGCTGGACCTGATGCGCGCCGATGCCGATGGTGTAGCTGCGGGCCTCCTGGGCCAGGACGGGTTGGGCCGCGCAGGCCAGGGCCGCGGCGAGAACGCCGCCGATCAGACGATGGTTCATTCCTTGAGTCCCCTGTGGTCGGTGATTGCCCGAAGGCGGAACTGGCTGAACAGGCGAGCGGCCTGTGCCGCACTCTAAATACGGCCAAGAACGGTAAACCTTGATTTCCATCGCAATCCGGGGTCGGGCGATTGCGGTTCTGCGAACTGCAGCCGGGTAACGCGGCGGGACTGCGACACCGGCCACGCCTTGCTAGAATGGCGGTTTCCCCACTTCGAACCGCCCAGCGGCCGCAGGAGTTACCTCAATGACGATCAAGGTAGGCATCAACGGCTTCGGCCGCATCGGACGCAACGTCCTGCGCGCGGCCGTGCAGAACTTCGGCGACGAGATCGAAATCGTGGCCATCAACGATCTGCTCGAGCCCGACTACCTGGCCTACATGCTGCAGTACGACTCGGTCCACGGCCGTTTCAAGGGCGAGGTCAAGGTCGAGGGCAACACCCTGATCGTCAACGGCAAGAAGATCCGCCTGACCCAGGAACGCGATCCGGCCAATCTCAAGTGGGACGAAGTCGGCGCGCAGGTGGTCATCGAATCCACCGGCCTGTTCCTCGACAAGGCTACCGCGCAGAAGCATCTCGACGCGGGCGCGAAGAAAGTCGTGCTGTCGGCGCCGTCGAAGGACGACACGCCGATGTTCGTGTTCGGCGTCAACGACAAGACCTACAAGGGCGAGGCGATCGTGTCGAACGCTTCGTGCACCACCAACTGCCTGGCGCCGCTGGCCAAGGTCATCAACGACAAGTGGGGCATCAAGCGCGGCCTGATGACCACCGTGCACGCGGCCACCGCGACGCAGAAGACCGTCGATGGCCCGAGCAACAAGGACTGGCGCGGCGGCCGCGGCATCCTGGAGAACATCATCCCGTCCAGCACCGGCGCGGCCAAGGCGGTCGGCGTGGTGATCCCGGAGCTCAACAAGAAGCTCACCGGCATGTCGTTCCGCGTGCCGACCTCGGACGTGTCGGTGGTCGATCTGACCGTCGAGCTCAACAAGGAAGCCACCTACGCGGAAATCTGCGCGGAAATGAAGGCGCAGAGCGAAGGCGCGCTGAAGGGCGTGCTGGGCTACACCGAAGACAAGGTCGTGGCGACCGACTTCCGCGGCGACGCGCGCACCTCGATCTTCGACGCCGAAGCCGGCATCGCCCTGGACGGCACCTTCGTCAAGCTGGTGAGCTGGTACGACAACGAGTGGGGCTACTCGAACAAGTGCCTGGAAATGGTCAAGGTGGTCGCGGGCAAGTAAGCCGCGAACCTTCGCCGCGCGCGCCGCCGCATCGGCAGCCCGCGCGAACGACCAGACAGCCCCGCTTCGGCGGGGCTGTTTCGTTTTGTGGATCGGGCGGTGCCGCAACATCGCTTTCCCGAAGCGCCGATCCTGGAATTACCGCGTCCCCCCAAAACGAGTTCCCCCCTTTGAAAAAGGCGGGCAGGGGGGATTCGCTTTTGCTGCACTTCTTCAATAGCTATAGCAATAACAGCGCGCTTGTGGAGCATCGGCTCGCGCGTCCGCGAACGTCGAAGCGCCGGGCGTTTGGTTCCGAGCCCCGCGCCCGAGGGTGAAACCAATGCAAAAAATCAGAGCACTTTCGTACCAGTCCTAATTCCCCCGGATTATTCCCGGACTAGCATGGGCAACAGACTACGAGGCGAAGCGGCCAGATGGCGCGCAGGGGGTCTGCGGAGCCATAAGCCGATCGCGGCGTGGCGGCCCTGGGCTCTGCGCGGTGCCGGCGGCGAAAACGCGCGTTCAGGCCGCCGCCGAAAACCCCGCCTTCCCAAAATGACCGCTGCACACGGCGGAATCAGGATATCGAGGCGATATGAGCAAGCTCGGTTTGCGCGGCATCGTCAAGACCTATCGCGGCAGGAAGATTCTCAATGAGGTGAGCTGCGACTTCGTCCCGGGGCTGACCCTGTTGGTGGGGCCGAGCGGCGCGGGCAAATCGACCCTGCTCAGGCTGGTCGCCACTGCGGAGAGGCCCAACCGCGGCAGCATCGAGTGGAACGGGGAGCCGTTGCCGGGCGCTCGAAGCAAGCTGCGGCAGGCGCTGGGTTACGCGCCGCAGGCCGTCGATCTGCCCGACGATCTCACCGCGCGCGAATTCGCCATGCACATGGCGGCATTGAAGGGGCTGGACCTGGCCGCCGCCGATCTGCAGTTCGCCGCTTTGACCGAGCGCATCGGCCTGCACGCCGACATCAACAACCCCATCGCCACCTTTTCCGGCGGCATGCGGCGAAGGCTCATCTTCGCCCAGGCCATGCTCGGCGCGCCGCGGTTGATCGCGCTCGACGAGCCGACCGCCGAACTCGATCGCGAAACCGCCGAAAGGGTCGGCGCCGTGATCCTCGAACGCGCCGCCGAGGCGATCGTGATCATGACCACTCACCTCGCCGACCAGCTGGCGCCGCGGGCGGTGGATGTATTGCGGATCGACAACGGACTGCTCGCCAGCAGCCGCGGCGGTGGCGGCGAGGAGGCAGCTTGAGCGTCCTGGCCGTCGCGCGCTCGTCGTTCGCGACCTCGCTGCTCCGTTACCGGCGCAGCTGGGGGCTGTGGCTGCTCTTGCTGATTGCGCCGGTCAGCGCGCGCTACTGGATCGCCGGTAAAGACGGCGCCTACGCGGCGATCGTCATCGACGGCAAGGGACCGCTGCTGACCTCGGCGATCCTCGGTGTTTCGCTCGGTATTATCGTCTCGACGATTCTGCTTCCCATCCTCTTCGTCTATCTGCGTACCAATACCACCCGTCGTCAGCCCTGGCAGATCGAAGAGACGACGGCCGCTTCGCGTATCGCGATCGCTGTCGGCCGCTTCGGCGCCGACGCTGTGGTGCTCGGAAGCCTGCTGGCGGCGATGAATCTGGCCGGCTGGCTGCTGGCCTGGGTGGTCGAACCGGTCGATGGCGTGCGGCTGGCCGATATCAGCCTCGGCCTGTGGTTGATCGCCGCTCCGGTCCTGATGGGCGCGGCCGCGCTGCGGATCGCCTTCGACTCATTACGCATCACGCGCAGAGCGCCGGGTGAGGTCTTGGCTTTTTTCCTGTGGCTGATCTTGTTTGCGATATCGGTCGCCAGCATGAAACCGGATCGGACCTTCACCGCCGCCCTTTTCGATTTTTACGGCTTTGCGCGCCCGATTGCCTACACGCTCCCGCCCGGAGACCACAGCGTGGTGATCGGCAGGGCACCGATATCGGCGGGAAGAATCGCCCTGGATGCAAAAGGTGGCCTGCTGTCCGAAGGCTACGGCGCCTCGCGTCTGAGCTGGATGGGATTGGCGGTGATGCTGGTTGCGCTCGCCGGGTTCGTCTACCGGCCACATCGATCTGGCCAACGCTTCCGTCCGGGCGGATGGGTCGCCCGCTTGCTGGCCGCCAGGCCGCCGGCACCGGCGCTGGCCGGCGCGCCTGCCGCGGCCTCGGCGCGGATGCCCGGGCTCGGAGTGTTTTTCGCCGAGTTCAAGCTGATCGCAAGAGGAAGGATCTGGTTGCTGTTGGCGTTACTGGTGGCGGCATTGGGACTGATCAGCGATTTTCGCCGCATCGCCGGCCCGGCCGCGGTACTGCTGTTGATTTTCGGCCTGTCCGCGCACGCCGGTCGCTGCGAGCAGACCGGGTTGCTCGCATTGACCCGAACGATGATCGTCCCGCCGTTCTTGCGAAGAGCCATGTTCGTGCTGGCGGGGACGGCATGGTCGGTGTTGCTTGCGTTGCCGGCGATGGGCAAGGCCGCGTTGGCGGGCAGTTTCGCGCCTGTCGCGATCGCGCCGGCCGCGGGCGCGATCGCCTCCCTGCTCGCGATCGTCCTCGCCGCCTGGGCGCGCTCGGCCGTGGCCCCGCGCCTGATCCTGCTCATCGTCTGGTATGGCTGGATCAGCGCGCCGCAATAGCGGCGGCGTGGATCGACGAAGGCTTCGAGTGCGTCGCCGCCGCAGGCGAAAGCCATCGGATGCGGCGACGCGGATCGGTCGGCGAGCACCGATCCGAAGCCGCGTCGCCGCGAATCCGGGAGCGCCGGGAATCCTCCGCGGCGCTCATGCCGCGGCTATGCCGCCGTCAGGGCCGTTTTGCGCAGTCCCTCGGCCGCCTGCACCATCGCCTGCAACGCCGCCCGCACCTCCGGCCAGCCGCGCGTCTTCAGGCCGCAATCGGGATTGACCCACAACTGCGCCGGCTCCAGCACGTCCAGGGCCTTGTCGAGCAGTTCGCTCATCTCGGCCCGGCTGGGCACGCGCGGGGAGTGGATGTCGTACACGCCCGGGCCGATGCCGTTGGGATAGCGATAGCGCGCGAACGCGTCGAGCAGTTCCATGCGCGAACGCGAGGTCTCGATCGAGATCACGTCGGCGTCGAGCGCGGCGACCGCGTCGATGATGTCGTTGAACTCGGCGTAGCACATGTGGGTGTGGATCTGGGTGGCGTCGCCCACGCCGCTGGCGGCCAGGCGGAAGGATTCGCCGGCCCAGGCCAGATACGCCGGCCAGTCGGCGCGACGCAGCGGCAGGCCTTCGCGCAGCGCCGGCTCGTCGATCTGGATCACGGCGATGCCGGCGGTTTCCAGATCCAGCACTTCCTCGCGCAAGGCCAGGGCGATCTGCCGGCAACTGTCGGCGCGCGGCTGATCGTCGCGCACGAACGACCACTGCAGGATCGTCACCGGTCCGGTCAACATGCCCTTGACCGGGCGATCGGTCTGCGACTGCGCGTAGCGGGTCCAGTCCACGGTCATCGCCCGCGGCCGCGACACCTCGCCGAACAGCACCGGCGGCTTCACGCAACGCGAGCCGTAGCTTTGCACCCAGCCGTGCGCGGTGAAGGCGAAGCCGTCGAGCTGCTCGCCGAAGTATTCGACCATGTCGTTGCGTTCGAACTCGCCGTGCACCAGCACGTCGATGCCCAGCGCTTCCTGCTCGCGCAGACATTGCACGGTCTCGTTTTCGAGGAAGCTCTGGTAAGCGTCGTCGTCGATCTTGCCGGCCTTGTGCTCGGCGCGGGCGCGGCGAACTTGCGCGGTCTGCGGGAACGAGCCGATGGTGGTGGTCGGGAACAGCGGCAGATTCAGCCGTTCCTGCTGCAGCTTGGCGCGCTTGGGATAGGGCGAGACGCGATTGGCCATGGCCGGTTCGACCGCGGCCAGGCGCTTGCGCACGCCGGCGTTGCGCAGCAGCGGCGAAGCCAGGCGCGCGGCGCGAGCGCTCGCGGCCGCGGCCAGATCGCGTTCGGCTTCGGCGTTGCCGGCCAGGGCGTCGGCGAGCAGGCGCAGTTCTTCGATCTTCTGTTTGGCGTAGGCCATCCAATGCTTGAGCGGCGTCGGCAGCTTCTTTTCCAGATCCAGATCGGCCGGCACGTGCAGCAGCGAGCACGACGGCGCCAGCCATTTCGCCCGCGCGCCGGCGCGGCGCGCCAGACTCAGCGCGGCGTCGAGATCGGCGCGCCAGATGTTGCGGCCGTCCACCACGCCCAGGCTCAGCGCGCGGTCTTCCGGCAACAGCGGCAGCACGCTTTCCAGTTGCTGCGGCGCGCGCACCAGATCCAGGTGCAGGCCTTCCACCGGCAACTGCGCGGCCAGCGCGGCGTTGTCGCCGAGCGCGCCGAAGTAAGTAGTCAGCAGGCGCTGCGGCGCATCGACTTCGGCCAGCGCGGCGTAGGCGCGGCGGTAGGCGGCGCGGTCGGCGTCGTCCAGATCCAGCACCAGGGCCGGCTCGTCGATCTGCACCCACTGCGCGCCGGCGGCCTTGAGCTTGGACAGCAGTTCGGCGTAGGCGGGCAGCAGGTTGTCGAGCAGTTCGCGCGGATCGCCGCCATCGATTCGCTTGCCCAGCTTGAGCAGCGACACCGGGCCCAGCAGCACGGGGCGCGCCTCAAGGCCCAGGGCCTGCGCCTGCGCCAGTTCGGCCAGCGGCTTGTCGCCGCGCAGGGCGAAGCGCTGGTTGGCTTCGAACTGCGGCACCAGGTAGTGGTAGTTGGTGTCGAACCACTTGGTCATTTCCAGCGCGCGCAGATCGCGGCGACCGTCCTGCAGGCCGCGGGCGAGGGCGAAGTAACCGGTCAGCGGGTCTTCGTCGAACGCGGCGCGGTGCGAGGCGGGAATTGCGTCGAACAGCACGGTGGTGTCGAGCACATGGTCGTAGAGCGAGAAGTCGTTGACCGGCACGATGTCGGCGCCGGCCTCGCGCGCGAGCCGCCAATGGCGTTCGCGCAGGGCGGCGGCGGTGGCGTGCAGCGATTGCGCGTCGCTGTCGCCTTTCCAGAACGATTCCAAAGCTTGTTTCAGCTCGCGCCGCGCGCCGATGCGCGGGAAGCCGAGAGGGGTGACGCTGATCATGATGAGTACCTGCGATGCGTGGGCATGACGCAGGGCAACGAAGGAAACCACGGCCGCGCCGGCCCGCACGCGGATGCGCCGGACTCCATCGCGAACCTTGGCTTCGACCTTCGCCCCCGCGGGCGAACCGGTCCGCGCTGCGCGGACGGCGTGCGGACACGCCGTCCGGCGCCACGTGGGCCGGAGTCGGACGGAAGGCGAACCTTCCGGTCGCGGCAGGTCTTCGGGCTCGGGACTTGGAGCGAGAAGTAGAGTGCAGACGAGTGAGAAACGAGCCGAAGCCGATGCTTCGCTCACTTCCCACTTGTCTGAACTCTACCCTCGCTTTTTCCTACTGAGGCCGCTTCCCGGGCATACCGCCCAGTGCCATGGCCCGTTCGTTTCCCATACCGCTGCGGGGCAGCTCCGGATTCGAACCGGATTCCCTCTGGCCACCGCCGGCGCGAGGCCGTCGATGGCGTGTCCCATCGCTCTATCTTTATGAAGCGATGTTCACCGTAACGGCGCCAAGGTACGCAGCGGGCGGGGCGAAGTCAATCGGCCCATCCCGCGGACCGAAGCACGAAGTCTTTTGTAGGAGGGGCTTCAGCCCCGATGCTTTTGGCTCAGATCGCGGTGAACGGATCGAAAAGCATCGGGGCTAAAGCCCCTCCTACAAAAACCCCGGCGGCAACGGCTTGTTTGCGGTTTATGGCCCCTGCGCGGCGACACGCGCCCGGCCGGGTTTCCGGCGGCTGGCGTTCATCCGCCGCCGACGAAGATGGCCTCACGCTTACAACCGTAACGCCGCACCTCACGCCGCCGTTGAGCTTGGCGAAGGCTGGGGCTAACGTTTGCATAGGCGCTACGCGCACGGCGCGGACCAGGACGGTCCCGCGCGATCCCGAATCCGGTGGGTGGAACATGTTTTTCGAAAGGACCCCGTTACTGGCTGGCCTGCTCGCATCGTTGCTGTGCGCGCTGGTCCTGGCGGCGTGCGCGAAGGATCCGCCGGCGCCGGCACAGGACGAGTCGGTCACCCTGGGCAGCCAGAACGAGATGCCCAAGGTCGCGCCGGTGCCGCCGAGCGAAGAGGACATCCTCAAGGGCACCTATTGGCCGCCGGCCAAGCTCGACGGCGGCGTCGCCCGGATCAGCTGCGAATACGACTACCCGCAATTCGGCGAAGGCCAGCGGCTGACCTCGCTGGAGTTCTTCAGCCTGGTCGATGCGCTGTCGCCGTGTCAGGCGCGCGGGGTGGTGCGGCTGCGCTATCAGGGCAAGATCGGCGCCGGCTTCACCGCGCTGGTGCAGCGCGTTTCGGCGATGGCCACGCGCATGGAGATCCAGACCCGCATCCTGGATATCGACTCCAGCGGCGGCCATGTCGAAGAAGCGATCCGCGCCGGCGATTCGATCGCCGAATCGGGCTGGGCGATCTGGGTGCGCGAGGACTCGGTCTGCCACAGCGCCTGCGTGCTGGTGCTGGCCGCGGGCGACACGCGTTCGGTCGAGGGCAAGGTCGGCATCCACCGGCTGATGCGCGACCGCTCCACCGCGACCTCGCGCGCCGAGCTCAGCCGCGAACTGCGCGCGATCAACCAGCAGGTGCGCGACTACCTGGAGCGCAACGGCGTGGCCACCGCGGTGTCGGACCTGATGATGACCATCGCCAACCGCGATCTGCGCATCCTGACCCCGGACGAACTCAAGCAATACGGCCTGGACGGCACCAACGCCGCTCAGGACGATCTGGACCGCATCCGCCTGACCCGCAAGTGCGGCGAAGACTTCGTCCGCCGCCGCGACGCCTTCCGCCGCGCCTTCGACGCGCAATGCATGGCCACCGGCAAGAACTTCGAATCCATGCCTCAGTGCGCCAACGCCCTGCAGGGCCAGTTCGGTTTCCCGGACAAGGCCTGCCCGTCCGACAGCCCGGCCGATCTGTACGCGCGCGACCTGCCGGAGCTGTTCCCGACCGAAGAGGCGCAGGCCGCGGACGCCGCGCAGGGCTCCAACGAGGCCTTGTCGAAGAGCGAATCCAAGAGCCTGGCGAAGAAGAAATCCGCGTCCGCGCCGGGCGAATAATCGGCGCAAATCCGGCGAAAACGGCCCGCTCGCGGAGCGCCGGCACGGCCGCGCCGCGGCCTTGAGCGCGCCGCGCACTTGCGATCGCCGTCTCATCCCCGGAAAATCCCCGCCTGTATAGCCAGAGCGCCTGTGGGGCTCGAGCCAAAAGCCTCGCAGGAGTTTTACCGATGTCCGCCTCTCCGCTCTCCCGGCTGGCGCCGGCGCGTCTCGCGCTGGCCCTGTTGCCCTTGTGCCTGTTCTCCCTGGCCGCTCACGCCGACGACGCGGCCGACGCCGGCGATCAGGTCCACGAACTCGACCAGATCCAGGTCCGCGGCGTCGCCGCTCCCAAGTTCGGCGCCCAGCGCAGTTTCAGCGCGACCAAGACCGACACCGCGCTGATCGAAGTGCCGCAGGCCGTCACCGTGCTGCCGCGCGCGCTGATCGACGCGCAGGGCGGGCGTTCGCTCAACGAAATGCTGTCGCTGGTGCCCGGCGTGGGACTCAACAACGGCGACGGCCAGCGCGATCAGGTCGCGATCCGCGGCTTCAGCGCGCTGGCCGACCAATACCTCGACGGCGTGCGCGACGACGCGATGTACTTCCGCGATCTGGCCAACACCGAGCGCATCGAAGTGCTCAAGGGCACCGCGGCGATGTTGTTCGGCCGCGGATCTTCCGGCGGTCTGGTCAATCGCGTCAGCAAGCAGCCGCTGGACACCGCGCAAGGCAAGCTGCGCCTGTACGCCGACAGCGAAGGCGGCCGTCGCGGCGAATTCGACGTCACCGGCCCGCTCGGCATCGGCGCCGGCCGTCTGGTCGGCGCGGTCGAGGATTCGGACACCTTCCGCGACCAGGGCTTCATCGAGCGCTGGCTGATCGCGCCGTCGTATCGCTTCGAACTCGGCGGCGGCCAGTTGCTGCTGCAGGCCAGCGCGCAGCGCGACGAACGCGTCACCGACTTCGGCATTCCCAGCCTGTTCGGCCGCCCGGTCGATGTTCCGATCGACACCTATTACGGTTCGGCCGATGCGCGCCACGACGATTACAGCCGCGCCCGCGTCAATATCTTCAACGCGACCTACAGCAAGGCGCTGACACCGCAGCTGGATCTGCGCGTGACCTTGCGCGGCACCGACTACACGCTCGACCGCCGCAACACCCTGATCACCGGCAATCCGTTCCTGCGCAACGGCCGCTGGATGTCGGCGCGGCGCCATGCCGGCAATACCCGCGACCAGCAGGCCTGGTTCGCCCAGACCGATCTGGTCTACGAAGGCGAGCGCCACCGTCTGCTGATCGGCAACGAGCTGAGCTACGAGCGCAAGGACCAGGCCAGTTACGGCGGCATCGCCACGCCGATCGATCTGCTCAACCCCGTGCTCGACCGTCCGACCTTCAATCCGCGCGCCGAGGCCGCCGCGCGCAGCCGCCTGCGCAACGCGGCTTTGTATGTGCAGGATCAGATCACCTTGAACCCGCAGTGGAAGGCGGTGATCGGCGCTCGCTACGACGACTATCGCCAGCAGACCCGCGACCGCGTCAACGCCGCCGCGCCCGCGCTGGACCGCAGCGATCGCGAATGGAGCCCGCGCCTGGGCCTGATCTGGATGCCGACGCCGCAGCAATCGCTGTACGCGAGTTGGGGCGAGTCGTTCCAGCCCTCGGCCGAGAGCCTGCCGCTGAGCACGGTCAACGTCGATCTGAGCCCGGAAACCACCAGCAATCGCGAAATCGGCTACAAGTTCGCGCGCGCCGACGGCTTGTTGAGTTTCGACGTGGCGGTGTTCGAGACCGAACGCGAACACATCAAGACCACCGACCCGGTCGATCCGCGCAAGCAGATCGGCGTGGGCACGCAGCGCACGCGCGGCGCCGAGGTCGGCTTGTCGGCGTCGTTGCTGGATCAGCGCCTTGATCTGTATGCCGGCTACGCTTATCTGGACGGCGAGATCACCAAATCCAACAACACCGCCAGCGGCGTGTCGTTCCAGGGCCGCACCTCGCCGCTGACGCCGCGCCACAGCGCTTCGGTCTATGCCGAGTACGCGCTGGGCCGCGGTTTCAGCGTCGGCGCCCTGGCCCAGCACGTGGCCATGCAGTACGCCGCGCCGACCAATCTCAGCGTGCTGCCGGCGTTCACCCGCTTCGATTTCAATCTGCGTTATCAGACCCAGTCGTGGGATTGGCGCCTGCGTCTGGAGAACGCGTTCGACAAGCGCTACTTCGCCTCCGCGCACGGTTCGGTCGATGGTTTCAATGCGCCGGGCGCGCCGCGCACGGTCAGCCTGACCATGGATTACCGCTTCTGATCGCGAGCGCGTAACGCGAATGCGGGCGCGGCCTGGGCCGCGCCCGCGACACTCACCAGCCGCGGCGGATCTGAGCGCCGCCGAACATCGCCTGCTGGATGCCGGGCAGGGCGAGGAAATCGTGCGGAAAGCCCAGCGCGATCGCGCTGGCTTCGTCCAGGCGCCGCCGTTGCTCGTCGTCGAATTGGACCTCGAGCGCGCCCAGGTTTTCCTGCAACTGCGCCAGCGTGCGCGCGCCGATCACCGGTGCGATCTCGAACGGCTGCTGCAGCAACCACGCCAGGGCGATCTGCGAGGGCCGGCGTTCGAGTTCGGCCGCGACCGCCTTGACCGTATCGGCGATGACCAGCGCGCGCTCGGTCAACGCGCCGTTGCCGATCGCCACCGCGCGCCGGCCCTGCGCCGTGGCCGGATCGAGATCGGCGCGCGAATACTTGCCGGTGAGCACGCCCGAGGCCAGCGGCGACCAGGCGCTGACGCCCATGCGCAGTTCGCGCGCCATCGGCAGCAATTCGCGCTCGCCTTCGCGCTGGGCCAGGCTGAATTCGATCTGCAACGCCACCAGCGGCGACCAGCCGCGCACCTCGGCCAGTGTCTGCAAACGCGCGGCTTGCCACGCCGGCAGATCGGATACGCCCGCGTACAACACCTTGCCGGCGCGGATCAGATCGTCGAAACCGCGCATGACTTCATCGCCGGGCGTGGTGTCGTCCCACGCGTGCAGATAGAGCAGGTCGAGGTAATCGGTGTCGAGGCGGCGCAGGCTCGCCTCCACCGACTGGCGCAGATTTTTGCGGTGATTGCCGCCGGCGTTGGGATCGCCCGGGTCGGTGCACAGCGAGTATTTGCTCGCGATCACCAAGCGATCGCGGCGGCCGCGCGCGAACTGGCCGAGCAGGGTTTCCGAACTGCCGCCGGTGTAGAAATTGGCCGTGTCCAGGTAATTGCCGCCGCGTTCGACATAGGCGTCGAACACCTGCCGGGCTTCGTCGGCATCGCTGCCCCAGCCCCAGTCCTTGCCGAAGGTCATCGTGCCCAGGCACACCGGGCTGACGCGCAGGCCGGAGCGGCCGAGTGTGCGGTAGTGATCGAGTTGCATCGCAAGCATCCTTGGTGAAGTTGCCGCGAGTTTAGGCAGCGCGTTCGCCTGGAAATATCCGCAGCTTGCGCTTGCGCGCGCGGGGACTAAGATCGCCGTGCAACCATTCACGGAGCCCGTGCATGTCCGGCGACGCGCCCAAGAGCTACAGCATCGATCTGTCGAAGCCCGCGGTGTGGAAGTTGATCGCGGTGATCCTGACGGCAGCGGCCGCGGTGGTCGCGGTGGCGTTGTGGCTGCCCTCGCTCGCCGGCCCGCAGGCGGCGATACCGCAGCCGAGCATGGCGTGGCGGGCGTGCAGTTTCGGCGTGGTGGTCGTGTTGGCGGCGATCGGTTACCGC
Source organism: Lysobacter sp. TAB13 (assembly GCF_052113885.1). NCBI lineage: Bacteria > Pseudomonadati > Pseudomonadota > Gammaproteobacteria > Lysobacterales > Lysobacteraceae > Lysobacter > Lysobacter sp. TAB13. Next base: position 29,686 of record NZ_JBFRDR010000030.1, on the reverse strand, counting down.
GCGACCTCGGGGCCGCGATTGCGCGCATGGCGCATTCCGGCGGCGGTGTTGGCGGTGGCGTTGCTGCTGGTGACCTGGCGCACGCTGGGCTTGAGCGTGACTCGCTACAACGCGCACTGGGGGCAGGCTTCGAGCGTGGTCGGCGCGGCGAGCGATTTGCAGCAGCGTCAGCGGCGGGGGCGTGGCGGTGCGGTGACGATCACGTTGCGGTTTACCGTGACGCCTGAGAACGGTCGCGAAACGGCGCCGCTGCGGATCGAAACCCGGCAGCCGCTGGCCTCGGTGTTGGCGGATCGGCCGCGGGTGCGGATCGATCTGCGCCGCAGTTGGGCCGGTGTTTCCTTCGATGCGCTGCGGCCGTGCGTGCAGGCGGGCAGCGAATGCGATGCGGTGGCTGGAGTTCGCTGATGCGGGTGTAGGAGGGGCTTCAGCTCCGAGGCACAATTCCGGACTTACGGCGCAAGCAGGAAGCCGAATCGAAACCCAACGGCACCCATCAACGCGCCAGCGGCGGCACCGGCGTCGGCTTGCCGTCGGCGCCAAGCGCGATCATGGTGAAGCGCCCACGCGTGGCGAGCTGCGATTCGCCGGTAAGCAAGTCTTCCTTGAGCATATCGACTTCGACCTGCATCGAGGTGCGCCCGGTTTCGACCACGCGCGCGATCAATTCCACCAGCGCGCCCTTGGGCACCGCGGTGTGGAAATCGATCTGCTCCGAACGCGCGGTGACCACGACGGTGCGGGCGTAGCGCGACGCGGCGATGAACGCGGCCTTGTCCATCCACGCCAACGCCTGGCCGCCGAACAGCGTGCCCAAGTGATTGGTGTGATCGGGAAAGACGATTTCGGTCATGCGCGCTTCGGTCATGGGGGTGGGGCAGGAATGAGGTGAGAGGAGTGAAGAATGAGTGGGCTTGAGTGAGAAGTGAGTGGGTTGAGTGCAAAGCGAGCGGAGGCGTGAGCTTTTACCCACTCCTCACTCCTCTGCACTCGTTCCTGCCTCAAAAGGCTTCGTCGAACGCCACTTCGCCCTGCACGCCGACCTGATACGCCGACACGCGGCGCTCGAAGAAGTTGGTCACTTCCTGCACGTCCTGCAGGTCCATGAACGCGAACGGGTTGGTCGAGCCGAAATGCTTCGGCATGCCGAGCTGGGCCATGCGCTGGTCGGCGCAGTATTCCAGGTACTGGCGCATGTCCTTGAGCGACAGGCCGACCACGCCGCCGGACAGCACGTCCTGGGCGAACTGGAATTCGCACTCCACCGCGTCCTCGAACATCCTCACCACCTGCGCGCGCAGGTCGGCGTCGAACAGGTCGGGCTCTTCCTCGCGCGCGGTGCGGATGACTTCGAACGCGAACGCCATGTGGCAGCTCTCGTCGCGGAACACCCAGTTGGTGCCCGAGGCCAGGCCGTTGAGCAGGCCGCGCGAACGCAGGTAGTACACGTAGGCGAAAGCGGCGAAGAAGAACAGGCCTTCGATGCAGCCGGCGAAGCAGATCAGGTTGAGCAGGAACTGGCGGCGCTGCTCGCGCGTCTCGATGCGGTGCAGGCCCTGGATCGAATCGATCCAGCGGAAACAGAATTCGGCCTTGGCCCGGATCGAGGGAATCTTCTCGACCGCGTCGAAGGCCTTGGCGCGCTCGTTCGGATCGGGCAGGTAGGTGTCGAGCAGGGTCAGGTAGAACTGCACGTGCAGCGCTTCCTCGTACAGCTGCCGCGACAGGTACATGCGCGCTTCGGGCGCGTTGATGTGCTGATACAGGTTCAGCACCAGATTGTTCGACACGATGCTGTCGCCGGTGGCGAAGAACGCGACCAGCCGCTCGACCAGATGCCGTTCGGCCGGGCCGAACTTGTGCTTGAGATCGTTCACGTCCTGCGAGAAATCCACTTCCTCGACGGTCCAGGTGTTGCGGATCGCGTCGCGGTACATCTCGTAGAAATGCGGGTAGCGCATCGGCCGCAGGGTGAGGTCGAAACCGGGATCGAGGAGGAGGCGGGTTGAATCGGTGGACATGGCAATTCCTTGGATGTTGCTTCCCTTCTCCCGCTTGCGGGAGAAGGTGCCCGAAGGGCGGATGAGGGCGCGCGAGGGTCGGTGACGACGCGAACTGGGCGGTGCGCTGGCCCTCACCCCGGCCCTCTCCCGCGCCCCGAAGGAAGTCACCTTGGGTGGCCAGCGGGAGAGGGAGCAGAGCGTGTTACTGGCAGGCTTCGCAGGACTCGGGGTTTTCCAACGAGCACGCGATCGCCTCGTCGGTGGTGTATTCCGGCTTCGGCGTCGCCGCGGCCGGCGCGCTCACCGTGGTCTTGGCGATCTTGGTGGCTGGACGCGAACGCAGGTAATACGTCGTCTTCAAGCCCTTCTTCCACGCGTACATGTACATCGAGCTGAGCTGGCCGATGTTCGGGCTTTCGATGAACAGATTCAGCGACTGGCTCTGGTCGATATACGCGCCGCGCTCGGCGGCCATGTCGATCAGCGAACGCATCGGCAGTTCCCACGCGGTGCGGTAGACCTGACGCAGCGTCTCGGGCACTTCGGTCACCGACTGGATCGAGCCTTCGGCCATCTTGATGCGGTCGCGCATCTCGGCGGTCCACATGCCGAGCTTCTTGAGTTCTTCCACGAGGTACTTGTTGACCACCAGGAAGTCGCCCGACAGCGTCTCGCGCTTGAACAGGTTCGACACCTGCGGCTCGATGCACTCGTAGCAGCCGGCGATGGAGGCGATGGTCGCGGTCGGCGCGATCGCGATCAGCAGCGAGTTGCGCAGGCCGTGCTCGGCGATGCGCTTGCGCAGCGCGTCCCAGCGCTCGGGCTGCGACGGGGTCACGCCCCAGGCTTCGAACTGCAGCTCGCCGACCGATGCGCGGGTGTCGTCGAAGGACGGGTGCTTGCCGTGTTCCATCGCCAGTTCGTTCGACGCCGACAGTGCGTGGAAATAGATGGCTTCGGCGATTTCCTGCGCAAGCTTGCGCGCCGGCTCGGAGTCGAACGGCATGCGCAGCTTGAAGAACACGTCCTGCAGGCCCATCGAACCCAGGCCGACCGGACGCCATTTCAGATTGGCGCGGCGCGCGGTTTCGATCGGGTAGAAGTTCAGGTCGATCACGCGGTCGAGCTGGCGCACGGCCAGGCGCACGGTTTCGGCTAGCTTGTCGAAATCGAACGCGCCCTTGCCGTCCTCGTACATCTCCACGTGATGGGAGAGATTGATCGAGCCCAGGTTGCACACCGCGGTCTCGTCCTGCGAGGTGACTTCCAGGATCTCGGTGCACAGGTTCGACAGATGGATGACGTTGCCGTCGCGCAGGGTCTGGTTGGAGGCGCGGTTGGACTTGTCCTTGAAGTTCATCCAGCCGTTGCCGGTCTGCGCCAGGGTGCGCATCATCCGGCCGTAGATGTCGCGCGCCTTGACCTTCTTCGCGGCCAGGCCGGCGGCTTCGGCGGCGTGGTAGGCGCGGTCGAAGGCTTCGCCCCACAGGTCGGTCAGCTGCGGCACCTTGGACGGATCGAACAGCGACCAGTCGGCGTCGGCCTCGACGCGGCGCATGAACTCGTCCGGAATCCAGTTGGCCAGATTGAGGTTGTGCGTGCGGCGCGCTTCGTCGCCGGTGTTGTCGCGCAGTTCCAGGAATTCTTCCACGTCGGCGTGCCACGGCTCCAGGTACACGCAGGCCGCGCCCTTGCGCTTGCCGCCCTGGTTGACCGCCGCGACCGAGGCATCGAGCGTCTTCAGCCACGGCACGATGCCGTTGCTCAGGCCGTTGGTGGAACGGATCAGCGAGCCGCGCGAACGGATGCGCGTGTAGCTCAGGCCGATGCCGCCGCTGAACTTGCTGAGCTTGGCCACGTCCATGTAGCGCTTGTAGATCGCTTCCAGCGAGTCGTCGGGCGAGTCGAGCAGGAAGCAGCTCGACAGCTGCTCGTGCGTGGTGCCGGCGTTGAACAGGGTCGGCGAGGACGGGATGTAGTCCAGCTGCGCCATGCGGCGGTACAGCGCCAGCGCGTCGCTGACGTCTTCGCTGAGCGCGCAGGCGATGCGCAGGAAGAACTGCTGCGGGGTCTCGATGACGGTGCGCGCGGTCGGGTGGCGCAGCAGGTAGCGGTCGTACAGCGTGCGCAGGCCGAAGTAATCGAACTTGGCGTCGAGGCTGCGGTCGATCGCGTCGTTGAGCTTGCGCGCGTTGGCCTGGACGAAGGTCACCAGGCGCTCGTTGATCAGGCCCAGCTCATGGCCGCGCTGGATCGACTGCGAGAACGCATGGATTTCGATGCCGGCGACTTCTTTCTCGATCACCCCGGCGAGCAGGCGCGCGGCGAGGCGGCCGTATTCGGGTTCTTCCGCGGTCAGCAGGGCGGCGGTGCGGATCGACAGTTCGTCGAGTTCCTGCGTGGTCGCGCCGTCGTACAGGCCGGAGATGGTGCGGGTGGCCACGCGCATCGGATCGATCGCGTAGAGGTTTTCGCCGCTGCGGGTCACCGCGCGCACGATCTTGTTCAGATCGACCGGTTCGCGGCGACCGTTGCGCTTGGTCACGCTCATGGTCAGGTTGGCCGCGGGCGGGGTCAGGGCGAAGCCGGGCGCGTCTTGCGCGGTACGGGCTGCGGCCGGCTTGGCGGCGGCGTTGGAAGTGGCGGCGGTGTCCGTGGCGGGGGCGACGGACGGATCGGATGCGAGTGTGGTCATGGCATTACTCCGGGGCGTGGGTGCACGGTGCGGAGAACGCGGACGCGCCGGCGACGACGGACCGCGCGCGCGGTGTCATCGGTGGCGCGGCCGTGCCCCCGCGGGCGCAGAGCTTGGGAGTGTGTCGGCTGGGTGTCGCGCGGCCCGAGACGCGAGGTCCGGGACGGCCCGCTCGGCGCTGCGCGCCGGAACGGACGGGCGCGACGGAGGCCCGTCGTGCCGCGACACCGGCCGTCTTCCCCCGAAGACTCCTGTGGGCCGGTACCGCGCGGTTGTGCGACGCGCGGCTGTCGGCAGGTCTTCGGGCTCGGGACTCGGAGCGAGAAACGGGCAAAGAGAAGTGAGCGCTACGGGGTGACCCGGTTCTCACTTTTCTTCGCCCGCTTCTCGTTCCTCCTACCGGGGTCGCTTCCCAGGCATACCGCCCAGTGCCATGACCCGTTCGTTTCCCATACCGCTGCGGGGCAGCGCCGGCTTCGGACCCCGCCGCGAGTGCTCGCGGTCGCGTCCCTACCGACTTCCCTTTTCAGCCGATCGCAAGATCGGCACCGACGGGCACAACATAGTGTGGTTACGCGATTTCGTCAACGCGATATGTGGTGAATGAATCGTGTATATAGCGAGTGAAGGCGACGCTTCCATACGCCGCGCCTTGGTGTAACGTGCCCGCCATAAGGAACGGGGAACTGTGATGGAAGCACTGATTGGCTTGTTGGTACTGGCTTTGCTGTTGGTGCCGGTGCTGCTCATCGTCGCCCTGGTCCAGATCTCCGGGCTCAAGTCCCGGGTGTCGGGCCTGGAACGGACCCTGGCACAGCTTCGTGCGTCCGCAGACGCTCCGGCGGCACCGCGTGGCCGCGAGGACGAAACCCTGGCCGAGCGCATCGAGCGCATCGATCGTGAAGCGCTGCCGCAGACGCCGGCGCGCCCGATCGCCAGCACCGCGCCGCCCGCCGCGACTGCGCCGCGCACTACGCCGCCGCCGTTCCCGGCCACGCCGCCGGCCGTGCCGCCGCCGTTGCCGCCGCAACCGGCCGCCGTGGCGGCCTCGCCCATGCCGCTGCGCGCGCCCGTCGCGCCGACGCCGCGCGCACCGCGTGCGCCGTCGCCGCCGGACATCTTCACTCTCGGCGCGCGCTGGGTCCGGCGCTGGTTCACCGAGGGCAACGTCCCGGTCAAGGTCGGCATGCTGGTGTTGCTGGCCGGCGTCGCCGCGTTGCTGAAGTACGCCAGCGACCAGGGCTGGATGCACGTGCCGATGGAATTCCGCCTGGCCGGCATCGCCGCCGCGGCGATGGGCGGGCTGGTGTTCGGCTGGCAACAGCGCGAGCGCAAGCGCGTGTTCGCGCTGAGCCTGCAGGGCGGGGCGATCGGCGTGCTGCTGCTGGTGGTGTTCGCCGCGTTCAAGCTCTACGGCCTGATCCCGGCCGGCGCCGCGTTCGCGATCAGCGTGGTGCTGGTCGCCGGCACCGGCGTGCTGTCGGTCAAGCAGAACGCGCTGGCGCTGGCGGTGTTCGCGATCCTCGCCGGCTTCCTCGCGCCGATCTGGCTGTCCACCGGCTCGGGCAACCACGTCGCCTTGTTCGGTTACTACGCGGTGCTCAACGCCGGCATCTTCGCGATCGCCTGGTGGCGTCCGTGGCGGGTGCTGAATCTGATCGGCTTCGCCTTCACCTGGGGCATCGGCACCTTGTGGGGCGTGCTGAAGTACCGGCCGGAGCATTTCTCGACCACCGAGCCGTTCCTGCTGCTGTTCTTCGCCTTCTATCTGCTGATCCCGGTGCTGTACGCGCGCCGCCGCGCCGCCGGGCGCCGCGATCTCATCGACGGTTGCCTGGTGTTCGGCACGCCGCTGATCGCTTTCACTCTGCAGGCCGGACTGCTGGATGGCGATCGCATGCCGCTGGCGTTCTGCGCGCTCGGCCTGGGCGCGCTGTACGCGGCGCTGGCGTGGTGGTTGCGCCGCGATCAACGCTTTGTCGAACTGTCCACGCCGTATGCGTTGCTGGCGGTCGGTTTCGCGACCCTGGCCGTGCCGCTGGCGCTGGCCGCGGAAGCCACCGCCTGCGTGTTCGCGCTGGAAGGCGCGGCGTTGGCGTGGCTGGGGCTGCGCCAGCAGCGGTTGCTGCCGCAGCTCACCGGTCTGGGGCTGCAGATCGCGGCCGCGTTCGCCTTCATCGTCGGCGCCAGCGATTCGGTCTGGGAGGGCTATACGCCGATCCTCAACGCCAACTTCGCCGGCGCGGTGTTGATCGCGGTGGCGGGTCTCGCCAGCGCCTGGAGTTATCGCCGCGACGCCGCGCGCGCGCCGGCACTGGCCTATTACCTGTGGGGCCTGGCGTGGTGGCTGGGCGCGACCGGCAGCGAGATCGCCGATTTCGTGGCCGACCGCAACAGCGCCGACGCGGTGCTGATGCTGGTCGCGGTGACCGGCTGGGCGGCGGCGGAAGTGTTCCGTCGCCACGACTGGAAGGCCTTGTCGCTGACCGCGGCGCTGGCTTTCGCCGCGGCGCTGCCGTTGGCGCTGCTGCAGGCCGAAGCGCACCGCTATCCGTTCGCCGAGTGGGGCTGGGCAGCGTGGGCGCTGTATGCCGGCCTGGGTTGGCGCAGCCTGAGCAATCTGCGCGAACGCGCGGGGCCCGAGCTCGCGCTCGGCCATCTGGCCTGGCTGTGGGCGTGGGCGCTGGCGATCGGCGTGAGCTTGTTCCGGTTGCTGCGTCTGTCGATGCAGAACGATGTCGCCGCATTCGGCTCGGGCTGGACCGCGACCGTGCTGTTGCTGCCGGTGCTGGCGATGGCGGCGCTGAGCCTGTGGCGCGCTTCGATCATCGGCCGGCCGGTGGCGCAACGTTTCGAACAATGGCGCGCGCTGGCGTTGGCCAGTTTCATGCTGGTGCTGGTGGCGACGCTGGCGTTGACCCTGCTGACGCCGGCCAATCCGCATCCGCTGCTGTGGATTCCGCTGCTCAATCCCTTGTCGCTGATGCAGATCGCGACCTTGCTGATGCTCGGCTTCTGGCTCGCCACGCCCTTGGTCGGCGAAGCGCTGCGGCGGCGTCGCGTGCCGATCCTGGCCGCGATCGGTTTCGTCTTGATCACCGTCGAAGTGCTGCGCACCGCGCACTTCTGGGGCCATGTCGGATGGGGTTCGTCGATGTTCTCCACCAGCCTGGTGCAGACCAGCCTGACCGTGGTGTGGAGCGTGCTCGGCGTGGCCGGCTGGATCGCCGGCTCGCGCCGCGGCCAGCGCGGGCTGTGGCTGGCCGGCGCGGTGTTGATGGGCGTGGTGCTGGCCAAGCTGGTCGTGGTCGATCGCAGCCATCTGGGCAATCTGCTCGGCATCGCCTCGTTCATCGCCTACGGCCTGCTGTGCACCTTGGTCGGTTACTTCGCGCCGGCGCCGCCGAGCCGTTCCGACGATAACGATCGAAATCCGCAGGAGGCTCAGGCATGAAGCGTTATCTGATGTGGTTGGCGGCGTTGCCCTTGCTCGCCACGGCCGCCCCGCGCCAGGACTACGCGCAGCAGTGGCCCTTGCAACTCAGCCGCGACGACGGCGGCGCGTATCGTGTGGTGCTGGACGAAGCGGTGTATCGCCAGACGCAAAGCGCGCAGTTGCGCGATGTGGACGTGATCGATCGCAGCGGCGCGGTCGTGCCGGCCTCGGTGTTCGCGCCCGAGCAACCGATCGCGCGCGCGCCGCAGCGCGTGATGCTGCCGTGGTTCCCGTTGCCGGCGTCGCCCTCGGGTTCGGCCACGCAAGGCTGGGAGCTGGTCAGCGAAATGGAAACCGACGGCCGCCTGCGCCGGGTCGAAGCGCGCAGCACCGCCGCCGACACCGCCAAGCTGCCGCAGACCTCATTGCTGATCGATGCCAGCCGCCTGCACGCGCCGATCCTGGCCTTGGAGCTGGAATGGGCGCCGGGCGCGGCGCTGGACGCGGCCTATGGGGTCGAAGCCAGCGACGATCTCGATCATTGGCGCAGCCTGGGCAGCAGCGGCCGTCTGGTCGATCTGCAGCGCGGCGGCCAGCGGCTGGTGCAGCGGCGGATCGTGTTCGATGCGGTCGGCGAACAGGCGCGTTACCTGCGGTTGACCCCGCAGGACCCGAAATCGGCCGCGCAGATCAACGCGGTGACCGCGGAACTGGCCGGCAACGCGGCCGGCGCGCCGTTGCAGTGGCGCGAGCTCAAGGGTCAGCGGGTGGAACTCAAGGACGGCGGCATCGCCTTCGAATACACGCTCGACGGCCGCTTCCCGATCCAGCAGGCCGACGTGGCGTTGTCGGGCAATCACGCACTGGAATGGCGACTTGAGAGCCGCGACAACGAAGAACAGGGCTGGTTCGCGCAGGCCGGCCCGTGGATGGCATATCAGGTCGCCGGCAAGGGCGATGGCGACCGTTCGGCGGCGCGGCAACTGGCCTCGACCGTGCGCGATCGCCACTGGCGTTTGCGCGCGAACGGCGCGGTGCCGGGCGAGCCGGTGTTGCGCTTGGGCTATCGGCCGGAAGTGGTGGTGTTCCTGGCGCAGGGCGAGCCGCCGTATGCGCTGGTGGCCGGCAGTGCGCGCGCGGCGCGCGGGGATTCGCCGTTGGCGCATCTGATCGAAGCCTTGCGCACTTCGCGCGGGCGCGACTGGCAACCGGCCGATGCGACGCTGGGGTCGGCTGTGGCGCTGGCGGGAGCGTCGGCGTTGGTGCCGGCTGAGCCTGAGCGCGATTGGCACTCGTACATGCTGTGGGCGGTATTGGTGGCTGGCGCGTTGATCGTGGCGGGGTTTGCTTTCAGTTTGTTGAAGTCGAATAAGCCGGCGGCGCCGTGAGGTAGCGATACGCCGCGGCGGCAGTTGTTTTTGCAGTTGCAGTTGCAGTTGCCAAGATTTTTCTTCGGCTCTGCTTAGAACTGCTCTGCTTTAGCTCTGGCCTGGCGCCGCCTGTAACTCGCGAGACCGAAGGACACCCGAAGGGCGGCGCACATGGACGTGCGCCGGGTGCCACCTTGGGCAGGATGCCCAATGTGGCACCTGCCTGCGCAGGCATCGCACTCGTGGCTTTTGACTCGAAACAGTCAATGCGTTTTCTTTGGTTACTTTCTTTGTCGCTTTGGACAAAGAAAGTGACCCGCCGCTTTATGGCGGAAGCGTTTAGCGTTTGATCTTGCTTGTTGCGTTTGATCTTGCTTGGGGCTTCTAGGGCTTCTAAGAAACCTGAAGTTCCTGATCGAAACAACCAGACCCGCGCACTCCCACCTATCGTCATTCCCGCGAACGCGGGAATCCAGGGCCTTTCGTGCGAGAACGTTTGAAGTCTCTGGATTCCCGCGTTCGCGGGAATGACGAGCAAAAGAAGCCTCAAGCGAGAGCAAGAGCAAGAGCAAGAGCGAGAGCGAGAGCGAAAGCAAGATCAAACGCCTAAAGCTTCCGCCATGGAGCGGCGGGTCACTTTCTTTGTCCAAAGCCACAAAGAAAGTAACCAAAGAAAGGGCTTTGGCTGTTTCGAATCAAGAGCCACGAGTGCGGTGCTTGCGCAGGCAGGTGCCACATTGGGCATCCTGCCCAAGGTGGCACCCGGCGCACGTCCATGTGCGCCGCCCTCCGGGTGTCCCTGGTCTCGCGAGTTACTAGCTGCGCCCGGCAACGGCAACAACAAAAGCGAAGCCGAAGCAGGGCACAGCAAAGCGAAGCCGGGGCAAAGCAAAATCTCGGCAACGGCAACGGCAACGGCAACGGCAACGGCAACCGCAACCGCAACCGCAACGGCAGGCGCGGGGTGGAGCGGCTAGGACCGGCATCCGATGCGCCGTCATCCGGAATTGAGACCTCGCCAGCCCCATCGCCCCCCGCCATTCAGCCCCCAAGGTTTATTTCGCGCCCCCACCCCGCGACAATAGCCACCCCCAGCCGCGCCCCGCGCCGGCCGCAGCATCCCCACGCATTGCCCCAGGAGGCCCCGTGTCCATCGTCCGCATGACCGATCTCGATCTCGCCGGTAAGCGAGTGCTGATCCGCGAAGATCTCAACGTCCCCATCGACGACGGCCGCATCACCTCCGAGCTGCGCATCCTCGCCGCGCTGCCGACCCTGAAGCTGGCGCTGGAAAAAGGCGCGGCGGTGATGGTCACCTCGCACCTGGGCCGGCCGAAGGAAGGCCAGTGGAGTCAGGCCGATTCGCTAGCGCCGGTCGCCCAGCGGCTGTCGGAACTGCTCGGCATCGAAGTGCCGCTGATCAAGGATTGGGTCGATGGCGTGCAAGTGCAGCCCGGCCAGTTGGTGCTGCTGGAAAACTGCCGCATGAATGTCGGCGAAGGCAAGGACGACGAAGCGCTGTCGAAGAAATACGCCGCTTTGTGCGATGTCTTCGTCATGGACGCCTTCGGCACCGCGCATCGCGCCCAGGCCTCCACGCACGGCGTCATCCGTCACGCCAAGGTCGCCGCCGGCGGCCCGCTGCTGATGGCCGAGCTCGATGCGCTGGCCAAGGCCCTCGACAACCCGGCGCGGCCGCTGCTGGCCATCGTCGCCGGTTCCAAGGTCTCGACCAAGCTGGAACTGCTGTCCTCGCTGGTGAGCAAGGTCGATCAGCTGATCGTCGGCGGCGGCATCGCCAACACCTTCATCGCCGCGATGGGCCACGGCGTGGGCAAGTCGCTGGTCGAAAACGATCTGATCGACACCGCGAAGAAGATCATGGCCGACGCCAAGGCGCGCGGCGCCGATATCCCGGTGCCGACCGACGTGGTGGTGGCGCCGGCCTTCGCCGCCGATGCGCCGGCCACGGTCAAGGCCGTCGATGCGGTCGGCGCCGACGACATGATCCTCGACATCGGCCCGGACACGGCCGCGCGTTACGCAGAATTGATCAAGAACGCCGGCACCGTGGTCTGGAACGGCCCGGTCGGCGTGTTCGAGTTCGACGCCTTCGGCAAGGGCACGCAGACCCTGGCGCTGGCGATCGCCGCATCCAAGGCGTTCTCGATCGCCGGCGGCGGCGATACCCTGGCCGCGGTCGATAAGTACGGCATCGAACAGGACGTGAGCTACATCTCCACCGGCGGCGGCGCGTTCCTGGAATTCCTCGAAGGCAAGGAATTGCCGGCGGTGACCGCGCTCAAGCAGCGCGCGGGTTGAGCGCGATGTCCGAGGCGTCGATCCAGGCCGGCAAGCCCACGCTGTTTTTCGATCTCGACGGCACCCTGATCGATTCCTCGGTCGGCATCACCCGCTCGATCTCCTACGCGCTGGAGCAATTGCGGCATCCGGTGCCCAGCGAGCAGGTGCTGCGCTCGTGGATCGGCCCGGCGCTGCGCACCAGCTTCCTGCCGCTGCTGGGCGATGAGCAGCGGGTCGAGCAGGCGGTGGCCTTGTATCTGGAACGCTACAGCCGCGAAGGCTGGACCGAGCACCAGGTCTACGACGGCGTCGGCGACATGCTCGACGCCGCGCGCGCGGCCGGTTACCGCATGGCCGTGGTCACCGCCAAGAACGAGAACAACGCGCGCAAGATCCTCGCCCATCTGCCGTTCGGCGGGTATTTCGAGGACGTGATCGGCTCGACCGTGGACGGCCGGCTGACCCACAAGGTCGATCTGATCGCCGAAGCGCTGCGCCGTTTCGGCCTGCAGGCGGCGCAGTGCCTGATGATCGGCGACCGGCGCATGGACATCGAAGGCGCGTTGCAGCACGGCATGGGCAACATCGGCGTGTTGTGGGGCTTCGGCAGCGAACAGGAACTGCGCGAAGCCGGCGCGCAGCGTCTGGCGGCGGCGCCGACGCAGTTGCCGGGCCTGCTCGCGGCCTGAGTGCGATCGCCGGGGCGTTGCGCGCCGGCGATTCACTGCGATCTGTCGCGGCGGCGCGATTCATTCGACGGCGTTCCTGCGAGAACGCCTCGCGGCAGGCGATGCGCTGCCTGCCGCTACTACCGGTGTACTCCACCGCGCAGCGCCGGATGAACCGGGCGCGCAACGCGCCGCATCATGGTGCGCTGCACGATACGCCCGTCGATCGCGACGCTCCGGCGCGCACATGCAGGCAGCGGCCATCCTGGGGCCTCGCCGTCGCGGGCGCCGCGATTGCGAACGCGTTTACGCATGTCAAAAACGTCAAAAGCCAAACCAATCACGTTTGCGCAAAGTGATGACAGTTCGACTCTCCAATACGCGCCCCTAAGTGACAGCAGTTGGTTAGGGTGCCCGAGCGGCGAATGGGCGCCGCTTAACTCGGGAGAGCAACAGCATGCGTCGTATCGGATTATTCGCCGCGGTGTTCGCGGTCGCGTTGATGGGCAGCGTGTCCTTCAGCGCCGGTGCCAACAGCTGGCAGGGCACCTGGTACTACTACAACGCCGAAGGCGCGCAGATCGGCAAGTGGACCGCCGGCTGCGGCGCCGCCGACGGTCGTTGGGGCGACACCAGCGGTTCGAACAAGCGCTTCACCCAGGGCTGCGCGGTCGAAAGCTGATCGCGAACCGGCCCGGCCGGTCTTCGCGCAAGGCCACGACGAGGCCGCGCGCGAGGGACGGAAGGCTCCGTTCGCTCCGGAGCTTTCCGTTTTACCGGCCGCACGTTTCGACGCCGGCGCCGCCGGCGCAAACCCGCGGCGCGCCGAAACCTCGGCGCCGTCCGCATTCATCGTTCTTCGAAGACAGGAGGGATAGCCATGCGTGTTATCGCAATGTCGTCGTTCGCCGCACTGCTCGCCATCGCCGCGCTGACCGTCAGCGTCAAGGCCGCGCCGCCGTGGCAGGGTTACTCGATCACGTATTTCAACGCCGCCGGCGAAGTCATCGGCGGCGCCACCGCCAATTGCGGCGGGCAATACCTGTCATGGGGCGAGACCTCCGACATCGTCCAGAAACGCACCTGGATCTGCGACTGATCTGATCATCGCTAGCCGCGCCGGGGCTCGTTCGCGGGCCCCGGCGCGTATGCGGGCCTCGCGCGCCGCATGCGAACGCGACGGCCGCGCCCCGATCGCCCTCAGTGCCTGGACCGCGCCGCGCGCCAGTCCTTGACCAACAGCCCGAGCAGCTCGCTGTCGGTCACCCGCTCGCCGACGAAGAAACTTTCCCGCTGCACGCCCTCGGTCACGAAACCCAGGCGGTGCAACAGGGCGCGCGAAGCCGCGTTGGCCGGGTCGATGCCGGCATCGCAGCGATGCAGGCCCAGCGTGTCGAAGGCCCAGTCCAGGGCCAGCGTGGCTGCCTCGCGCGCGATGCCCAGGCCCCACTGCGCCGGATGCAGCGCATAGCCCAGCTCGGCGCGGCGATGGTTGGCGTCGAAGCGGAACAGCGTGCAGCTGCCTATCACCGCGTCGTCGCCGTCGGCGATCACCCAGTTGATCAGATTGCGCTCGGCCATGCCCTTGCGGATCTGCGCGATCAGCTCGTGCGCCTCGCTCATGGCCTGCATCGGCGGACGGCTCCAATAGCGCATGACCTGCTCGTCGCCGAACACGGCGAACAAGCCCTGCGCATCGCGCTCGTCTTCGCGCGGCCCGCGCAGACGCACGCGCGGGCCCTGCAGCAGCGGGAAATCCTCCAGCGCGGCGAGCGCGGCGGCGATGGCCTCGCCGGGTTTCGACATCGTCATGACCACCTCGGACGGTTACGTACTGTGGCGTGTGCACGGTGCGCGCGACCGTAACCCGGCCCGCGGTTCGAAGCGCGGCGAAGCTGTGCTAGCTTGGCCGACAGTCCAGAGAGTCTGCCATGCCCACCACCCCACGACGCACCAAGATCCTCGCCACCCTGGGCCCGGCCACCGATCCGCCGGGCGTGCTCGATGCCTTGCTCACCGCCGGCGTCGATGTGGTCCGCCTCAATTTCTCCCACGGCGATCCGTCTTCGCAGGTCGCCCGCGCCAACGCCGTGCGCGAAGCCGCGCTGCGGGTCGGGGTGGAAGTCGGCATCCTCGCCGATCTGCCCGGGCCGAAAATCCGCATCGAACGCTTCGCCGAGGGCCGGGTATTGCTCAAGGCCGGCGACCGTTTCGACCTGATCGCCGCGGAAAACCCGCCGCCGGGCAATCTGCGCGAAGTCGGCGTCAGTTACCTGGGCCTGCCCGGCGACGTCAGCCCCGGCGACGTGCTGCTGCTCGACGACGGTCTGTTGCAGTTGCGTGTCGGCGCCATCGACGGCGACCGCATCATCACCACCGTGCTCAACGACGGCGCGCTGTCGGATCGCAAGGGCCTGAACAAACTCGGCGGCGGCCTGTCGCTGGGCGCGCTGACCGAGCGCGACAAGGAACTGATCCTGATCGCCGCCGAGCTGGGCGCGGACTTCATCGCCGTGTCGTTCTGCCGCAACGCCGAGGACATGAACGAAGCGCGCCGGATCGCCCGCGCCGCCGGCAGCGATGCCGCGCTGGTGTCGAAGATCGAGCGCGCCGAGGCCATCGAGAACCTCGCCGAGATCGTCGAGGCCAGCGACGTGGTTATGGTCGCGCGCGGCGACCTGGGCGTGGAGATCGGCGATGCCGAACTGCCCGGCCTGCAGAAGAAGATCATCCGCGAATCGTTGCTGCGCAACCGCGTGGTGATCACCGCCACGCAGATGATGCAGTCGATGGTCGACAACCCGATCCCGACCCGCGCCGAAGTGCTCGACGTCGCCAACGCGGTGATCGACGGCACCGACGCGGTCATGCTGTCGCAGGAATCGGCCGCCGGCCGCTATCCGATCAAGGCGGTGGAGGCGATGGCGCGCATCTGCCTGGGCGCCGAGCGCCAGTTCAACCACGACACCGATTTCGAAGCCGCGCCGCGCAACCTGGAACGCGCCGACCAGGCCATCGCCATGGCGGCGATGTTCCTGTCCGAGCACATCGGCGTGCGCGCGATCGTGGCGATGACCGAGTCCGGCGGCACCGCGCGCTTCCTCTCGCGTTTCCGCTCCAACGCGCCGATCTACGCGTTCTCGCGCCACGATGGCGCGCGCCGGCGCATGGCGATGATGCGCGACGTCTACCCGATCGATTTCGACAGCCGCGGCCAGGCCTCGCGCGACGCCGCACGCAACGTGGTCAAGCAGTTGTTCGATTCGGGCAAGCTGGCCCAGGGCGAGCGAGTGATCTTCACCAGCGGCGACACCATGGAACAGCACGGCGCGACCAATACGCTGCGCCTGCTGCAGGTGGGCGAGGGCGGCAGCGCCGAGGGTTTGGGCGAGTTGTAAGGCGGCATATCGCCTGTTCGAAGCATGTTCCAGGCTTGGGAGGTCACCGGTCTCCCAAGTCAGGCATAACCTGCGAGGTCTTTTGTGGGAGGGGCTTCAGCCCCGATGCTTTTCGATCAGGCACTGTGATCTGAAAGAAGAGCATCGGGGCTGAAGCCCCTCCCACAAAAGACCTCGTGGTGTCGATGCAGCGGGATCGTTCCGCCTCGCTCTAATATCGCGGCGCCCGATTGGAAGCGGCATCGGGGCCGAGGTCTGTCACTACAGAAACCTCGAGGTATCGCCACAGCGAGGCGATTACGCCCCGACGTAGCCGCCCCGGAACACCGGCTTCCACTGGCCCGGCTTGCGCGTCCAGATCTGATACTCCGTGCCCTCGTACTGGCCGAGCTGGAAAATCAGTTCCGGTTCGCCGTCGCCGTCGAGGTCCAGGCGATCGAAATAACGATGCGTTTCCACGACATCGCCGCCGGTCAACTGGACCAGCCGGCCGGCGGTCTTGTAGCCACCCTTGCCGTCGGATTCCAGGATCAGCACCGCATCCACGCTCATTTCGGCCGCATTCTCGCTCTTCGGCGGCAAGTCCCAGACCAGGCTGGCGACATGCACGGTGCCGAGCTTGCCGGCGTCGAAGGCATGGATCTGCACGCCGCCGCGTTGCTCGGCGCTGGGGCGGGCCTTGAGCGCCTTGTCGATCTGGCCGCGATCGATCTTCTCGCGCTGCAAGGCCGCGCGCAGTTCGCTCTCGATGGCCTTGCGCGCGCTCGCCGACACCGCGGCATCGGCGTGCGCCGCCTGCGCGGTCGCGACGAAGTTGGTCGCCAGGCCGGCGACGTCGTCGCTGCGCGCGGTCATCGGCGCGAGCCTCACCTGCGCTTCCAGACCGGTGCCCGCGCTTTCGCGCGGCTCGATCACCTGGACCACGCCGTCGGCGCCGCCGCGACGATAGAAATGCAGGCCGCGCCGGACCGGGTAATAGCCCGCCTCGGTCTGCATGCCGGTTTCCAGATAGCGGCCGCCGTCCTCGACCCGCGCGACCGCGACCGCCCAGCCGCGATCCACCGCGAACAGCAGTTTCGGCTCGCCGTTCAGGCGCTCGGCCTTGGGGTTGAGCAACTGGTCGCGGATCAGGCCGGCCTGGCGCGCGCCCTCGCCATCGCCGGCGGCCTGCAGCGCGTCGATCAGCATCTGATGGCTGCGCGCCTGATACGGCGACAAGGCCACCGCGCGTTCGGCCCAGGTCTTGCGCTGATCCGGCGCGGCCGTCGCGTACCCCGAGGCGATCGATTCCGCCGTCGGCACCTTGGCCTGCAGCAGGTCGGCGCGAATCCAGCCCACCGCCGGCGAATCGCCGTCGGTATGCCCGCGGACCCAACCGTTGAGTTCGCATTCGATCGCCACCGCCGTGGCGATCGGCACCCGGCTGACCAGGCCGGCCTCGCTGCGCGGCACCGGCCGCATCAGCGCCGCGGTGACCGAGACATAGCGCGTGCCGGTCTTGGGTGCGGCCTTGCACGAGGCGACGGCGGATTGGTATTCGGCGTCGATGTCGGCGGCGTGGGCGGGGCCTGCGTTGATCGATGCCAACGCGATTGCCAGCGCCAGCGACGATATGCAGACGAGAAGAGGGCTGGGTGCGGGGCGATGTGACATGTGCGCTGTCCTTGGCGGGCGATATCGCCGCGAAGCCTATGATCTCGCGTTGCACTAAGCAATCTTGATGTTCGCGGGGCTGCGCAATGACGTATTTTCCGCGCGTCATATCAACCATTTCTACTGCCGGGTCCCCTTGTTCCGAATCGGCTTGCACGTGTCGCGGAGCACGCGGTCACAGACCTGCAAACTGGAGAGGTAGCATAAGTAGATAAGCCGCCCTGATTTGGTGGCGGTGAGCGCGAAGACTTCTGGCAGGAGAAAGGCAATGAAGTTAGCTAAAGGGATGTTGTTCTGCGCGTCGTTGGCGTTGGTTTCGTTCTCCGCCACAGCTGCGGACGACGATTTTTATGATTTCGGCGGCATGTATGGCGGCGGCTTCGCCAGCGGCAGCCAGATCGCCTATCCGAATCCGGCGACGGGTGAGGCCAGTTGCCCAAGCGGTTACAGCGCTCATCAGGTGTTCGGCACCGCCAACGTGGATTGGTTCGCGTTCCTGTGTACCCGGCCGCACATCGCGGGGCGTGCGCCGCTTTACGATTTCGGAGGCATGGTCGGAGCGGCGGCCAGCGACGTAAACGGCGCCTTGCCGTGGTCGTCGGACACGTTCTATTTCCTCAACCCGCTGACCCATGCGCCGAGCTGCCCCAAAGGCTATACGCGCCAAGCTGTGCTGGGTACGCAGGGGGTCGATAAAGAGTTGTACTACTGTTGGCGCAGTCACACAGGCGCCGACGTGCGCATGCGCTTTGGCGGAATGAGCGGTGATGCCTTGCCGCAGCCGTATCCGAATCCAGCGCGCCCGCAAGGCTCGCCGCAATTCAACGACTGTCCGAACGGCTACAAGCGCTACACCGCGTTGGGTACGCCGAATGTCGACTACACCTTCTACTACTGCGGCATCGCCCAGAATCCTCTGCTCGAAGCGGCCGGTCCAGGCAGTCTCGGCATCGGCGAACCTGTCGTGTCCAATGCCGTAAATCGTTCCCCCACCGACAGCCGCGCCGCGGAAGTCGCGGACTTGGACCAGCAACTGGCGGATATCAAGAGCCTGCGCCCGAGGGTATTGCGCATGTGGATGCTTTCATCGGACATGCTGGTCGATGAATCGACCACCGGGATCAATATCGACCTGTACCGACGCGCTGTGCAGTCGCTGCATGCCTCGGGCATCACCATCGTCGGCATGGACAACTCCTTCCCGCAGTGGATGACCGGTTTTCCGCCTGATGCCGGCATATGGGTCGTGCCCTGCCGTGGGACCGCGGCTTACACGCAGTTCCTGAATCGATACGAAGCCACCTGGTTGACGATGGCGTCTGAATTTCCTCAGATAAAGCACTGGGAAATCGCGAACGAAACCAATGGCGACAAACTGATGAAGCCGCCGGGGGCCGGGCCGGCCGCGTGTGCGATGGGTAAGACGCAATTCACGCCGCAAGATCGCGCCGACATCACCACGGATCTGATGTTCCGTGCGCATCGCGCAATCAAGTTGGCCAATCCGCAGGCGTTGGTTTTCATGCCGCCGCCGTCGCCATTGAATGATCACGTCAAACTGACGCCGATCTACGATTTCATCAAGATGCTGTACGAGAATATTCGAAGCGGTCAGTTCGGCAGTCCGAGCGCCCGCGACTTCTTCGATGGTGCCGCTTGGCATCCGTATATCTTCAAGGATGCGAACGACGAAAGCTGGGTCATCCCGAACAACAGGATCCATGGGCTTCTGGCGGAGTACAACGACGCGAACATTCCGGTGTTGCTGTCCGAAGTTGGAAACTCCAGCTATGGGAACGTCGATGATGTCATCGACGACTGGTTCTTGAATACGGTCAAAAAAACGCATGACGCCTCGATGCCGTGGGTCACTTAT
Source organism: Lysobacter sp. TAB13 (assembly GCF_052113885.1). Lineage (NCBI taxonomy): Bacteria > Pseudomonadati > Pseudomonadota > Gammaproteobacteria > Lysobacterales > Lysobacteraceae > Lysobacter > Lysobacter sp. TAB13. Next base: position 10,283 of record NZ_JBFRDR010000030.1, on the reverse strand, counting down.
CTGATTTGGTTTCGTGCTTTCGACGACCCGCGCGCCAATTGGGGCAACATCGAACAGGAAAAACGTTACGGCATTCTCAAGGGCGATCTCGCGCCCGCGCCGACGGTCCGGACCCGATCGCCAACCGCTGTTCGCTTCTGCCAGATGCAGCGCTGCGATTCGCCGGAATAGGGTCTGCGTCGGGTTTGCCGCTAGTCGCGGCTTGATGTTGCCGCGGCTGTCCGCGGAGCCTGTGACGGCCGAGAGTCTGTTCAGCACGAACGCCCGCCCCGGCTGTCGCCGTGGCGGGCCTGACCGGCCGGTGCCGGTCGTGGCGCGGGCCCGTGGCTGTAATCGATTTCCTTTCCAAACTGTGGCGGATTTTCGCTAAGTGGCTGATTGAACAGGCGTAGCGACAGGGCAACATTCACCGTCAGCCGCTATAATCTCCGGCTTCCCACCGCTGCCGCAGGATCTCCATGAGCATCGAACAGCTTGCCGAAACCGCCCTGGCGATGGTCGCCCCGGGCAAGGGCATCATCGCGATCGACGAGTCGACCGCCACCATCGCCAAGCGTTTCGCCGGCGTCGGTATCGAGAACACGGAAGAGAACCGCCGCGCCTACCGCGAGCTGCTGCTGACCACGCCCAAGCTCAACGAATACATCTCCGGCGCGATCCTGTACGACGAAACCCTGCGCCAGTCCACCAAGGCCGGCGTGCCGTTCGCCAAGCACATGGCCGAAAACGGCATCATCCCGGGCATCAAAGTAGACAAGGGCCCGCAGCCGCTGGCCGGCTTCCCGGGCGAAGTGGTCACCGAAGGCCTCGACGGCCTGCGCGCGCGCCTGGAGGAGTACTACAAGCTCGGCGCCCGTTTCGCCAAGTGGCGCGCGGTCATCAACATCGGCGACGACATCCCCTCGGGCACCTGCATCGAAGCCAACAACCACGCGCTGGCCCGTTACGCCGCGCTGTGCCAGGAACAGGGCCTGGTGCCGATGGTCGAGCCGGAAGTGATCATGGACGGCAACCACGACCTCGACACCTGCTTCGAAGTCACTGAAGTCACCCTGCGCTCGCTGTTCGGCGCGCTGTACGAAAACAGCGTGCTGCTCGAAGGCACGATCCTCAAGGCCTCGATGGTGGTGCCGGGCACGCTCGCCCACGAGCAGGCCAGCGTCGATGACGTCGCCGCGGCGACCTTGCAGTGCCTGAAGTCCACCGTGCCGGCGACCCTGCCGGGCATCGTGTTCCTGTCCGGCGGCCAGTCCGACGAGGACGCGACCGCGCACCTCAACGCCATGAACCAGCTGGGCCCGAACCCGTGGCCGCTGTCGTTCTCCTACGGCCGCGCCATGCAGTCGGCGGCGTTGAAGCTGTGGTCGCAGGACCTGGTCGGCAACTACGCCCGCGCCCAGCAGACCGTGTACGAGCGCGCCAAGGCCAACGGCCTGGCCGCGCTGGGCCAGTGGAAGTCGGCGGCGTAAGCCACCGCCTGGATCGCTGCGAAAAACGCCGGCCTCGCGCCGGCGTTTTTCGTTAGGGCCCGGCACTTCCGGCGCGGGCGCGGGCTGCGCAGAATCGGTGATCGCGCGGCCGGGCCGGTGCCACGGTCCCGGCGTCGCGGATCGAACGCGCACCTTCACAATCCCCGCTCATCGAACGCAAGGCACTCAGACTCATGGAAACCCAATGGCTGGCCTTTTCCATCGCGGCGCTGATGGTGACCGTGGCGCCGGGGCCGGATACGTTTTTGGTGATCGGCAACGCGCTCAGCGGCGGCGTGCGGCGCGGGCTGGCGACGGTCGCCGGCATCCTCACCGGCGGCCTGTTCCACGTGTCGCTGTTCGCCTTCGGCGTGGCGCGACTGCTGATGTATTCCGAGCGCGCGTTCTGGACGGTGAAGATGCTCGGCGCGGTGTATCTGATCTACCTCGGCGCCAAGGCGCTGCGCTCGGCCTTGCGTCCGCGCGCCGATGCCGACATCGACGGCGCCGCGCCGGTCCACGCGTCACTGTGGCGCGGTTATGCGCAGGGCGTGCTGACCAATGCGCTCAATCCGAAGATCGCGATCTTCTATCTGGCGTTCCTGCCGCAGTTCCTCGCCCCGGGCGACGACATGGCGGTGCAGTCGGTGCTGATGATCGGCTTGCATTACGTCATGGGCACGGTGTGGCTGAGCCTGCTGACCTTCGGCGCGGCGCGCATGGCCGCCTCGATGCGCAGCGCGCGCGTGGCGCGCACGCTCGACGGCATCGTCGGCAGCCTGATGCTGGGATTCGGGGTGAAACTGGCCTGGTCTTCGCGCTGAGGCGCTGGGCCCGGGCGTGACGGATCGGCTCGCGGCCCGTTAGGCTGGATGGATTGATGGCCAGGGAGTACGGCGATGTCGGATAACAAAGCGCCCTTCGTGCCGCCGCAGGTGGCGACGTTGCTGAAATCCAAGGACAAGATCCAGGCGATCAAGCTGGTGCTGGACAGCAATCCGGGCATCGGCCTGCGCCAGGCGAAGGACGCGGTCGAGGAGTACGAACGGCGGCTGGCGGTCGGAGCGCTGGCGGCGTCCGCGGTCGCGGCAAACGCTTCGACCAGTCACGCGCCGAAAGCCGGCTTCCCGGAGGCCGCGCGCGAAGCGATCCAGCGCGGCCAGACCATCGTCGCGATCAAGATCGTGCGCGAAGCTTATGGTCTGGATCTGCGCCAGGCGAAGGATCTGGTCGAGGCTTACGCCAAGAAAGGCGAGGCCGCGCTGGGCGGTGTCGCCACACCCGCAGACTCGCTCACGCTGCAACTGCCGGCCGAGGTGCTGATGCTGATCCTCAAGGGCGAACGCACGCGCGCGGCGCAATTGCTGCAGGCCCACTTCGGCCACTCCGCCACCGATTCGGTGAACCGGATCGCCGATTACGAAGCCGCGCGGAAAAAGCGCGGCGTAATCGGCGACAGCGGGCGCACGGTCAGCCCGGGCGACAACAACGGCGGGATGTTGCTCGCCGCGGCGTTGATCGCCATCGTGCTGGTGTTGATCGGGTATTTCGTCGCGGGTTGATCGTGTTGCGGCGGTCGCGAAACTCGTTCGCGACCTTTATCCGGCGGCCGGTCTGATCGCGGCCGCAGCGAGCTGCGACCGCGACAGAGCAACCACGCCGAACCTGCGTTACAGGCGCTTCAAGTCGATATCGCGACTGAGAAAGCGCCGGAGCCGATCGCCGCTGCCGCCATCAGCCCAACGACGCCAACCACTCTTCGTCGCTGCCTTCGTTCACGCCTTCGAACAGGAAGGTGCTGAGGTAGCGCTCGCCGGTGTCGGGCAACATCGCCAGGATCACCGCGCCGGGTTCGGCATCGCGCGCGACTTCCAGCGCCGCGGCCACGGTCGCGCCGGCGGAAATGCCGACGAACACGCCTTCCTCCGCGGCCAGACGGCGCGCGGTGTCGCGGGCCAGCACGTCGTCCACCGGCACGATCGCGTGGGCGGCGTCGCGGTTGAGCACGGCCGGGACGAAGTCCGGCGTCCAGCCCTGGATCTTGTGCGGCTGCCATTGCGCGCCGGCCAGCAGCGATGCGCCGGCCGGTTCGCACGCGGTCACGCGCACCTCGGGCCGAGCCATGCGCAGCACCTCGCCGACGCCGGTGAGGGTGCCGCCGGTGCCCCAGCCGCTGACGAAATGATCGAGCCGGCGGCCGGCGAAGTCCTGCAGGATTTCGGCCGCGGTGGTGCTGCGGTGATAGGCCGGGTTGGCCGGATTCTCGAACTGGCGGGCCAGGAACCAGCCGTGTTTCTGCGCCAGTTCCGCCGCCTTGCGCACCATGCCGCTGCCGCGCTCGGCGGCCGGGGTCAGGATCACCTTGGCGCCGTAGGCGCGCATCAGCTTGCGCCGCTCGACCGAGAAGGTTTCGCTCATCGTCGCCACGAACTTGTAGCCGCGCGCCGCGCAGACCATCGCCAGCGCCACACCGGTGTTGCCCGAGGTCGCTTCGATCACGGTATCGCCGGGCTTGAGCTGGCCGCGCTGTTCGGCGTCGAGGATGATCGCCAGCGCCAGACGGTCCTTGACCGAGCCGCCGGGATTGAAGGACTCGACCTTGGCGTACAGGCTCACGTGCTCCGGCGCCAGGCGCTGCAGGCGCACGATCGGGGTGCGGCCGATGGTGTCGAGGATGCTGTCGTGGATCATGGGACGGGCTCCTTGGGGGAAGCGCCGAGTATGAACCCCGCGCCGAGCGCGGGCCGCGTCGCGACGGTTACCGCGTTGCAACATGCGCAGGCGCACAGTGTCGCGGCGGCATCGGCGGCGCGCATCCGCGGCGCCGGCGGGCCGGCCTGGAGGGACGCGCGACGCGCGCGATGGCGATTTTGCCGATACGGTGGTCAACCAATGGCCCACGCAAGCGTTAACGATCCACCGCTAGAATCGCGCCGGCCGAAGCCTGGGGGCTTCGGCGCCGCGCGGCCGGCGTTCGTCGCGCGCATCGCAGGCCGGGTTCGCCGTACCGTCCGCCAGATTCGCGTCACCGCCCTCACCGGGCCCCGTTCAGAGAACCGCATGCCACCACGTTCCGGACTTCGCACCTGCTGCATCCTTGCTTTCGCCATCGCCCTGGCCGCGTGCGGCAAAGGCGGCAAGACGCAAGGCGGGCCCGCGGGTCCGGGCGGGCAGGGCGGGCAGGGCGATCGTCCGACCCCGGTCACCGCCGAGCAAGTGCATCTGCGCCCGTGGAACGACACCGTGCAGGCGCTGGGCAACGTCAAGGCGCGTGAGTCGATCACGGTCACCGCCAAGGTCAGCGAGATCGTCCAGGGCGTGCATTTCGACAGCGGCGATCACGTCGCCGCCGGCGCTTCGCTGATCACCCTCAGCGGCCGCGCCCAGCTGGCCGCGCTGGCCCAGGCCGAGGCGACCGCGAAAGAAGCCGACCAGTTGCTCAAGCGCCAGACCGAACTGGCGGCGCAGCAGTTGATCGCGCGCTCCTCGCTCGACACCCAGCGCGCGACCCGCGACGCCACCCGCGCGCGGGTCGAGCAGATGAAGGCCGATATCGGCGATCGCGAAGTGCGCGCGCCGTTCGCCGGCGTGCTCGGCATCCGTCAGGTCAGCCCCGGTTCGCTGGTGACGCCGGGCACGCCGATCGCGACCCTGGACGACACCGAGCGCGTCTACATCGATTTCCCGGTGCCCGAGACCCTGCTGGCGCGCATCGCCAAGGGCCAGAGCGTCAGCGGCACCAGCGCGGCCTATCCTGGCAAACGTTTCGAAGGCGAGGTCAGCACCATCGATGCGCGCATCGATCCGGCCACGCGCGCGGTCACCGTGCGCGGCGATTTCCCCAATACCGATCATCTGCTGCGGCCGGGCATGCTGGTGCAGGTGACCTTGCTGCAGCCCGAACGCCAGGCGCTGTTGATTCCGGAAATCTCCGTGGTCCAGGTCGGCACCGATTCCTATGTGTTCCGGCTCAAGCCGGACAACACGGTGGAGCGCGCCGACGTGGAAGTCGGCACGCGTCGCGAAGGCCTGGCGGAAATCGTCGAAGGCCTGAAGGTCGGCGACAAGGTCGTGGTCGATGGCACCGGCAAGCTGCGGGTCGGCAGCAAGGTCGATGTGTCGGCGGCGCCGGCGCCGGCCGCGCAGACGCGCGAGGCCGAGACCGATGCGAAGGCGCCGGCGGCATCGGCACCGGCGTCGTCCGGCGGCGCGGCGGCGGGCAAGGACGGTCGTAATGGCTGATTCGTCCGGGTTGTTCGAACGGTTGCGGCTTTTCATTTCGTCGTTTCCGCGAACGCGGGAATCCAGCGACTTCCGTGCGGATGCGTCAAAGACCCTGGATTCCCGCGTTCGCGGGAATGACGGGCAAAAGCGGAACAGTGATAGCGGCAGCGGCGCGGCGACCGGCAAGGCTCCCGTCTACGTCGCCGCCAAGCGCGGCGAACCCAAGCGCCGCGAAGGCCGGGGCGGCGGTCGATGAATATCTCCGACCTGTCCATCCGCCGGCCGGTGTTCGCCACGGTGATGAGCCTGTTGCTGATCACCCTGGGCGTCATGGCGTTCTCGCGCCTGACCTTGCGCGAATTGCCGGCGATCGATCCGCCGGTGGTGTCGGTGGACGTGACCTATCCCGGCGCCTCCGCCTCGGTGGTGGAAACCCGCATCACCCAGGTGCTGGAAGACGCGCTGGCCGGCATCGAAGGCATCGAGAGCATCGAGTCGCGCAGCGTCAACGGCCGCGCCTCGATCAGCATCGAGTTCACTCTGCAGCGCGAGATCGAAGCGGCTGCCAACGACGTGCGCGACGCGGTCAGCCGCGTTTCCAACCGCATGCCGGAAGAGGCCGATCCGCCGCAGATCGAAAAAGTCGAAAGCGACGCCGACCCCATCTTGTGGCTCAACATGAGCTCCAAGCAGATGGACACGCTGCAGCTGTCGGACTATGCCGAGCGCTACGTGGTCGATCGCCTGTCCTCGGTGGACGGCGTCGCCCAGGTGCGCATCGGCGGCCAGCAGCGCTACGCGATGCGCATCTGGCTGGACCAGGACGCGCTGGCCGCGCGCGATATCACCGTCAACGAAGTCGAAGCCGCGCTGCGCGCGGAGAACGTCGAACTGCCGGCCGGCCGCATCGAATCGCAGGCGCGCGACTTCACCCTGCGCGTCGCCCGCAGCTATCAAAAACCGGCCGATTTCGCCCAGATTCCGCTGAAGAAAGGCGCCGACGGCTATGTGGTGCGGCTGGGCGACGTGTCCAAGATCCAGCTCGACTCGGCCGAACGCCGCGCCTATTACCGCAGCAACGGCGAGCAGAACATCGGCCTGGGCATCGTCAAGACCTCCACCGCCAACAGCCTGGACGTGGCGCGCGCGGTGCGCGCGGCCGCCGATCAGATCCGCCCCGGCCTGCCGCAGGGCACGGACATCTTCGTCGCCTTCGACACCACCATCTTCATCGAGTCGGCGGTCGAGCGCGTGTACCACACGCTGGCCGAGGCGATCGTGCTGGTGCTGATCGTGATCTGGCTGTTCCTGGGCAGCTTCCGCGCCGCGCTGATTCCGGCGGTGACGGTGCCGGTGTGCCTGATCGCCGCGTTCATTCCGTTGTACCTGTTCGACTTCTCGATCAACCTGCTGACCTTGCTGGCGCTGGTGCTGTGCATCGGCCTGGTGGTGGACGATGCGATCGTGGTGCTGGAGAACATCCAGCGCCGCGCCGACCTGGGCGAGCCCAAGCTGGTCGCGGCCGCGCGCGGCACCAAGCAGGTCGCCTTCGCGGTGATCGCGACCACCGCGGTGCTGGTGGCGGTGTTCCTGCCGGTCGGCTTCATGGAAGGCAACACCGGGCGCTTGTTCCGCGAACTGTCGGTGGCGCTGGCCGGCGCGGTGGCGTTGTCGGCGTTCGTCGCGCTGACCTTGACGCCGATGATGTCGTCCAAGTTCGTGCGCCCGCACAGCGAAGAAAAATCCAATCCGGTCAATCGCTGGATCAACGCGCGCCTGGACGGCGTCAGCCGACGCTACAAGGGCCTGCTCGATCACACCGTCGAGCGGCCTTGGCTGTTCGGCATCCTGATGCTGGTCGCGCTGGCGATGAGCTTCGTGCTGTTCAAGTTCGTGCCCTCGGAACTGGCGCCGCAGGAAGACCGCGGCTCGTTCCAGATTTCGATCCTGGGCCCGGAAGGCGCCGGTTACGACTACACCGTCAAGCAGGTGCAGCAGGTCGAGAAGATCGTCGCCTCGCACACCGGCCCGAACGAAACCATCCAGCGCTACAACCCGCGCGTGCCCGGCGGCTTCGGCGCCAGCGAGGAAATGCATACCGGCCGCATCGCGGTGTTCCTGCAGGATTGGGACAAGCGCGACAAGAGCACGGCCGAGGTCGCCGACGGCCTGCGCGGCGAGCTGAGCCGGCTCACCGGCGTGCGCGCGCTGCCGCAGGTCGGCGGCGGTTTGGTGCGCACGCGCGGGCAGCCGATCCAGATCGTGCTCGGCGGTCCGGAATACGGTGAACTGGCCAAATGGCGCGACCGCCTGCTCGCGCGCATGGAGCAGAACAAGGGCCTGTTCTCGGCCGACTCGGACTACAAGGAAACCCGGCCGCAGATGCGGGTGGAGATCGATCGCCAGCGCGCGGCCGACCTGGGCGTGAGCGTCACCGACATCGGCCACGCCCTGGAAACCATGATGGGTTCGCGCCGCGTCACCACCTTCGTGCAGAACGGCGAGGAGTACGATGTGATCGTCCAGGCCGATCGCGACCTGCGCACTTCGCCGGCCGATCTGTCCGCGATCCAGGTGCGCGCGCGCAACGGCGGCCTGGTGCCGCTGTCGAATCTGGTCACGCTCAACGAACTGGCCGAAGCCGGCAGCCTCAACCGCTTCAACCGCCTGCGCGCGATCACCATCAGCGCCGGCCTCGCGCCCGGCTACACCATGGGCGAGGCGATCACCTGGTTGAATCAGGCGGTGGCCGAAGAACTGCCCGAGCAGGCGCAGATCGACTGGAAGGGCGAATCGCGCGAATACCAGAAGGCCGGCGGCGCGGTGCTGATGACCTTCACCCTGGCGCTGCTGGTCGTGTATCTGGTGCTGGCGGCGCAGTTCGAAAGCTTCATCCACCCGTTCGTGATCATGTTGACCGTGCCGCTGGGCGTGCTGGGCGCCTTGATCGGCCTGTGGATGACCGGCGGCACGCTGAACCTGTTCAGTCAGATCGGCATCGTCATGCTGGTGGGATTGGCGGCGAAGAACGGCATTTTGATCGTCGAGTTCGCCAATCAGTTGCGCGATGAAGGGCGCAGCATTCACGAAGCGATCGTCGAATCCTCGGCGGTGCGCCTGCGGCCGATCCTGATGACCTCGATCGCCACCGTGGTCGGCGCGGTGCCGCTGGTGCTGGCCGGCGGCCCGGGTTCGGCCAGCCGCGCGACCATCGGCATCGTGGTGATCTTCGGCGTGTCGTTCTCGACTCTGCTGTCGCTGTTCATCGTGCCGGCGTTCTACGTGCTGCTGGCGCGCTTCACCCGCTCGCCCGAAGCGGTGGCGCAGGAATTGGAGAAGCTGGAGAAGGAAACGCCGCAGGCGGGTGGTCACGCCTGATCGGTGGCGCCGGGGCGCTGGCCTGGCCCCGACGCTGTGAAGCCCCTCCCACAGAGATCTCGGAGCAATGCACCTGCTTCAGTTTGCAGCCGGCGCCTCGCGATACAACCGCAAGAATTTGAACATCTTCGGCCATTCCTCTCGCGGCTTGAGCACGATCGCCACCTCGCGCCCGTCCAGCGCCGATTCGGTCAGCACCAGGTGATCGGCGACCTGCTTGGCGTTCTCGAATTCGCTCGCATTGACCTTGCACACGGCTTTGAAGAACGGCCCGGCCAGCCACTGAGCCACTTCCGGGGTGTCGCGAAACTTCAGGTAACCGGCCAGGGACGCGTGGGCGACGGCGACCATGGCGAAGCCGAGCGGGATGTCGTCGCGGACCAGGATGTACATTTTCATCGGTTGAAAGGCCGTTGGGAGCGAACAGGGGCGGGGCCGCCGGACTAGCCGATTTGCAGCGCGGCGGCCACGTAATTAGGCTAATCCTATGAACCTTCCCCCCTCAGCCGCCAGCCCGCCGCCGCGGGGCGATGGTTTCGTGCTGCGTCCGTGGCGCAACGACGACCTCGACGACCTGGTCGCGCAAGCCAATCACGAGCGCATATCGCGCGGTCTGAGCGACCGTTTTCCGTATCCCTACACCCGCCGCGACGGCGAGCTGTTCCTGTCCGGACAGGTCGTCGATCTGAACGAACCTTTGTTCGCGATCGAAGTCGACGGCCGCGCCTGCGGCGGCATCGGCGCGCATCCGGGCAAGGGCGAGCGCAGGTACGCGGCCGAGTTCGGCTATTGGCTCGGGCATTCGCTGTGGGGTGCCGGGCTGATGACCCGGGTGGTGGCGGCGTTCGCGCCGTGGGTGATGCGCGAGCTGTCGCTGTACCGTCTGTGCGCGACCGTGCTGGATCACAATCCGGCTTCGGCGCGGGTGTTGTTGAAAAACGGGTTTACCGAGGAGGGCGCGCAACGCTGCGCGGTCTTCAAACACGGGCAAGTGCACGACCTGCGCGTGTTCGCGAAAGTACGAAGGAGTTTGAACGATGCAACGTGACGATCCGCCGCGCGGTCCGCGCAAGCCTTACAGCGGGCAGGGCCCGGGACCCAAGCAGGAACCCCGGCCGGATTCGGGGCCGAGCCCGTGGCGCAGCGGTCCGCGCCGCGAGGACGAACGCAACGCGCGTCCCGCCGCGCCGCCGCGCCAGGGCGCGCCGGCGC
>NZ_JBFRDR010000029.1:0-59294 GCF_052113885.1 Lysobacter sp. TAB13 | reverse complement strand
TCAACGTGCCGGCGTTCAGATCGGCCTGGGTCACGGTGTAATTCGCCGTGCAGGTCAGGGTCTGAGTCGGGGCCAGGCCACCGGCCGGCAGCGCCGGACAGGTCACCGTGGTCTTGTCGTCGGTCACGCTGATYGCTGCGGTGATCGTGACGTTGCCGGTGTTGGTGACGATGTAGGTGTACGGGATGACTTGGCCGACCGTGGCGTACGTCGTCGCGGTCGAAGCCTTGTCGATCGTCATCGCACGCGTCTGCGTCGCGGTGATCGTCACCGTGTCGGTTGGCGACGTGGTGGTGCCGTCGGTCGCGCTGGCGATGTTGGTCAACGTGCCGGCGTTCAGATCGGCCTGGGTCACGGTGTAGTTCGCCGTGCAGGTCAGGGTCTGAGTCGGGGCCAGGCCACCGGCCGGCAGCGCCGGACAGGTCACCGTGGTCTTGTCGTCGGTTACGCTGATCGCCGCGGTGATCGTAACGTTGCCGGTATTGGTGACGATGTAGGTGTACGGGATGACTTGGCCGACCGTGGCGTACGTCGTCGCGGTCGAAGCCTTATCGATCGTCATCGCACGCGTCTGCGTCGCGGTGATCGTCACCGTATCCGTCGGCGAGGTCGTCGTGCCGTCGGTCGCGCTGGCGATATTGGTCAACGTACCGGCATTCAGATCGGCCTGGGTCACGGTGTAGTTCGCCGTGCAGGTCAGGGTCTGAGTCGGCGCCAAGCCACCGGCCGGCAGCGCCGGACAGGTCACCGTGGTCTTGTCGTCGGTCACGCTGATCGCCGCGGTGATCGTGACGTTACCGGTATTGGTGACGATGTAGGTGTACGGGATCACCTGGCCGACCGTGGCGTACGTCGTCGCGGTCGAAGCCTTGTCGATCGTCATCGCACGCGTCTGCGTCGCGGTGATCGTCACCGTATCGGTCGGCGAGGTCGTCGTGCCGTCGGTCGCGCTGGCGATATTGGTCAACGTGCCGGCGTTCAGATCGGCCTGAGTCACGGTGTAGTTCGCCGTGCAGGTCAGGGTCTGAGTCGGCGCCAGGCCACCGGCCGGCAGCGCCGGACAGGTCACCGTGGTCTTGTTATCGGTCACGCTGATCGGCGCAGTCAGAGTCACGTTGCCGGTATTGGTGACGATGTACGTGTACGGGATTACCTGGCCGACCGTCGCGTACGTGGTCGCGGTCGAAGCCTTGTCGATCGTCATCGCACGCGTCTGCGTCGCGGTGATCGTCACCGTGTCCGTCGGCGAAGTCGTGGTGCCGTCGGTCGCGCTGGCGATGTTGGTCAACGTGCCGGCGTTCAGATCGGCCTGGGTCACGGTGTAGTTCGCCGTGCAGGTCAAAGTCTGGTTCGGATTCAAGCCGCCGGCCGGCAGCGCCGGGCAGGTCACCGTGGTCTTGTTGTCGGTCACGCTGATCGGCGCGGTGATCGTGACGTTGCCGGCATTGGTGACGATGTAGGTATACGGGATGACTTGGCCGACCGTCGCATAGGTCGTCGCGGTCGAGGCCTTATCGATCGTCATCGCACGCGCGGCGGCGATCGTCACCGTATTGGTGTCGGTCGCGTTCGGCAACGTGCCGCTGGTCGGCGTGCCGGTCGCGGTCGCGGTGTTGACCACCGAACCGGCATTCACCTCGGCCTGCGTGACCGTATAGACGTTTCCGGTCGCGGTGCAGCTGGCTGTGGCGGCCGGCGCCACCGTGGCGATGGTGCACGCCAGCGAAGGCAGCTTCGGATCGGTCACGGTGATGCTGTTGATCGTGACATTGCCGGTGTTGGTGACGCTGAAGGTATAGGTCACCGTGTCGCCGGCGCGAGTCGGCGTAGAGGTGGTGGCCTTGTCCAGAGTCCAGCTCGGGTTGGACACCGGCGTCGGCGTCGCCGTCGCGGTGTTGTTACCGGCGACCGGATCGTTGGTGGTCGCGCTCACCGTGGCGCTGTTGAGATAAGGCCCGGTTTCCAGGACACGAGCGACCAACGTCAGGGTCGCGCTGGCGTTGCGCGCAAGCGCGCCGATCGTCCACACGCCGCTGCCGCTGTTATAGGTGCCCACGCTCGGGGTGGCGGAAACGAAGGTATAGCCGGCCGGCAACACATCGTTGACGACCACGCCGGCCGCATCGGAGGGGCCGATGTTGTTGTTGACGGTCACCGTGAAGGTGACGTTGGTTCCAATCGCGGGATTGGTCGGCAACACCGTCTTGGTGATGGCCAGATCCGCGACCGGCGTAACCGTGTCGACATCGGTAACCGTACCGGTCGGCGTCGGATCGGTGGTGTTGGCCGGCAAGGTCGCGGTGACCGCGTTGGTCACGCTGCCGCTGGTCGCGGTGACGTTGGCGTTGACGGTGAAGGTCAGCTGCCCGCCCGAGGGCAGGTTCGCGATGGTCAAGCCGCTTTCGAAGTTGGCCACGGTCACGGCAGGGCAAACCGCGGTGCCCGCACTAACCAGGCAGCTCACGGCGGTCTTGGTCAGACCCACCGCAACCGGATCGGTGATGATCGTGCCGTTGGCCGCGCTCGGGCCGTTGTTGCGCAACACGATCGTATAAATGGTCGAACCGCCGGCGGTGACGCTGGTCACACCGTCGGTCTTGGTCAGTACCAGATCGGCCACCGCCGCCAACGTATTCGAATCCGTAGCCGAACAAGCCCCCGTCCCCGCATTGAACGTACCGCCGTTGGCCGTACACGCCGTATCGACGTTGGTCACGTTGGCCGGCGGCGTGATGGTCGCGGTGTTGCGCAGCGGGTTGGCGAACTGCGCCATCGCCGGCAGGCCGGCCAGGGTCAGCACGGCTGCAAGCAGCACACGCACTCCGGTTCGAGCAATGCGCGATCCAGCACGGACGTCGCGGTGGACGGACGATTGGCTGGCCGGAGTACGAGTAGTGGCGATTTTCATGCGTTAGCCCAAACAGGAGTTCGGTAAGCGCCGGGACGACATCGTCCATCGCCTTGCGGCGATGTCCGGACGCCGTCGACCGGCTGGTCGACGTGCTTGCTGCGGGTTTGTTCGTATTGCTGGTCGTGCGGTACGACGAATGCCTGATGCATTGGGCGAACGCTGAGCGCTCAAGCCCGGGACGGCTCTACATCCACATAAAACGTGTTGTTGATACAGCGCACGCTTGCGCTTGAACTAACGCTGGGTCATGCGCGTTGAGTTCGCTCGGCACATTCGCCGCGCCAACCCAAGCATCAAGGCCTGGCTGTTCAATTCGCTTTGGATAGGAGCCGCCCGACGCCGGCCGCACTTGCGCGGCCGCTCGACAAACAGCAGGAAGCCGCCACATGGCGGCCGGACCAGCGACATCCCCTTGGATACCGATACTCAGCCCCTGACACGTCATAACGTGCCTCCCCCTTATTTCCACTCCACCTACACCTTCCCTACGAGGGAGAGTGCCGATAGATGCACCAGAAGTACTGTGGAACCCCTAACGCCAATACGTGTTGAGCACTGCTACACAGGACAAGATGGCAAATAGTGTGCCATCCATCACATTACCATTTCAATGGTCATCACAATAAAAACGAGCTAGCCATCGCACAAAAGTGCCCTTCCGGGTCAGAAGGGTGACCTCCCCCGGCAGCTTTGGACGTTGCCGGCGGGCGAATTACGAAGTGCCCTGGCTGCGTCTCAAAACCCCAATCCCGGCAAACTGAATGTGCCCTTTCAGACAGAAATTAACGTTACGCATGCAGAAGCCGCGTGAAATATCGACGCGAAGTGCATCGCAAATAGCCTTAAAAAGAGCGCAAATTGTCTGCTAAATCGCAGATTCTGGAATTCAGCTGCTTCAGCCCGAACGCGCGAATCAGTCACGCTTGCCATGCGCGGACGGTGCCGTGATCGACGGTGAGTGGCGTACTCGCGCAGGGCTGAGATGGAAAGCGACACAGGCCCTATAATTCATGTCCCAACGATTCGGCCGTCCCATGCCTCCCAGCGCTACGACCCTGTCAGTCCTCGACCTGGCGAACATCCAGTCCCTGGCCCGCGACGACATGGCGGCCGTAGACGCCCTGATCCGGCGCCGGCTGGCGTCGGATGTGGTGCTGATCAATCAGGTCGCCGAGTACATCGTCGGCGCCGGCGGCAAGCGCCTGCGGCCGATGCTGTTGCTGCTGGCGGCCGGGGCCCTGAGCCACCGCGGCCCGGACGCCCACCAGCTCGCGGCCGTGGTCGAATTCATCCACACCGCGACCTTGCTGCACGACGACGTGGTCGACGAATCCGACCTGCGCCGCGGCCGCCGCACCGCCAATGCGGTGTGGGGCAACGCCGCCAGCGTGCTGGTCGGCGACTTCCTGTATTCGCGCAGCTTCCAGCTGATGGTCGAACTCGACCGGCTGGAGGTGATGAAGATCCTCGCCGACACCACCAACCAGATCGCCGAAGGCGAAGTGCTGCAGCTGCTGCACGTGCGCAACCCGGACACGGACGAAGCGGCCTATCTGCGGGTGATCGAGCGCAAGACCGCGGTGCTGTTCGCCGCCGCCACGCGCCTGGGCGCGGTTCTGGCCGGCGCCGACGCGCAGGTCCAGCAACGCTTGCACGATTACGGGCTGGCCTTGGGCTATGCCTTCCAGATCGCCGACGACGTGCTCGATTACGCCTCCGACGCGCAGACCCTGGGCAAGAACCTCGGCGACGATCTGGCCGAGGGCAAGGCCACGCTGCCGCTGATCCACGCCATCGCCCACAGCGACGATGCCGTGCGCGCGCGCCTGCGCGCGGCGGTCGAGCACGGCGACACGCAGGCCATGCCCGAAGTGCTGGCGGCGATACGCGCCACCGGCGGCCTGGACTACAGCCGCCGGCGCGCCGAGGACTATGCGCAGGCCGCCGAGGCGGCGCTGGAAGGGCTGGACGACAACGACTACACGGCGGCGCTGCGCGGATTGGCGCGGTATGCGGTCAGTCGGGATCACTGATCGTTTGAGTTTCGGGCGCGTCCGGTTGGGGGGCGTTGTTCCGGGTGCATCGATCGGTGGATGGATAACGGCAGCCTTGGGCTGCCGTTATTCGTTTGGGGGGACGGCAGGCGTTGGGACTGGCGCGGTGGTTACGTGCGGCTGCGTTCAACGGAACAGGCCAGGCCTCAAGCCGCACCCCAAGCCGTCATTCCCGCGAACGCGGGCTCTGCTTTACTTCGGCGGAGCCGAACATCCAGTGCCTTTCGTGCGAGAACCTTTGAAGTCGCTGGATTCCCGCGTTCGCGGGAATGACGATCTGGAGAGATGCCGCTGAAGTCTCTGGATTCCCGCCTTCGCGGGAATGACGTTCTTGGAAGACCGCGCTGAAATCTCTGGATGTTCGGCTCCGCCGAAGTAAAGCGGAGCCTGCCTTCGCGGGAACGATGGCCTGGAGGGAGACGTACTGAAGCCTTTGAACCTCCCGCCTCAACGCGCGCCAAATCGCTCCGCGAAGAACGCCCGCATCGCCGCGAACGAGCGCTTGGACGCGCGTTCGTCGTAACGGCAGTTGTCTTCCGGCGCGTTGTTGGCGTTCTCGATCTCGGCGAAGCAATGACGCGCGCCGCTGTAGTTCACGAGTTGCCAATCGGCGCCGGCTTCGTCCATTTCTTTTTCGAAGGCGACGATGTCTTCGTTCGGCACCGACTTGTCGGCCGCGCCGTTGAGCACCAGCACCGGCGTGTTGACCTTGACGCCGTTGCCCGGCAGGTGCGCCTTCAGGCCGCCGTGGAAGCTCACGATGCCGGCCAGGTTCGCGCCGGTGCGCGCCAGTTCCAGCACGGTCGAGCCGCCGAAGCAGAAGCCCAGCGCGCCGATCCGGTTCGCGTCCAGCGGCGCGGTCTTGTCCTGCGCCTTCAATACCGCCACCGCTTCGTTGATGCGCTTGCGCAGCGTCGTCGCGTCGCCGTAGGCCTTGCCTACCGCGGCCTTGGCTTCGTCCTTGTTCTTCGGTCGCACGTTCTTGCCGTAGACATCGGCGACCAGCACGACGTAATCGTCGCCGGCGATGTCCTTCGCGTGCTGGATCGCGTTGTCGGTGATGCCCATCCAGTTGGGCACCATCACCAGACCGGGGCGCTTGATCGCGTTGACGTTGTCGTAGACCAGCACGCCGCTGAAGCTGTCGTCGCCGATCTTCCATTCCACCGGTTTGGTCTGCATCGCCGCGAACGACGGCGAAGCGCACAGCACTAGCGACAAGGCGGCAGACAAACGGCGCATGGCGGGCTCCGGATTGGGGAAAGGCCCAAGCCTAGCGCGTCCGTGTGGCGCTCGCATGTGAAGGCGCCGGCCGGACAGCGAAGCCGCAAGGCCTGGATACGAATTCGTCCGGGGCGGGAAATGAGTTCAGAGGAGTGAGCAGTGAGTAGAAGCAAAAGCCGGGCCGCGGCGCCTTGCTTCTACTCACTCCTCACTCCTGAGAACTCGTTCCTCAGCTGATCCCCAAACCGGCGATCGCACTGATCGAATCCGGATCGAACCCGGCCAGCTCGGCGAAATGCCGGCCGCGCGCGACGTAATCGCGATACGGGCCGAAGCTCGGCGCGCCCGGCGACATCAACACCACGCCGCCCTCGCCGCCCAGCGCCGCGCGCGCCTGCGCCATCGCCTCGGCAAGATCGTTCGCCGCGCTCAGATGGAATCCGGCTTGCGCCGCGACCGGCGCCAGCAGTTCGTGGATGCGCGGACCGTTCTCGCCCATCGTCACAATCGCCAGCGGCGCCTGCTGCCGCATCGCCTCGGCGAAGCCGCGCCATTCCACGCCGCGGTCGTGGCCGCCGACCAGCAGCGCGATGCGCCGGCCGGCGTAGCATTCCAGCGCGGCCAAGGTCGCATGCGGCGTGGTGCTGATCGAATCGTTGACGTAGGCGATGCCGTCGCGCGCGCCGATCGGTTGCAGGCGATTGGGCAGCGGCTTGAAGCTGGCCGCATGCGGCGCCAGCGGCGCGGCGTCGATGCCGAGCGCTTCGATCGCAGTCAGCACCGCGCACAGATTGCCGCGGTTGTGGCGGCCCGGCAGCGGCAACGAAGCGGTGTCCATGATGTCGCGATCGCCGCGCCACAGCACGTCGCCGCGCAGATGCCAGCCGGCTTCGTCGCCGAACCAATGAATCTGGCTGTCGGGCAATTGCAGCGCGGACAGCACCGCATCGTTCGCGTTCAACACCGCGATACGCGGCTTGCCCTGGGTCAGCAGGCGCAGCTTGTCTTCGACGTAGCGCGCTTGCGAGCCGTGCCAGTCCAGGTGTTCGGGATAGATATTCAGGGCGATCGCCACGTCCGGCCGCGCGCCGCTCATGCCGACATCGCCGGTCTGGTAGCTCGACAGCTCGATCGCCCAGAATTCCGGCGGCGGCGACGGCTCCAGCACTTCCAGCAAGGGCACGCCGATATTGCCGACCAGCGCGGTGCGATGGCCGCCGGCGCGCAGCAGATGCGCCAGCAGCGAGGTCGTGGTGCTCTTACCCTTGGTGCCGGTCACGCAGATCGTGCGGCCGCCGATGTCCTCGCCGAACCACAGCGCGGTGCCGCCGATGAAACGCGTGCCCTGCTCGGCCGCGGCCAGGGCCTCGGCGCGATACGGGCTGATGCCGGGCGATTTGATTACCCAGTCGAACGCGCTCAGGCGTTCGGCGCTGGCCGCGGTTTCGATCGCCAGACGCGGATCGTGCAGCCCACGGCCTTCAACGGCTTCTTCCGGCGAGCAGAACAGGGTCAGCGCGAGTTCGGGCAGGCGCGAGCGGATCGCGCGATAGGCCGCGCGTCCCTCGCGGCCCCAGCCCCACAGCGCGACGCGCTGGCCTTCAAGCTGCGAAATACGCACGCAAGCGTTCCCACAACGGCGGCGGCAGGCGCTGTTCTTCGTCCAGCGTCAGCAGCGGTTCGATGCGCAGATCGTCGTCGCCGAGTTGCGGACGGATCTCGCGCGCGAAGCGTTCGACCAGCGCGTCCTCGCGCCACTCCGGACGCTCGGCGAGCGCCGCCAGCGCGGCGCGCGATTCGCGACCTTCGCCGACGCATTCGAACGGCTTGTGGTTGCGGTATTCCAGCAGCGCGTCGAAGCCGTCGGTCTGGGCCGGATCGTCGAGCAGGTTGCGGCCGAAGATGCCGACCAAGCGCGGCTTGGTCATGAACGGCGCCAGCGCCAGAAACACGAAGTGGCACTTGGGACACACCCCGCACCAACGACTCACCGGCCGCTCGCCGAGAATATGGAAATTGCGATTGCAACTGCTGAAATGCGCGTCGTAGCGATCGCTGCGGGCGAACTGCCGCGCCACCGCCAATTCGCTGAGCGGACGCAGCAGCGAGTAGTAATGCAGATCGGCGGCGACATGGCGCTGGACGTAATCGCCGAAGGCCTGTTCGCAGGCCCAGCCCTTGGACCACTGGTGGTTCACCTCGCCCGTGCCCTCGATCAGGCTGCCGTAGCTGGCCGAGCGCTCGTTGGAAAACACCACCTGATCCACGCCGTGCAGCAGCGCGGCCAGAACCATGATCGCCGAGTTCACCACCGTGACCGGGATGTGGCCGTTGTAGGCGCCCTGGCGATTGAGTTCGAACAACTGCGGCGCCAGCGCGCGGCCGAGATTCAGCGTGGGCAGGCCGGTGCGCTGGGCGCAGGCGGCGATGAGTTGCGAGCCGCCGATCCAGGTGACGGTCTGCTCGATCTCCATCGCGCGCAGGGCTTCGATGCTGACCAGCGAATCCTTGCCGCCGCCGATGGCGACCAGCGCGTGCTGGCGCAGGCCCAGTGCGGGCGCGCGGCTATCGCCACGGTTCTCGCCCACGGGAAAACGAATCTTCCCGTGCAGATTCAGGCCATTGCGATAAGCGAACTCGCCCAGCCCGTTGACGTAGATCAGCTCCAGCAGCGCCGCGGTATCGGCGTCGATCGCATACGAATCGATGCGGATATCTTCCGGCACCGCCGCCTTGTAATAGCTCACGCCGGCGATCAGATGCAGCACGCGCAGCGCCTGCTCGACCGCATGCGCGCGCGCGCCGGCCAGCGCGAACGGCGCGCCGGGAATGGTGATGGTCTCGGTCAGCTCCGGGCCGTCGTCGAAGGCATAGACCAGTTCGGCGACGCCGGTGGCGGCGTCGAGGCCGCAGCGGACGAAACGGAAGGCGCGCACCGCGTCGCGCTGGAATTGAGCACTCACAAGCGTTTTCCCGAAATCGAAGCGATGCGCGCGCGGGACATGGACAGGGTCGGTTTCATTCGATCACCTCCTCCACCGGCAGCGCGCGCAGGTTGTAGGTATTGGCCATCGCCATGCCGTAGGCGCCGGCGTCGGCGACCAGGATGACATCGCCTTCCTCGGTGGCGACCGGCATCGGACGGGCGCGGCCGAGCACGTCGCTGCTCTCGCACACCGGGCCGACCACGTCGAACGCGGCGAGCTGGGTGTCGTCGAGGCGGCTGAGGTTGTGGATGCCGTGATAGGCCTCGTACATGGCCGGACGCATCAGCGCGTTCATGCCGGCGTCGCAGCCGATCCGGCGCACGCCGTCCTTCTCGATCACCTGGGTCACGCTGATCAGCAGCACGCCGCTTTCGGCGGCCAGATAGCGGCCCGGCTCGATGATCAGGCCGTAACGCGGATACGCGGCCTTGATCTCTTCCAGCCCGGCGCGCCACTGCGCCAGATCGAAGCTCGGCGCTTCAGGCGTGTACGCCACCGGCAAGCCGCCGCCGATGTCGATGGTCTCGATCGTGCCGACGCTGTCGGCCAGGCCGGCGAGGCTGGCGTAGACGCCGCGCCAATGCTGCGGATCGTCGATGCCGCTGCCCAGGTGCGCGTGCAGGCCGCTGATGCGGATGTTGAGCTTGCGCGCTTCTTCGATGAAGGCATCGAAACGCGCCAGCGGCAGGCCGAACTTGGCCGCGACGCCGCCGGTGCGGACTTTCTCGTGATGGCCTTCGCCGTGGCCCAGGTCCAGCCGCAGCCACAAGGTGCGGCCGCGGAATACTTCCGGCCAGCGCTTGAGCGCTTCGACGTTGTCGAGCGTGACGATCACGCCGCGCTTGAGCGCGGCTTCGTACTCGTGCCGCGGCGCGAAGCTCGGCGTGAACAGCACCCGCTCGGGCGCCATGTGCGGAATGGCGGAGAACACCCGCTCGATTTCCGCCAGCGACACGCATTCCAGGCCGAAGCCTTCGCCGACGATGGTCTTGAGCACGGCCGGATGCGAGTTGGCCTTCATCGCGTAGAAGCAGCGATCCACCGCCTGGGTGCCGATCAGCGAGCGCGCGCGTTCGCGCACCGTGCCCAGATCGTAGACATAACGCGGCGTGCCGGCCGCGGCCATCGCCAGCAGGCGCGCGCGCTTGCCGCGCCACCACGGCGCCGGGCGCGGCGGCTTGCCGTTGCCTTCGTCCTGGATGCTGCGCCAGCTGGGACCGAACACGCTCTCATCGCGCACCGGCATGGCGCCGCCGCGGATCAGCTCGTGATGCAGATGCGGCAGCAGGCCGTCGGCGTCGGCTTCGTCGATGACGAAGGTGAGGTTGAGATCGTTCGACGACTGCGAGATCAGATGCACGCGCTCGCGGCCGAACGCGGCCCAGATGTCGGACAACCGGTGCAGCAGCGAACGCATGCCGCGGCCGACCAGGGTGATCGCCGCGCAGGGCGCGATCACCTTGACCCGGCACACTTCGGCCAGATCCGCCGACAGCGCTTCGAGCACGTTGCTGTTGACCAGGTTCTCGCTTGGGTCCAGCGACACGGTGACGTTGGTTTCCGACGAACCGATCAAGTCGATCGACAAACCATGGCGCTTGAAGCGCTCGAACACGTCGGCGAGGAAGCCGACCTGCTGCCACATGCCGATGCTTTCCATCGCCACCAGCACGATGCCGTTGCGGCGGCTGATCGCCTTGACGCCGGGCACGGTGGCCGCGCTGGCGTCGATGCGCGTGCCGGGCAGGTCCGGGCGCTCGGTGTCGAGGATCGCCATCGCCACGCCGGCGTCGCGGCACGGCGCGATCGAACGCGGATGCAGCACCTTGGCGCCGGTGGTAGCGATTTCCTGCGCTTCGGCGTAATCCAGGCGGGCCAGCAGGCGCGCGTCGGGCACTTCGCGCGGATTGGCGCTGAACATGCCCGGCACGTCGGTCCAGATTTCCACGCGTTGCGCCTTCAGCAACGCGCCGAAGTACGCCGCCGAAGTATCGGAGCCGCCGCGGCCGAGAATCGCCGTGCCGCCGTCGCCGTGGCGGGCGATGAAGCCCTGGGTGATCAGCATCGCGGTCGGCTGCGCGTCGAAGCGCTCGGCGAAGCCGGGCTCGGCCTGATGGCGACAGTTCACCGACAGGCGCTGGGCCCAGTCGCTGGCGTTGGGCAGCGAGACCGCGTCGAGCCAGTCGCGCGCGTCGCACCAACCGAAATCGTGACCCTGCGAGCGCAGGTAAGCCGCGCCCAGGGTGGAAGACAGCAATTCGCCCTGGCCCAACACCTCGGCCTGCCAATCCAGCGCGCGGCTCGCCGCGCGCGGATCGGTTTCCAACGCAACCAGTTTCGCCAGACGCTCGCCGAGCACCGCATCCGGGTCCAGGCTCAGTTCGGCGCAGAACGAGCGGTGACGCTCGACCAGACCGGCGAAGCGCGCGGCGATGCCGTCATCGACCCCGGCCGGGGCGTTGGCGATCGCCTGCAATTCATTGGTGACGCCCGACAACGCGGAGACCACGACCAGCACGCGCCGGCCGTCTTGTTTCAGACGTTTCCCAGCCAGGCGTCCGATCGTGTCCCAACGGTTCCGGCGAGATACCGAAGTACCACCGAACTTGAGCACCACCCAGCCAGTCTGTTGCGTCTCCACGTCTTCCTCGGTTGTCGTTTCACTTCGATTAGGGCCCGGCACGCGGCCGGGGCAGGTCGATCCGCCCGCGGCGGCGTCGATACGCACGTCGCGGGATTCCACACTTGCGGGTCGTGCGCGCCTAGAATCGCGGCCTTGTGAGCAGCGCCCGGCGGAACTTCGCTCGGACGCCGCACCTTCGACAGCCGCGCGCTCATCCGGGAGCCGGGGCACGAAGCGACGATTCTAGTCGAACTGGCCGGCTCCCGAACGTACCCTGGCTGTAGCTTCCGACGCTTTGTTTTCTATCGTTGTTCCCTGGCACCGCCCTTGTGCCGCCACCGCATGGGCCCATCGGATCCCTTCCCGAAATGACGCAACGCCGCTATCTGCAACTGGATGTCTTCGCCGACCGCCCCGGCGCCGGCAATCCGCTCGCCGTGGTCCTGGATGCGCAAGGCCTCGACGACAACGCCATGCAGGCCATCGCCCGCTGGACCCGACTGCCGGAAACCACCTTCGTGTTCCCGCCGTCCCAGCCCGGCGCCAGCTACCGCATCCGCATGTTCAGCCCGCGCCGCGAAGTCCCCTTCGCCGGCCATCCCAGCGTCGGCACCGCCTGCGTGGTGCTGGAAGCCGGCCTGGCCGCGCCGGTGGACGGCCGTCTGGTTCAGGAAGGCGTGGCCGGCCTGTTGCCGCTGGCGGTCGATGGAGAAGGCGAGGCGCGCACGATCGCCGTGCGCACGCCGCGCGCGCGCGTGGTCGAGACCGCCAGCGCGGGCGACCCGCGTCTGGCCGCGACCCTGCGCGGCCTGCCCTTGGGCGCGCTGCCGCCGGCGCTGATGGACGGCGGCCGCCGCTGGTGGCTGGCCGAGCTGCGCGACGAAGCCGCCCTGCGCGCGGCGAGTCCGGACTGGGCCGCGATCGGCGCCCTGGCCGAAAGCACCGAGAGCATGGGCCTGTGCGCGTTCGCGCGCGCCGACGCCGGCCGCGACTACGATCTGGTCGTGCGCGCCTTCGTCGGTGCGCCGGCGCAGTTCGAGGACGCCGCCTCCGGCGCAGCCAACGCCACCTTGGCGGCGTGGCTCAATCACAACGGCGCCCTGCCCGGCCGCGACGGCCATTACACGGTCAGCCAGGGCCGCGAAGTCGGTTTCGACGCGCGCCTGGAACTGCGCGTGGACGCCGACGGCGAAGTCTGGTCGGGCGGACGGGTGAGCAACGTGGTGCGCGGGACGATCGACTGGCGCTGAGTTTTTCCCTTCTCCCGCTGGCGGGAGAAGGTGGCCCGAAGGGCCGGATGAGGGCGAGCGCAATTCCGCTTGCGAAGCAGGCCGCCAGTTCGCGCGCCCTCACCCCAACCCCCTCTCCCGTCAACGGGAGAGGGGCTCAGCGACGGGGCCGCGCGCCTCATCGCGCGCCACTGCCCGCCGTCCCAGCACCACCACTGCGAACGCCGGCAGATACATCATCAGCCCGTACATCGCCGCCGGCACCGCGATCTGCGGCGATTGCAGCAAGGTCAGCGCGATCACGATCGCCAGCGTGCTGTTCTGCACACCGACCTCCATGCCGACGGTGATCGCATCGCGCAGCGCCAGACCGCTGATCCGCGCCAGCAAAAAGCCGCCGCCGATCGCCGCCGCGCACATTCCCAGCGCCGCCGGCCCCAGTTCGGGAAAACTGCGCCACAACAGATCGCGCTGGGTCACGATGATCGCCACGATCAGCAACAGCAGCAGCCCCAACGCGAACCGGCTCACCCACGGCTCCACCCGCAGCGCAAAACCCGAGGCGACCCGGCGCACGCCCATGCCGAGCAACACCGGCACCAGCACCAGCGCGGCCAGATGCATCACCGTCTGCGCGACCGGCAGGCGGATCTGCCGGGCCTCGCCGCCGAACCACTGCAGCGCCAGATTGACCAGCAAGGGCACGCTGACGAACGTCACCAGCGCGCTGATCACGGTCAGGGTCACCGCCAGGGCGACGTTGCCGCGGGCCAGATAAGTCAGTGCGTTCGAGCTGCTGCCGCTGGGACAGGCCGCGACCAGCACGAAGCCGACCGCGAATTCGAGCGAATCGGGAAACATCCAGGCCACCGCGAAGCCCAGCGCCGGCAGCAGCAGATAGTGGCCGATCAGGCCGACCACGACCGGTTTGGGATGGCGGCCGACGCGGCGGAAGTCTTCGCCGCTGAGCGTCAGGCCGATGCCGCACATGATGATGGCGATCGCGATCGGCAGACCGATCTTGAGCAACAGGCTGTCCTGCACGGCATTTCTCCTGGATGGCGCGCGCGGCCCGGATCAACGCGGCGACACAGCGATGATGAGCCGCGCACGCGCGCCGCCGTCAAGTCGAACGCATCGCGAAACGCAACATCGAAACGTCTGCGCCGATCGGGGTTGAGGCCTGCTGGTTGAAGACCTCGCCGCGCGTCGAAGTCTTTTGTGGGAGGGGCTTCAGCTCCGACGCACTTCGCTCAGCCCGCAGCGCCGAATCATTGGTCGTAGCCCGGATTCTCCCGCGCCAGACGCCGCAACAGCGAAGGCCACGCCAGCGCCCCGCCCAGCCCGCGCGTCACCTGCGCCGCCTGCGCCTGGATACCGGCGAGGATCGGCGCCGGAATCGGCAGCAGCTCGCGCGCGCCGGCCAGCGCGCGCACCTGGATCGCGCATGCGGCCTCGAAGATGTACATCGCCAGGAACGCATCGGCCACGCTCGCGCCCACGGTCAGCAGGCCGTGATTGCGCAGCATCAGGAAGGTGTTGCGGCCGAGGTCGGCGACCAGCCGCGGCTTTTCCGCGTCGTTGAGAGCCACTCCCTCGTAATCGTGATAGCCCAGCGCCGCCAGCACGAACAAGGACTGCTGCGAAATCGCCAGCACGCCGTCCTTCTGCGCCGACACCGCCACGCCGTTGAGCGAATGGGTGTGCATCACGCACAAGGCGTCTTCGCGCGCGGCGTGCACCGCGCTGTGGATCACGAACCCGGCCGGATTGACCGGATACTCCGAGGCCCCGACCGGCTGCCCGTCCAGGCCGACCTTGACCAGCGAGGACGCGGTGATCTCGGCGAAGCCCATGCCGTAGGGGTTGATCAGGAAATGGTGCTCCGGGCCGGGGACGCGGGCGGTGAGATGGGTGAAGATCAGATCGTCCCAGCCGTGCAGGGCGATCAGCCGGTAGGCGGCGGCCAGATCGACCCGCAGCGCCCATTCCTCGGCGGAGCAGTCGGAGCCGGACATCGGGCGTGCGCTCATCGTGGCTTACCTTCGGGTGGGCTGAGCGCAAAATACCCGGAGCCGGCGTCGGCGACCGTCGCCTGGCCGACACTTGCCGCATCCCGCAGCCACCGGAGCCCGCATGCACGACCTCACCGCCGATCCCTGGTTGCGCGACCTGTCGCCGGCGGTGGTCGCGCATCTGCAGGCGATGTCGGTGCACCGGCGCCTGCGCGACGGCGAGCTGCTGTACGCGCGCGGCGACGCCGCCGACGGCCTGTACGGCGTGGTCCGCGGCCGCATCCGCATGAGCGTGCCGACGCCGAACGGGCGCGAGATGCTGTTCGTGCTGTTCGAACCCGGCAGCTGGTTCGGCGAGGTGTCGATGTTCGACGGCGAACCGCGTCCGCAGGATGCGCGCGCGGTCGGCGACACCGAAATCCTGCTGCTGCCGCGCGTGCGGTTTCTGGCCTTGCTGGACGAACACCCGGAGTTGTATCGCGGCTTCACCCGCCTGCTGTGCCGCAAGCTGCGCACGGTGCTGCAGTTCGTCGAAGACGCCCTGACCCTGCCGCTGGCCGCGCGCCTGGGCAAGCGCGTGCTGGAGCTGGCGCACGTGTACGGCGTGGACGAAGCCGAAGGCCGGCTGATCGATCTGGCGCTGCCGCAGGACGATCTGGCCAGCATGCTCGGCGCGACCCGCCAGAGCGTGAGCAAGGAGCTGCGCTCGTGGGAGCAGCAGGGCTGGATCGCGCTGCGCTATCGGCATGTGGTGCTGCGCGATGCGGATGCGCTGGAGCGGATGGTGGCGCGGTTGTCGGGGTTGCCGGAGGGGCGCTAGGTCGGCCAGCTCTGGGACAAAAGCGTCGGGGCTGAAGCCCCTCCCACTACAGACTTCGATGATGCGCCGAGGTCTTTTGTGGGAGGGGCTTCAGCCCCGATGCACTTCGATCAGGTTGCAACGAAAACCACCACCATCATTCCCGCGAACGCAGGAATAACGAGCAAACACGAGAACGCGACGACCCGCCCCGGGCCGCCGCGCTCCCCATCGTCCATCAGAACCGCGCATCGAAGGTCAAAAACACCTGCCGCGGCGCATTGGCATGGAAGGCATAAGTCTTGCCCTGCGGATCGGAAGCGCTGAACGCGGTCAGATTGCTCGCCGTGCGCTTGTCGCCCAGGTTGGTGCCGTTGAGCGCGATCGACCACTGCCGGAACGGCCCCATCGCGTCGAAGGTGTAGCGCACCGCCGCATCGAACGTGGTCGAACCGCCGAAGCCGTTGTCGTTGGTATAGGTGTAATAACGCTTGCCGGTGTACTTGCCGCTCAGCGTCGCCAGCCACGGGCCGTTGCGATAGGTCACCTCGCTGGACAGCATCTTGTCCGGCACATCCACCACGCGCTTGTCGCGGGTCTGCACGACCTTGCCGCTGTCGATGTAGTTGTCCTGATAGGTCGACTTGTTCCACGACAGCGCGTTGTACCACTCGAAGTGTTCGCTCGGCTTCCAGATGAAGACCAGCTCGCTGCCGTAGCTGTCCACCGAACCGACGTTGAAGAACTTCGTTATGCACTCCGGACGGGTGCCGGCTTCGATGCTGGAGCACGGGTTCAACGACAGCAGGCGGTTGTCGAACTTGACCTTGTACACGCTCAACGAAGCCTGATAGGTCTCGCCGACGCGGCGGTAACCGGCTTCCAGGGTCTGCGATTCTTCCGGCTTGAGGTCGGCCTTCTGCGCATCGAACGCGGCCTGACCGATCGCCAGCGGGCCGCCGGCGCCGCCGCCGACGAAGGCGGCGACGTTTTCCGTGTAGGCCGCGAACAATTCCTGGCCTTCGCCGAGCTTGTAGCCCACGCCGATCTGCGGCAGGAAGCTGTCCTTGGTTTCCAGGCGCCCGGTCGCGTTGGGCACTTCCATCGCACGCGGATCGACCTGACGCGCGCGCATGTCCACCTGGGTGCTCTTGGCGCCCACGTCCACGGTCATGCGGCCGTCGAGCAGGCTGATGGTGTCCTGCAGATAGGCCTGGCGGGTGTTGATGCGGTACTTCTGGAAGAACAGCCGGCGGTCGGGATCGTTGAGGAAGCGGTCGTCGTTGACCGGGCCTTCGATGAAATAGAAATTGCGCTGCACGTCGTGGTGGTTGCTCTCGTACCAGAAGCCGCCTTCGATGCGGTGGTTGCCGATCTCCCAGGCCAGCGAGCTCATCACGCCGTAGCGGTTGATGCCGTAGTTGGTGCTGCGGATCGAGATCGGAATGGCCTTCGCCGTGTTCGGATACGAGTAATTGCCCGGCGACCACCAATGGCCCTGGCCGCGGTCGTCGTGGTAGTAGGCCTGCGACTTCAGCAGCAGGCCTTCGCCGAGATTGAACTCGCCGGCCAGTGCGGCCAGATGGTCGGTGCGGATGGCGCGGCTGGCGTAGTAGGCGTCGTCGATGGTCGCCGCCGGGCTGGTGAACGAACAACGCGGATCGCCGGCGCGATGCTGGTTGGCCGGCCACGGCTTGGGCGCGCAGTACGCCGCGGCGATGGCGCGCTGCCAGTCGGGCTTGTACAGGTTCCAGTCCCAATCCGCGCCGCGCGCCAGCAGCGCCTTCGACAAATAGGCGTAGTTGGCCTGACTGGTCTCGGCGCTGGCGACATAGGCGCTGATGCGGTTGCCGTCGCCGAAGTTATAGACCGCCTTCAGGTTGACCTGATTCTGGTCCTGGTTGTCGCCGGGACGCGACCACATGTCGGCGCTGAGCAGCGAGCCGGACAGATACATCGAGAAGCCGCCGTGCTCGCCGGTGTCCAGGCGCGCATAGGTGCGGCGGGTGTTGTCGCTGCCGAAGGTCTGCGCCACGCGCAGGCCGAACTCGGCCTGCGGATCGGAGGAGTAGTACTGCAAGGTGCCGCCGAGGTTGCTGGTCGAGGCGGTGCCGAGCGAGCCGATGCCGGCGGCGAGTTCGGCGCTGGCCAGGTTTTCGCCGATCAGCGCGCGGCTGATGCCCAGGCCGTTGTAGTTGCCGTAGCTGTTGTCGCCCAGCGGGATGCCGTCGAGGGTGTAGCCGAGCAGGCGCTGGTTGAAGCCGCGCAGGCTGATGGTCTGCGATTCCTCGTTGGCGCCGTAGGCGTCGTTGGACTGCACCGAGATGCCGGGCAGCTTGTTGAGGATCTTCTGCGCGCTGGTGCCGGGCGTGGTCTTCTCGATGTCGGCGAGCTTGACGCGCTGCACCTGACGGGTTTCGCCCATGCCGATCACCGACACCGCATCGAGCGTGGTGGTTTCGCCGCTCATGCCGGCGGAGGCGTCGGCGGTGGCATCGGCCGCGGCGCTGGCGGGCGCATCGGCGGCGGTGGCGGCGGCGTAAACCGGCACGGTCGCCAGCGCGGTCGAAATCGCCAGCGCGAGCGCGGCCGTGGTGTGGGGGTACTTCATGACTCTCTCCGGGGGCAGGACGGACATATCCGGACAAGCATGAATGGCGCAGATGACGTGCAGATGGCGGCGCGGCGCGCGCCGGCACGGTGATTTTCCGGACGAAGACGCGACGATTCGCCGGCACGGCGCGGCATCGTTCGCGCCACGCCGGCGTCCTGCGACTAAAGCACTACCCCGCCCGCAGCGCGCGAAATACGCCGCTGAACAGCGCTCAGCGGCGTATTTCCAACCCTGCGCACACTGCGGTCTAGAGCTCTAACCCTAAGGTGCTATTGGCCCACCCCGCCCCCCAGCCCACCATCGGCGCCGGGTGCAGGGACGTGCCGCGCCCGCCGTTGCCGCGCCGCGAACGATCGCACCGCGACGACAACGCACCACCCCGCCATACCGCCGTTGCAGGAGCCGCCGTGAGCGCGATCACCACCGCCGATATTCCTTCCAGCGCTCCGGCCATGAGCCCGGGACAACGGCTCAAGTCGATCTTCTCCGGGTCGATCGGCAATCTGGTCGAGTACTACGACTGGTACGTCTACAGCGCGTTCTCGCTGTACTTCGCCCACGTGTTCTTCCCCAAGGGCGACAAGATTTCGCAGGCGCTCAACGCCGCGGCGATCTTCGCCGTGGGCTTTCTGATGCGCCCGCTCGGCGGCTGGGTGTTCGGCCGCTACGCCGACCGCCGCGGCCGCAAGGCCGCGCTGATGCTGTCGGTGCTGATGATGTGCGCCGGCTCGCTCATCATCACCTTCACCCCCGGCTACGAAACCATCGGCGTGTTCGCGCCGATCCTGCTGGTGGCGGCGCGGCTGATGCAGGGCCTGAGCGTGGGCGGCGAATACGGCAGCTCGGCGACCTACCTGAGCGAGATGTCCTCGCGCGAGAACCGCGGCTTCTGGTCCAGCTTTCTCTACGTCACCCTGATCATGGGCCAGCTGCTCGCGCTGATGGTGCTGATCGTGCTGCAGCAGTTCGTGTTGAACGAAGAACAGTTGCGCGACTGGGGCTGGCGGATTCCGTTCGCGATCGGCGCGATGGCCGCGATCATCGCCCTGTACCTGCGCCGCAACATGCAGGAAACCGAATCGTTCACCAAGCTGCAGGCCAGCGACACGCCCAAGCGCAAGGAAGGCTCGCTGCGCACGCTGGCCCAGCATCCGCGCGCGGTGCTGACCGTGGTCGGCCTGACCATGGGCGGCACGCTGGCGTTCTACACCTACACCAACTACATGCTGAAGTTCCTCACCATCAGCACCGGCTTCGACAAGGAAACCGCGTCGCTGATCAACGCCGCCAGCCTGTTCGTGTACATGCTGATGCAGCCGCTGGTCGGCGCGCTGTCGGACCGGATCGGCCGGCGCCCGCTGCTGATCGCCTTCGGCGTGCTCGGCACCGTGCTGACCGTGCCGGTGATGCACTGGATCCGCGACGCGCAATCGCCGATGCAGGCGTTCTGGCTGATCATGATCCTGCTCAGCGCGGTCAGCGGCTACACCGCCATCAACGCGGTGGTGAAGGCCGAACTGTTCCCGGTGGAGGTCCGCGCGCTCGGCGTCGGCCTGCCCTACGCGCTCACCGTCGCCCTGTTCGGCGGCACCGCCGAGCCGATCGCGCTGTGGTTCAAGCAGATCGGCATGGAAACCGGCTTCTTCTGGTACGTCAGCGCCTGCATCGCCTGCTCGCTGCTGGTCTACGCGTTCATGCCCGACACCCGCAAATATTCGCAGATCGATCACGACTGATCGCCCTTCCCTCTTCCCTTCCTCGCGCTACAGGAACGAAACCATGAAATCGCCAGCCTCGCGTTTCTATCTATGGGTGGTGGCCGCCATCATCCTCGGCGGTGCGGTCGGGCATTTCTTCCCCGATTTCGGCGTCAAGCTCAAGCCGCTGGGCGACGGTTTCATCTCGCTGATCAAGATGCTGATCGGCCCGATCATCTTCCTGACCGTGGTGCTGGGCATCGCCGGCGTCGCCGACGTCAAGAAGGTCGGGCGCGTGGGCGCCAAGGCGATCTTGTACTTCGAAGTGGTTTCAACCTTCGCCTTGGTGATCGGCCTGGTGGTGGTCAACACGCTGAAGCCGGGTGCGGGCTTCAACGCCAACGTGGCCGACCTGGACCCGAAGAAGGTCGCCGAAGCCATCGGTTACGCGCACAAGGCCGAAGAACAAAGCACGGTCGATTTCCTGCTGCACATCATTCCCAAGACCTTCACCGACGCCTTCACCGGCGAAGGCAGCCTGTTGCAGGTGCTGCTGCTGGCGGTGCTGTTCGGCTTCGCTCTGCTGCACATGGGCAAGTCGGGCGAAAAGATCATGGACCTGTTCGAGACGCTGTCGAAAGCGTTCTTCGGCATCATGAGCATGATCATGAAGCTGGCCCCGATCGGCGCCGGCGCGGCGATGGCCTTCACCATCGGCAAGTTCGGCATCGAATCGCTCGGCCCGCTGCTCAAGCTGATGGGCAGCTTCTATCTCACCTGCGCCCTGTTCGTGCTGATCGTGCTCGGCACCATCGCGCGCCTTACCGGTTTCAGCATCCTGCGCTTCATCCGCTATATCCGCGACGAACTGCTGCTGGTGCTGGGCACGTCTTCGTCGGAATCGGCGCTGGTGCCGCTGATGCGCAAGCTCGAACGCCTGGGCTGCTCCAAGCCGGTGGTCGGCCTGGTCGTTCCCAGCGGTTATTCGTTCAACCTCGACGGCACCAACATCTATCTGACGATGGCGGCGATCTTCGTCGCGCAAGCGCTCAACGTCGAACTCACCCTGACCCAGGAAATCACCCTGCTGGCGGTGGCGATGCTGACCTCCAAGGGCGCTTCGGGCGTCACCGGCGCGGGTTTCATCACCCTGGCCGCGACCCTGACCGTGGTGCCGGCGGTGCCGGTCGCGGGCCTGGCGCTGATCCTGGGCATCGACCGCTTCATGAGCGAAGCGCGCGCGTTGACCAACCTGATCGGCAACGGCGTGGCGACGGTGGTGGTGGCGCGTTGGGAGAACGAACTCGACCGCGACAAGCTCAATCATGAGCTGCTCAATCCGCCGAGCGCGCTCGACCTCGACGCCGACCTGCCGAGCGACCACCACGGTCCGCTGGGCAACAAGACCGCCTGAGTTCCATCGGCCCGCGCCGCGCGCGCGGGCCGCGCAACCCCATCCTTCCAGCCGGCCGCACCACGCGCCCGGCACGGTTTCCTGCTGCCAGGACGGCGGTAATAACGACCTTGGAGCACGACCGACCATGCGCATCGATCGCCTCGCCCTCGCCCTGTCCCTGACCGCGTTGCCCTACGCCGCGCAGGCCGGCAACTTCGACGATTGGCCGACCAAGTACACCTTCGGCGACGGCACGGAGATTTCCGCGACCGGCAACTTCGCCTACGACGTAGTGGATTTTTCCGGCGACGGCTACGGCACCGCCGCGACCGACCTGTCCGACGACGGTCATTACCGTCGCCGCGAGTTCGGCATGAATCTGAAAAAGAAAGACGTCTACGATTTCACCGCGGTGTTCGATTTCGAATCCAAGCTCTGGCTCGATGTCGCCCTGCGCCTGGACACCAAGGCCTGGTTCGGCGCCGATTACGGCAAGCTGCGCGTGGGTTACTTCAAGACGCCGGTGAGCATGGAGAGCGTCGCCGCTTCGCGCACCGTGAGCATGCTGGAGCAGTCGGCCGCCTCGCAGGCGGTCTACGAAGGCCGCCGCACCGGCGTGGAGTGGTCGATGGAGCGTCCGCGCTACGCGGTCAGCGCAGCGTATTTCTTCGGCCACGATCTGCAGGGCGACAACCCGGGCACTACCGCCGCCGGGCGCGCGGTGTGGACGCCGGTCAAGGACAAGGATCACGTCGTGCACCTGGGCCTGACCGGTTCGGTCGAGAACCCGCACGGCTTCACCGATGGACGCGGCGCCTATTTCGGCCCCGCCGCGCGTTTCCGCGCGCGGCCGATGAACGGCCTCACGCCGGTGCGATTGGTCGATTCGGGCAGCCTGCGCAATACCGACAAGATCGTGCGCAACGGCCTGGAAGCGTTGTGGATCGACGGCCCGTGGTCGGTGCAGGCCGAGTATCTGCGCGCGACCGCCGAACGCGACAACGGCGCGCGCGATTTCACCGCCAACGGCTACTACGTCACCGGCAGCTGGGTGCTCACCGGCGAAACCCGGCCCTACACCGGCAACAACGTCGGCAACATCAAGCCCGCGCACGGCTATGGCGCGGTGGAGTTGCTGGCGCGCTTCGGCGAACTGGATCTGAACGACGGCGGCGTCGCCGGCGGCAAGCAGCGCGACTGGACCCTGGGCGTGAACTGGTACCTGACCACGCACTTCAAGTTCCAGGCCAACTACGTGCGGGTGAAGGCCGACAAGGGGCTGCTTTCGGCCGATCCGGACGTGATGGAAGTTCGGGCGCAGGTGCAGTTCTGAGGGGCCGGGAATCGGGAATGGGGAATGGGGAATAGGTAAAAGCCAGAGCGACAAACCTCTGGCTTGCGTCTCTTACTCGATTCCAAGATAGCCGCGCACCGGCCTTTACGATTCCCGATTCCCGATTCCCAGCTGTACGATGAAAGCCAAGCCCGCGCAGCGGATATCACGATGCACCGCCAGCACTCATCGCGCTTAACCCCATCCCGGCGCACTCCCCTGCCCGCGTCGATCTCGCTTTTACGATTCCCGATTCCTCATTCCCGATTCCCGGCGACGCCGTGATCCCCCGCCGCCACCAGCTCCAGACCGCCTTATGGATCGTGCTGCCGCTGGCCGGCGCGCTGCTGACGATGCTGATCGTCGGCCGCATCGCCTATTCGCAGGCCTTGCAGCGCCAGGCCGGCGAAGCCAGCGTGCTGCTGGCGCAGCGCGCGCAGGTGATCGAGCAACACATCGACCGCTACCGGATCATGCCGGCGGTGTTGTCGCTGGACCCGCAGTTGCGCGCGACCCTGGCCAATCCCGCCGACCGCGTCCAGCGCCAGCGCGCCAACGAGCGCCTGGTCCAGCTTAATTTCGCCAACCGCACCAGCACGCTGACCTTGATCGACGGCAACGGCATCGGCCTGGCCGCTAGCAACTGGGACCTGCCCAATAGCAACGTCGGCCACTCCTACGCGTTCCGCCCGTATTTCCAGAAAGCCATGGCCGAAGGCTCGGGCGAGTTCTACGCCATCGGCGTGACCACCCACGTGCCCGGCCACTTCATCGCCCGCGCCATTCACGACGAACGCGGCGGCGCGGTCGGCGCGGTCGCGGTCAAGGTCGAACTGGAAGACATCCGCTCGGACTGGAGCGAACGCGGCGATCTGGTCCTGCTCAGCGACGCCAACGGCGTGGTGTTCCTGACCGCGCAGCCGCAATGGCGCTATCGGATGCTGCGCACGCCGACGCCGGCGGAAAGCGGCGAGCTGCAGCGCACCCGCCAGTATCAAGGGCAGAAACTGCGGCCGGCTTCGTTCCGGCTGGAACGCGAAGTCGGCGACGGCGCGCGCGTGGTGCGCCTGCGCGAGCCGGGCATGCGCGAGCCGATGCTGTGGCAATCGCTGCACCTGCAACGCGAAGACTGGACCTTGCACCTGCTGCGCGACACCACCCCGAGCATCCGCACCGCCTGGATCGCACGCGCGGTGGCCGCTGGTGCGTGGCTGCTGCTGGTCTCGGTCGCGCTGCTGTTGATGCAGCGCAACCGCATCGCCAGCCTGCGCCTGCGCAGCCGGCAGGAGCTGGAGCGAATGGTCGAGCACCACGCCGAAGCGCTGCGCAACGCCCAGGACGGCGTGGTCCACGCAGCGCGGCAGGCCAGCCTGGGCAAAGGCCAGAGCCTGGAACATTTGCCGCAGGGCGTCAGCGTGGTCGATGCGCAACTGCGGCTGGTGGCGTGGAATCAACGCTACGCCGAGCTGTTCCGCTATCCGCCGGAGTTGTTGCAGGTGGGCCGGCCGATCGAAGACCTGATCCGCTACAACGCCCGCCGCGGCTTGCTCGGCACCGATCCGGAGGACGCGATCCGCCGCCGCCTGGATCATCTGCAGCGCGGCCAGCCTTATCTGCACGAGCGCGAACGCCCCGACGGCACGGTGATCGAGATCCGCGGCAATCCGATGCCCGACGGCGGCTTCGTCACCAGTTACGCCGACATCACCGCCTACAAGCAGGCCGCGCGCGATCTGCGCACGCTGGCCGACAGCCTGGAACGCGGCATCGAGCAACGCACCCGCGATCTGCAAAGCGCCAAGGGCGAAGCCGAGCGCGCCAACCGTTCCAAGACCCGTTTCGTCGCCGCCGCCGTGCACGATCTGCTGCAGCCCTTGAACGCCGCGCGCATGTACCTGTCGTCGCTGCGGCGGCGCGTGAGCGATGCCGAAGGCCGCGAGCTCAGCGATCACATCGAAGCCGCGCTGGCCGCGCAAGACGACATCCTGTCGAGCCTGCTGGACATCTCGCGCCTGGAATCGGGAGCGCTGGAAGTGCGCCGCGCCGCGCTGCCGCTGTCGCGGCTTCTCGCCAGCATCGACAGCCAGTTCCGCATCCTGGCCGAGTCGCGCGGCCTGCGCCTGCACTGCATCGCCTCCAGCGCGGTGATCGACAGCGACGAAGTGCTGCTGCGCCGGATCGTGCAGAACTTCGTCTCCAACGCGATGCAGTTCACCCCGCGCGAGGGCCGCATCGTGATCGGCGCGCGGCGTTTGCCGGGCAGCGTGCGCATCGAGGTGTGGGACACCGGCCCGGGCATCGCGGCGAACAAGCGCGAACTGATCTTCGAGGAATTCCAGCGCCTGGACACCGGCGTCGAAGCGCCGCAGCGCGGCGCCGGGCTCGGTCTGGCGATCGTACGCCGGGTGGCGCTGTTGCTCGGCCATCGCGTGCACGTGCGCTCCTGGCCCGGCCACGGCAGCGTGTTTTCGCTCGAAGTGCCTTACGCGCAGGCCGCCCCGCCCGCGCCGGAACCCGCGCCGCCGCTCGCCGCGGCCGACGGCCATGCCGCGCAGGATCAGGATTCGCCGCTGCACGGGCGCCGGGTGTGGGTGATCGACGACGACCTGCACTCGCGCCAGGCCGCGCAACGCCTGCTCGGCGATTGGGGCTGCGCGGTGGAAACCGCCGGCACCGCGGCCGAGGCGTTGACCAAGGCTTCCTCGGCGACGATGCCGGACTTGCTGCTGCTGGACTACCGGCTCGGCGAAAGCACCGGTTTCGAACTGGGCACGCAGTTGGAAGCCAAGTGGAAACGCATGCCGCCGGTAGTGCTGATGTCGGCCGATGCCGACCCGTCGCTGCGCTTGCGCGCGGCCGAACGCGACTGGAGTTTCCTGCCCAAGCCGCTGCGGCCGGCGGCGCTGCGCGCGCTGGCGACGCGGTTGCTCGGCATGGGGCTGTAAGCGCGCCGTCGATAAGCCCGCGGTTTGCCGGGACGGTCGGTATCGGCATCCCGTACCCACGATCGCCGCTCCGGGCCCGATTCGGTAGCACACTGGGCTCCGCCCTCCCTTGCGTGCGCGCCATGCCCGACCTGCCCTTGCTCGACCTCGCCGCCTTGCGCGCGCTGGCGCGCGAATCGGCCGCGATTACCGGCGCCTGCGCGTGCGTCGCGCCGGCGCCGATCGCCTGGACCAGCATGCCGATGGAGCTGCCGCAGTCGCGGCTGGAGCGGATCGCCACCTTGATCGCGGCGCCGGACTACGAGCTCAGCGTCGAGGAATACCATCCGCGCGGCACTCACTACTGGTCGCCCGACGCGCCGATCGCGATCGACCGCTATCCGAGCAATCACTGCGATGTCTGGCGATGCCGCCAGTGCGGCCGCTGCTTTCTGCATTACACCGAGGGCGGCGGTTATTTCGTCGACCGGCGCATCCGCCTGCTCGATCCGGCGCTGATCGTGGATACCTCGATCGCGCAGGACTGAGCGCGCGGCTCAGGACAGGCGCAGCGCGTCGTCGTGCAGGCTGGCGCCGTCTTCGTCCAGCGCCAGCCCCTTCACCAGCACCGCCGCCTGGGTGCGCGAATGGCAGCCGAGTTTGCGCAGGATCGCGGTGACGTGGATCTTCACCGTGTTCTCGGCCAGCGACAGTTCGTAGGCGATCTGCTTGTTGAGCAGGCCGTCGGCCAGGCGCAGCAGCACGCGCATCTGTTGCGGCGTCAGCTGGGCCAGGCGATCGGCGAGTTGCGCGTCGCCTTCGTCGCGATCGGCCTTTTGCGAGGGGAACCAGACTTCGCCCGCGAGCACGGCGTTGACCGCTTCGCCCAGCACCGAGGAAGGCGCCGACTTGGGCACGAAGCCGGAGGCGCCGAACTGCTGCGCGCGGCGGATCGTGCGCGGATGTTCGTTGGAGGAAATGATCACCACCGGCAGCTCGGGGCGTTCGCCGCGCGCGTAGACCAGCGAAGAGAAGCCCATCGCTCCGGGCATCATCAGGTCGAGCATGGCCAGATCGAATTCGCCGCCGCTGGCGATGGCCGCTTCCAATGCGCTCTGGCTGGCGACCTCGACGATCTGCGCGCCGGGCGCGATCTCGCCCAGCGCATAGCGCAGCGCCGCCCGGAACATCGGGTGGTCGTCGGCGATCAACAGGCGCAGGGTTGCGCTCATCGGACTGGATACCCCTCGGGCTGAGAGCGGGACCGATCCTACACGCTCCGCCACGGGCCGGGGGCGGCGCCTGCTCTTGTGGGAGGGGCTTCAGCCCCGACGCCCTGCGCACAGATCGCCGCGATCTGAAACAAAAGCATCGGGGCTGAAAGCCCCTCCCACAAACCAACCGGCATCCGAAAAAAGAACGGGGCAGCCGAAGCCGCCCCGTTCATGCATCCATCCGGACCGAACCGCGCCCGGCGGGTTCGATCAACCCAGCAGATGAGCGACGCCGGCGCGCTCTTCTTCCAGCTCGGCCAGGGTCTTGTCCATGCGCTCGCGGCTGAAGGCGTCGATTTCGAGCCCTTCCACGCGGGTGTACTCGCCATTGGCGGTGATCACCGGCACGCCGTACATCACCGTCTCCGGGATGCCGTAGCTGCCGTCGGACGGCACGCCCATGGTCACCCACTTGCCGTTGCTGCCCAGGACCCAGTCGCGGACGTGGTCAATGGCGGCGTTGGCGGCCGAGGCGGCCGAGGACAGGCCGCGCGCTTCGATGATCGCCGCGCCGCGCTTGCCCACGACCGGAATGAAGGTGTCGGCGTTCCAGGCGGCGTCGTTGATCTTGTCCTTCAGCGAGGCGCCGCCGGCCTTGGCGAAGCGGTAGTCCGGATACATGGTCGGGCTGTGGTTGCCCCATACGATCAGGTTCTCGATATCGCCCACCGCGACGCCGGCCTTGGCGGCGAGCTGGCTCAGCGCGCGGTTGTGGTCCAGGCGCAGCATGGCGGTGAAGTTCTTCGCCGGCAGGTCCGGCGCCGACTTCATCGCGATGTAGGCGTTGGTGTTGGCCGGGTTGCCGACCACCAGCACCTTGACGTTGCGCGAGGCGACCTTGTTCAGCGCCGCGCCCTGGGCGGTGAAGATCTTCGCGTTTTCCAGCAGCAGATCCTTGCGCTCCATGCCCGGACCGCGCGGACGCGCGCCGACCAACAGGGCGATGTCGGCGTCCTTGAACGCGACTTCGGCGTCGTCGGTGCCGACGACACCGGCCAGCAGCGGGAACGCGCAGTCTTCCAGCTCCATGATCACGCCCTTGAGCGCGGCCTGGGCCTTCTCCAGCGGCAGTTCCAGCAGTTGCAGGATGACGGGCTGATCTTTGCCGAGCATTTCGCCGGAAGCGATGCGGAACAGCAGCGAGTAGCCGATCTGGCCGGCAGCACCGGTGACGGCAACGCGGACGGGGGTCTTCATCGGGGTGTTTCCTTCGCTAGTGAACAGGGTGGCGGGCACGCGGCCCGCGTTATGGATGGAGTCGAGCGCGCGGCGGCCGCCGCGCGCTCACAGGCGGTAGCCCAACGGTTTCAGACGATCTTTGATCTCGTCCATGTTGTAGCCGTAAACGATGTCCTGGCCGACGATGGTGACCGGCACGCCGCGCGCGCCGACCGCGTTCATCGCCTTCTGGCCCGCGGCGGTATCGACGTCGATGAGGGTGTAGCGCACGTCGGCCTGTTCGAAATCCTTGCGCAGCTTTTCGCAGTAACCGCACCACTCCGCGGCAAGCATGACGATGCGCTTGTCGCCGGTGCTGTGGCGCGGATCGTCCGGCGCGAGTTGCGCGGGACGATCGGAGATCCATTGCGACCAGCCGCCGGACTTGGCGAACTTCGCGCCGGCCGCGCCCACGAACAGCGCGGCCAATATGCACAGCACGGTGCTTACGCGCATCGCTGGATTCCTCAGTCGCGGGCCGGTTCCGTCGTCGGGCTCAGGCGAGCTCGGCGAAGAACTCCTGGAAGCGCTGCAGACCCGGCGCCAGCTGCGGCGTCGGACAGGTGTAGCTGATACGCAGCGCGCGCGGCTCGCCGAACGCCGAACCCGGCACGCAGGCCACGCCCTTGGTTTCCAGCAAAGCGTTGCAGAAATCCATGTCGTTGCCGATCTTCAGGCCGCTGGGACCGTGGGTCTTGCCGAAGGCGACGCTGATGTCCGGGAACACGTAGAACGCGCCCTGCGGACGCGGGCAGACCACGCCGGGAATCGAATTCATCACGTCCATGACCTGGTCGCGCTTGGCCTGGAATTCGGCGCAGCGCGCGGTCGGCACGTCCTGCGGACCCGACAGCGCGGCCACGGCGGCGGCGGTGACGATTTCCGGGACGTTGGTGATGTGGTTGGAGTTCATCGTGGTCACGGCCTGCGCGATCACTTCCGGACCGGCCATGAAGCCCACGCGCCAACCCGGCATGCCGTAGGTCTTGGACAGCGAGTCGATGAAGATCACGCGGTCGCGCAGTTCGGGATGCGAGTGCACGAAGTTGTGATAGCCCAGGCCGTCGAACACCATGCGGTTGTAGATGTCGTCGGTGATGACCCAGGTGTCCGGGTACTTGGCGATGACCGCGGCCAATGCATCGATTTCGTCCTTGCCGTAGACCATGCCGGTCGGGTTGGACGGGTTGTTGAACAAGAACACCTTCGGCTTCTTCGCCAGCGCGACTTCCAGCTGGGCCGGGGTGAGCTTGTAGTCCTGCGAGGCCGGGCACGGCAGCAGGTCGATCTTGGCGTTGACGATCTCGGCGATGTCGAGATAGCTGGTCCAGTACGGGGTCGGGAAGACGATCGTGTCGCCTTCGTCCAACAGCGCCTCGGCGATGTTGTAGATCACGTGTTTTGCGCCGATGCCGGTGGCGCAGTTGACGCGGCCGTAACCGGTCAGGCCGATTTTGCTCATGTGCTCGATGAACGCGTCCAGCAGCGCGTCGGCGCCGCGGTTGCTGCCGTACTGGCCGCTGTCCTTGGCCAGCGCTTCGCGCACGGCGGCGTAGACATGGTCACCGGGCAGGAAGTTGGGAACGCCGATCGAGAAGCTGATGATGTCGCGGCCTTCGGCCTTGAGCCGCTTGGCCTTTTCGGCAACCTGCATGATCGCGCTGGGCTTGGCGCGACCGATGCGCCGGGCGAGCTGGGGCATCGTGTAAACCTCGTGGGGTGGTGTACGACGGAGCGTGCGGAGATGAGTAGCGAGGACGCTGGACGCAGCGGCGGTTGCGACGGCGGCGCTCATTACGGGCGCTGTCGCCGACGCACTGGAACCGCTGGTTCTAGCCGCAAAATGGTAGCACAGCGATGGCCCGGCCCTGGTTTGCAATCTGGCCGTTCGCGGCGCTGCCGCGAGGTTCTGTGGGAAGGGATGCTTTTGTGGGAGGGAGCTTTAGCCCCGATGCTTTTCGGCCAGATCGCGCCGGGCCCTCACCTGGGCTGATCGAAAAGCATCGGGGCTAAAGCTCCCTCCCACAAAAGCCCTTAATTCCAGGGCCCAAACGAAAAAGACGGCCTTCCGGCCGTCTTTTTCGCATCGCGCAGCCCTGCGGCCGCGCGAGATGGCCCGAACCCGGACTCAGGCGCGCTTGTTCTCGTCGAGCACCTTGTTCCAGTCGGCCACGCGGTCGGCCTTGGCGGCCAGCACCGCGGCGACGTCGCCTTCGATCTTCACCGAGTTGATCTTGTCGCCCTGCTTGACCGTATCGACGATCTCCAGGCCTTCCAGCACTTTGCCGAACACGGTGTGCTTGCCGTCCAGCCAGTCGCAGACGATATGGGTGATGAAGAACTGGCTGCCGTTGGTGCCCGGGCCGGCATTGGCCATCGACAGCACGCCGCGCTGGTGGCCCAGGCCGTTGCGGGTCTCGTCCTCGAAGCGGTAGCCCGGGCCGCCGGTGCCGGTGCCCTGCGGGCAGCCGCCCTGGATCATGAAGTTCGGGATCACACGGTGGAAGTTCAGGCCGTCATAGAAGCCGCGCTGGGCCAGATTGACGAAGTTGGCGACGGTCAGCGGCGCCTTGTCGGCGGCGAGTTCGACGCGGATCGGGCCGCGCTCGGTGTCGAAGGTGGCGATCAGGCTCATGCAGCGCACTCCAGGTGTAGCGATGGGGATGGGAAAACGGTTCGCCGGCCGAGATGGCGGCGGCCAAGGCAATCCTCAATGGTACCGAAGCGAAAAAAACCTCGCCGGGGCCGGAACCCTTGCCGAAGCGGCGCGGCCGCGGCGGCGCGGGCATGGTCCGGATCGTGTCGCGGGGCCCCGGACCTCGGCCGCGGCCCGGAGCTGAATGCGGCAGTGCAAAGCCCGGGGCGCGGCCGCCAGACGGCAGGCGAACGTCGTGGGACGGGCCGGAAAGCAGGGTTGGTCGGGCTTCAGGGACGCGGCTTTCGCCGTTACTGCAGGGTCATTCCCGCCTTTTATCGGCCCTGCCCGTTCATAAAACCGCCCCGACATGAATAAAGCCCGCCCCGGCAGGCACTTGCCACCTTTGACCGGTATAATGGCCGGCTATCTTCCTCAGCTATAGCGCCTTCCGGCGTCCAATCGCATGTCCATCGAACGCCTGCGCAATATCGCCATCGTCGCTCACGTCGACCATGGCAAGACCACCCTCGTCGACTGTCTGTTGAAGCAGTCCGGCACGCTGTCCGAACGCACGGTGCTGGCCGAGCGCGCGATGGACAGCAACGACCAGGAAAAGGAACGTGGCATCACGATCCTGGCCAAGAACACCGCCATCACCTGGCAGGGCAACCGCATCAACATCGTCGACACCCCAGGCCACGCCGACTTCGGCGGTGAGGTCGAGCGCGTGCTGTCGATGGTCGATTCGGTGCTGATCCTGGTCGATGCGATGGACGGCCCGATGCCGCAGACCCGCTTCGTCACCCAGAAGGCGTTCGCGATGGGCTTCAAGCCGATCGTGGTGGTCAACAAGATCGACCGCCCGGGCGCCCGTCCGGACTGGGTCATCGACCAGGTGTTCGACCTGTTCGACAAGCTCGGCGCCACCAACGAGCAGCTCGACTTCCCGATCGTCTACGCCTCGGCGCTGCACGGCTACGCCAGCCTGGACGACGCCGCGCGCTCCGGCGACATGACCCCGCTGTACGAAGCGATCATGAAGCACGTGCCGCCGCCGCAGGTCGATCTCGACGGCCCGTTCCAGATGCGCATCAGCCAGCTGGACTACAGCAACTTCGTCGGCCTGATCGGCATCGGCCGCATCCAGCGCGGCAAGGTCCGCCGCAACATGCCGGTCAGCGTGGTCGACCGTCACGGCAAGAAGCGCCAGGGCAAGGTGTTGCAGGTGCTCGGCTTCATGGGCCTTGAGCGCCTGGAAACCGAGGAAGCCGATGCCGGCGACATCGTCGCCATCTCCGGCGTCGCCGATCTGTCGATCTCCGACACCGTGTGCGCGCTGGACACCCCGGAAGCTCTGCCCGCCCTGACCGTGGACGAGCCGACCATCAGCATGACCTTCCAGGTGAACAACTCGCCGTTCGCCGGCAACAAGGATCTGAGCGGCGGCAAGTTCCTCACCAGCCGTCAGCTGCGCGAGCGCCTGGTGCGCGAAACCCTGCATAACGTGGCGCTGAAGGTCGAAGAAGGCTCCGATCCGGACAAGTTCCTGGTCTCCGGCCGCGGCGAACTGCACCTGTCGGTGCTGATCGAGAACATGCGCCGCGAAGGGTTCGAGCTGGCCGTGTCGCGTCCGGAAGTCATCATCAAGGAAATCGACGGCAAGCTGATGGAGCCGGTCGAGCAGTTGGTGGTCGACATCGAAGAGCAGCACCAGGGCGGCGTCATGGAGAAGCTCGGCACGCGCAAGGCCCAGCTGAAGGACATGGTGTCCGACGGCAAGGGACGCGTGCGCCTGGATTACATGATCCCGGCTCGCGGCCTGATCGGCTTCCAGAACGAGTTCCGCACCCTGACCCAGGGTTCGGGCCTGCTGTTCCATGTGTTCGACCATTACGGTCCGAAGGAACAGGGCGCGATCGCCAAGCGCATCAACGGCGTGATGATCGCCAATGCGCCGGGCACCACTCCGGCCTATTCGCTTGGGCCGCTGCAGGATCGCGGCAGGCTGTTCGCCGCCGAAGGCGACAACGTGTATGAGGGCCAGCTGGTCGGCATCCACTCGAAGGACAACGACCTCACCGTCAACGCCATCAAGACCAAGCCGCTGACCAACATGCGCGCCTCGGGCAAGGACGATGCGATCCAGCTGAGCCCGGCGATCAAGTACACGCTGGAGCAGGCGCTGGACTTCATCGAAGACGACGAACTGGTCGAAGTCACGCCGAAAGAAATCCGCCTGCGCAAGAAGTTCCTCACCGAAAGCGATCGCAAGCGCGCCTCGCGCGCGGCCTGATCGCAGCAGGGGCGCCGTCGGCTTGAACCGCGGCGCCCTCGCCCCAAGTCAGTACGCTTCGCTGCAACGAAGCGTCATGCGGGACTTGGGGCACGGCGGCATCGCGCATCGGCGCGTGCCGCGTCCGCCGGGCCGCCCGCCTCGCCGCGTTGCGAACCTCGGCGCGTCATAAGGATCGAAGCGGCATGCATGTGCACGGCCTGATCGCAATCCCCGGCTCCCGCGCCGCCCTGCCGGGCACGGCCCGACGCTGGCCGGCGCACGCGCGATGACCGCGCCCGAACGCCACTACGACGCCAACCCCAAGGCCCATCCGGGTCTGCACGTGATCGCCGCGGTCGAAGCGGCCAAGGGTGCGCTCGCGCTGTCGGCCGCCAGCGGCCTGGAACTGCTCGGGCCGGCGCCGCTGCAGCGCTGGATCGAAGAACTCATCAAGCGCTTCCACCTGGACCCCGAGCACGGCTCGCTGGCCTGGCTGGCGCACAGCATCAGCCCGAATTCGGTGCACCTGGCAGCGGCCATCGTGCTCGGCTACGGCGTGCTGCACCTGATCGAAGCCTGGGGCCTGTGGAAGGCCAAGGCCTGGGCTTCGTGGCTGGGCTGCCTGGGCGCGGCGCTGTACTTGCCGTTCGATATCTACGCGCTGACCCGCCACCCCGGCTGGCTCGCCACGGCGGTTCTCATAATCAACGTGATCGTGGTTTGGGTTCTCGCGCGCGACATTCTCAAGCGCCGCCGCTGAAGGCCGCCGCCTTTGTTGTAGGAGGGAGCTTCAGCCCCAATGCTTTTCGATCAAGTCGCCGTGGACTTGCAAGCGATCTGATCGAAAAGCATCGGGGCTGAAGCTCCCTCCCACAACAAAAGCCTCCCTGCCCAACACACCTCCAAGCCCCTCGCCGCCGCGCCCGAGCGCACGTCCGAATGTTAGCTGCGGATTAATTTCCACCGTGCCTGCATTCCAACCCGTTCGGGCTGAAGTCACAGGCATCGCGCACCGCTCCGGTGTATGGTTTCGGCATCGCAACGCGAGTTGCGAGACCTGCCGCCGCAGCGCATCCAGCGGCATGTTCAATACCTCACCGATGCGCACGCGCGCCCTCCCAAGCACGCGGTTGCCACGCTCACAGCCCCCTGTCCAACATGAGGAACGCTTATGAAGACTTGGTCCAAGCCTCAGATCCGCGAAATCTCGGTCGGTTGCGAAATCAACTCGTACTCCTCCGGCGATCTGTTCTGAGCATGTCCGCTTCCGCCGTCGCAACGCACATGCGGCCGCGCATCGCATCGATGGTTCATCGATGATGCGCATCCTCGTGCTCGGTGCGGCGGCCGGGGGCGGCTATCCGCAGTGGAACTGCAACACCCCCGGCAGCCGGCGCGCCTGGCGCCAGGAGCCCGGCCATCAGCGCCGCAGCCAGGCCAGCATCGCGGTCAGCGCCGACGGCGAACGTTGGCTGCT
This sequence comes from Lysobacter sp. TAB13, assembly GCF_052113885.1. Taxonomy (NCBI): domain Bacteria; kingdom Pseudomonadati; phylum Pseudomonadota; class Gammaproteobacteria; order Lysobacterales; family Lysobacteraceae; genus Lysobacter; species Lysobacter sp. TAB13. Next base: position 24,606 of record NZ_JBFRDR010000029.1, on the reverse strand, counting down.
GATCAACGCCTCGCCCGACTTCCGCCAGCAGATCCTCGCCGCGCCCGCGTTGTGGCCGCAGCGCGATCTGCGCCATTCGCCGATCGAAGCGGTGCTGCTGACCAGCGGCGAAATCGATCACATCGCCGGGCTCCTGTCGATGCGCGAACGCCAGCGCTTCGACCTGTGGGCCAGCGCGCGCGTGCTCGACGTGCTCAGCCAGAATCCGATCTTCGATTCGCTCCATCCCGACTACGTCACCCGCCGCGCGCTGACCTTGGAGGCGCCGCTGGATATCGCCGGCCTCCACGTGCCGCTGGGCCTGCGCGTCACCGCCTTCAGCGTCCCGGGCAAAGTCCCCTTATTCATGGAGTCGCGCGCCAGCGGCGATCTGCGCGGCGGCGATGAAGAGACGATCGGCCTGGAAATTTCCGACGGCCGCGAACGCTTCTACTACATCCCCGGCTGCGCCGAACTGACCCCGGCCTTGCGCCAGCGCCTGCACGGCGCGGCGCTGCTGTTCTTCGACGGCACCTTGTGGCGCGACGATGAAATGCAGCGCGCCGGCGTCGGCAGCAAGACCGGCGCGCGCATGGGCCACATGAGCATCGCCGGCGGCAACGGCGAGAACGACGCCGGCACCCTGGCCGCGTTCGCCGGGCTGGACGTGCGGCGCAAGATCTTCATCCATCTCAACACCACTAACCCGGTCCTGGACGAAACCTCGCCCGAGCGCGCGCAAGCCCGCGCGCACGGCTGGGATGTCGCCGAGGACGGCATGGAAGTGAGCCTATGAACGCCAGCGCCGCCGACCTGCCGCGCGCCATCGTGCCGCACGATCGTGAACTGCTGTCGCCGGAGCAACTGGAAGCGCGCCTGCGCGCGATCGGCGCCGAGCGTTACCACGACAAACATCCCTTCCACGGCCTGCTGCACGGCGGGCAGCTCGATCGCGGCCAGGTCCAGGCCTGGGCGTTGAACCGTTTCGAATACCAGCGCTGCATCCCGCTCAAGGACGCCGCCCTGCTCGCCCGCATCGAAGATCCGCAACTGCGCCGCGTGTGGCGCCAGCGCATCGTCGATCACGACGGCGAACGCGAAGGCGACGGCGGCATCGCGCGCTGGCTGCATCTGACCGATGCGCTGGGGCTGGATCGCGAACTGGTCGAATCCGGCCGCGCCCTGCTGCCGGCGACGCGGTTCGCGGTGCAGGCCTACATCCACTTCGTGCGCGAACGCAGCCTGCTGGAAGCCATCGCCTCCTCGCTCACCGAGTTGTTCGCGCCGACCATCATCGGCCAGCGCGTGGCCGGCATGCTGGCCAATTACGATTTCGTCTCGCCCAAGGCGCTGGCCTATTTCGACTCGCGCCTGCATCAGGCGCCGCAGGACGCGAACTTCGCCCTGGACTACGTCAAGCGCCATGCGCGCACGCGCGAGCAGCAGGACGCGGTTTGCGACGCGCTGCGCTTCAAGTGCGAGGTGCTGTGGTCGATGCTCGACGCGCTGCATCTGGCCTATGTGGAGCCGCGGCTGATTCCGCCGGGCGCATTCGATCCGCGGCGGATGCCGTCATGACCGCGACCATCGACGCCGGCAGCGTGCTGCGCTTCCCGGTCGGCGTGCGCCTGCAGCACGACCGCGCGCGCGACCAGTGGGTGCTGCTGGCGCCCGAGCGCGTGGTCGAACTCGACGATATCGCCCACGCCGTGCTCACTCACATCGACGGGCGTTCCGACGTCGAAGCCATCGTCGCCGCGCTGGCGGCCGAGTACGGCGCCGACGCGGGGGAAATCTACAGCGACGTGCTCGAACTGTTCGCCGGCCTGCTCGACAAACGCATGCTGGCGTTCGCGCCGCAGATGTCGTGAGGGCGAAGCCGATGCGCACCCGGTATCGCCCGTCATGAGCGTCGACGCCGCCACGGTCGCCACCGCCGCATCATCGCGGCCGCTGCGCGCCGATCCCGAGCCGGCGCCGCCGCTGGCGGTGTTGCTGGAACTCACCCACCGTTGCCCGCTGTCGTGCCCGTACTGCTCCAACCCGCTGCAGTTGCTCGGCATGCGCGAGGAGCTGAGCACCGAACAATGGCTGCGCGTGCTCGAACAAGCGGCCGAGCTCGGTATCCTGCAGGCGCATTTCTCCGGCGGCGAGCCGACCTTGCGCAAGGATCTGCCCGAACTGCTGCGGCATGCGCGCGCGCACGGCCTGTACTGCAACCTCATCACCTCCGGCGTCGGCGTCAGCCGCGAGCGCTTGCAGGAACTGCAGCAGGCCGGCCTGGATCATCTGCAACTGAGCATCCAGGACAGCAACAGCGAAGGCGCCGACCGCATCGCCGGTTACGCCGGCAGTCACCAACGCAAACTCGCGCTGGCGCGCTGGTGCGGCGAACTGGAACTGCCGCTCACGCTCAACGCCGTCGTGCATCGGCACAACGCCGAACGCGTCGCGGACATGATCGAACTCGCGCTGGAACTGGGCGCCGGGCGGCTGGAAGTCGCGCATACGCAGTACTACGGCTGGGGCCTGAAGAATCGCGCCGCGTTGATGCCCACGCGCGCGCAACTCGACGCGGTCACCGCCGTGGTCGAAGACGCGCGCCTGCGCTTGCGCGGCCGGCTCACCATCGACTACGTCACGCCCGATTACTACGCGCGCCGGCCCAAGGCCTGCATGGGCGGCTGGGCGCAGCGCTTCGTCAACATCACCCCCGAAGGCAAGGTGCTGCCCTGCCACGCCGCCGAGACCATCGCCGATCTGCATTTCGAATCGGTGCGCGAACGCAGCCTGGGCGAAATCTGGCGCGACTCGGAAGCCTTCCGCCGTTATCGCGGCACCGGCTGGATGCCCGAACCTTGCCGCGGTTGCGAACATCGCGAACGCGACTGGGGCGGCTGCCGCTGCCAGGCGCTGGCGTTGAGCGGCCGCGCCGACACCCTGGACCCGGTGTGCGAGAAATCGCCCGATCACGCCCGGGTCCGCGCCCTGGCCGAGAGCGAATCGGCGGCGCCGGCGCCGGAGTTCGTCTACCGCCGCCTGCGTGGAGCGGGCGCGGACTGAGCGCCGCGCGGCCTTAAGACATCAGCGCGCGCAAGCGTTCGAAGCAGTCGCCGCTCCAGCGCGAATGCAACGCGTCATCGAGATTCCTGATCCGGCAACCATCGGCGGCGTCGAAGCGTCGGAATTTGCGCATCCATTGCCGGCTCCGTCGCCACGCGAAACATGCCAGAAAAAATATGCCGTACCTATGACTGCGAAACACATCGCAGCCACAGGAATGCATCACAGTCGCCGCACCGACGCGCCGCAGTTGCAAACGCGATGGCCATCATGACGACGGCGCCCGCCGCATCGGCCGCGACCGCCGATGCACCGCAATATTCCGTCCAGGGTTCTAGGCCATCCGGACAGGCATCGGCCGGCGCCGACTGCGGGCATACTCAAGCGATTGTCTTCTCGCGCGCAACGATCAGGAACCGGCCATGCCCGCTACGTCTCTCTCGGCCCGACTCAGTGCGCTGGCGCTCGCGATAGCCTTGGCCGGCTGCGCGGGCACCAGTCCCCAGCGCCAACATCCGGCCGGTCCGGACGCGACCGGCGAGCAGGCGTCCAAGGGCTTCCTGCCGAACGATCCGCTGCGCATCGCCGAGGCCGACACCGCAACCCTGTCCGCGCGCATGGCCGGCGGCGAATTCAGCAGCGCGCGCCTCACACAGGCCTACCTGGACCGCATCGCCGCGCTCGACGACAACGGCCCGCGCCTCAACGCGGTGATCGAGATCAACCCCAACGCCATCGCCGAAGCGCGGCTGCGCGACGAGGAGCGCAAGAGCGGCCAACTGCGCGGTCCGCTGCATGGCATCCCGGTGTTGATCAAGGACAACATCGACGCCACGCCGATGGTCAATTCGGCCGGTTCGCTGGCGCTGGCCGAACACCGGCCGCAGCACGACGCGCCGCTGGTCGCGGCGTTGCGCGAGGCCGGCGCGGTGATCCTGGGCAAGACCAACCTCAGCGAGTGGGCCAACTTCCGCTCCAGCCGCTCGATCTCCGGCTGGAGCGCGCGCGGCGGGCTGACCCGCAATCCCTACGTGCTCGACCGCAGCGCCTGCGGTTCCAGCAGCGGCACGGGCGCTGCGATCGCCGCGAGCCTGGCCGCGGTCGGCGTGGGCACCGAAACCGACGGCAGTGTGCTGTGTCCGTCGGCGATGAACGGCCTGGTCGGCTTCAAGCCCACGGTCGGGCTGGTGAGCCGCGCCGGCATCATTCCGATCTCCAGCAGCCAGGACACCGCCGGGCCGATGGCTCGCAGCGTCAGCGACGCGGCGCAGTTGCTCAGCGTGCTCGCCGCGGCTCAGGCCGGCGGCGACAGCGCGGTGCAGGCGGCGGCCGGCAAACGCGTGGCCGATTACGTCGGCGCGCTCGATCCCGACTCGCTGCACGGCGCGCGCCTGGGCCTGCTGCGCGAGACCGCGACGAAGAAGTTGCCGCCCGAGGCGGAGGCGGCGCTGCAGCGCTCGCTCAAGGCCATGCGCGATGCCGGCGCGACCATCCTTGAGGTGCGCATCCCCGGCGACGGCAAATGGGAAGCGGCCGAATACCAGGTGATGCTCTATGAGTTCAAGGACGGCCTGGAGCGCTATCTGCAAAGCGGCAACGCGCCGATCAAGACCCTGGACGAATTGATCGCGTTCAACCGCACTCACGCCGCGCGCGAGATGCCGTACTTCGGCCAGGAGACGTTCGAAGAGGCCGCGAGCAAGGGCAGCCTCAAGGACCCGGCGTATCGCAAGGCCGCCGCGCAGGCGCGCCAGCTCGCCGGGCCGCAGGGCATCGACGCGGCGCTCAAGCGCTACAAGCTCGACGCGCTGATCGCGCCGGCGACCTCGCCGGCGTTCATGGTCGATCCGGTCAACGGCGATGCCTTCGGCGGCGCCAGTTGGGGCGCGGCCGCGGTCGCCGGTTATCCCAGCCTGACCGTGCCGATGGGCGAAGCCTCGGGCCTGCCGGTCGGGCTGGTGTTCATGGGCAAGCGCTGGAGCGACGCGCAGCTGCTGTCGCTGGGTTACGCCTTCGAGCAACTGACCCAGGCGCGCACACCGCCGCGCTATCGGCAGACGCTGAGTCCGTAAGCGCGCCGCGCGCGCACGGCGCCGCTCAATCGCGCAGAAACGCGCTCACCGTGGACCACAGCGCGGTCCGCCGCGGTTGCAGATGCAGCCAGTGATTGCCGCCGGAAATCTTGACGTCGCGGCGCTCGGCGGCGGCGCTCAGCTCGGCGTACAGGCGTGCGGCGTCGGCATCGGTGGTGACGTGGTCCCACTCGCCGCGCACGATCAAGGTCGGTTGCCGCAGCCGGGCGTGGTCGACCAGCGATTCACCGGCCCATAACCGATCGATGTCGGCGATCGGCGCATTCGGAATCCGCACCGCCGGCGGGCTGCGCGCAGCCGAGTCGGGGTCGGTGGCCAGGTACGCCGCACACCATCGTTCGATCTCTTCCGCGCTCACCGGCGTGGGCGCATCCGCGGGCAACCCGGAACGTTGCCGCGGCCGTTGTTCGGCCGCGCCGATCAGCGCCCAGGCCGGCGCGGGCGCGTTCTCGCGCGGCCCTTCGCGGGTCGCCACCGGGCCGAACAAGACCAACTTGCTGACCGCGTCGGGGTGTTCGATCGCCGCCTGCCTCGCCGGCAACGTGCCCCAGGAATGGGCGAACAGATGGATCGGCGCACGCGGACGTTCGCGCCGTATCGCCGCGATCGCGGCCGCGATCTGCGCCGCGCCCATGCGGTAGTCGCCCCACGGCGGCGCCGAATGCGGATCGGCGGCGAACACCGCCGGCCGCTCGGATCGCCCATAACCGGCGAAGTCCAAGCCCCAGGCGTCGAAGCCCCGGGATTGCAGATGATCCAGCCACGACACGCCCTGCATCCGCCAGCCGACCGACAAGTCGCAGGGAAACGTCGCGCCATGCACGTACAGCACCACCGGGCCGGCGCCCGCCTGACGCACCAGCGACAGGCGCAAGTTCTGCCCGCCCAGTACGCAGTCCGCCGCATATCGTTGGCCGGGCGCGCTCGCGGCGGCGCTCGCCGCCATCGCCGCGGCCGGGCTGGGCAGCGCCGACATCGCCATCGCGTAGATCGGCAAGCTCATCAAGTCGCGTCGTTTCATCGCCGTCGCCGCCAGGGGAAGTGCCACGATTGTGCGCACTTGCGCCGCCACAACGCTTCGACCAACATCGAATCGTGCGAACCGAACACGCCCTGGCCGATATCGCCGCCGCGATCGGCGACCCCGCGCGCGCGCTGATGCTGGTCGCCTTGCTCGACGGCCGCAGCCGCAGCGCGGGCGAGCTGGCGGCCGCCGCCGGTGTCGCCCCGCAGACCGCCAGCACCCATCTCGCCCGGCTCGCCGCGGCGGCGCTGATCGCCACGGAAAAACAGGGGCGGCACCGCTATCACCGGCTCGCCTCCGGCGAAGTCGCCGAGGCGGTCGAAGCCTTGCTCGGCCTGACCGACGGCCTCGCTTCGCGGTCGCGGCCGCGATCCTTGCTCGGCCCCAGGGACGCGGCGCTGCGCCACGCGCGCACCTGTTACGACCATCTGGCCGGCGAACTCGCCGTCGCCTTGGCCGATGCGTGGCAACGCAACGGCTGGATCGCGGCACAGCCGCAAGGCTGGACGCTGACGGCGAACGGCGGCGAACGCATCGCGCGCCTGGGCGTCGCGCTGCCGGACCCAAGCCGGCGCCGGCCGGCCCTGCGCCCGTGCCTGGACTGGAGCGAACGTCGCCCACACATCGGCGGACAGCTCGGCGCCAACCTGCTCGACGCCTGCCTTGCCCAGGGCCTGCTGCGTCGGCGGCGCAACTCGCGCGGCCTGGATGTCACCGACGCCGGCGCGCGCAAATTGCGCGAATGGTCGCGCCCGGACTGAGCGCGGCGAATCTGCGGCGCGCGTGGAAGCGGCCGCCCGCTAGGATCGCTCCACAAACACGAAGCCCGCCGATCGGCGGGCTTCGCATCGCAACGGGTCGAACCGACCGATCAGGCCGGCGCGGCGATCTGCACCTGCTTGCGCACGATCAGCATCGCCACTTCCAGCGCCTGCTCGTAGTTCAGGCGCGGATCGACTGTGGACTGGTAGGCGCGTTCCAGATCGCTCTCGGTAAGCTCGCGCGCGCCGCCCAGACATTCGGTCACGTCTTCGCCGGTCAGCTCCAGGTGCACGCCGCCCAGGCGCGTGCCCGCCGCCGCATGCAGTTCGAAGGAGTCTTCGATCTCCGAGCGGATGTTGCGGAAGCGACGGGTCTTGTAACCGTTGCTGGTGCTTTCGGTGTTGCCGTGCATCGGATCGCACACCCACAGCACGCGGCGGCCGTCGCGGCGCATCGCATCGAGCAGCGGCGGCAGTTTCTCGGCGATCGCGGTCGCGCCCATGCGATGGATGAAGGTCAGACGGCCCGGCTCATCCTCGGGGTTGAGCAGATCGATCGTGCGCAGCAGCTGATCCGGCGTCACCGACGGACCGACCTTGAGCGCGATCGGATTGCGGATGCCGCGGAAATACTCCGCGTGCGCGCCGTCGACCGCGGCGGTGCGCATGCCGATCCACGGGTAGTGGGTGCTGAGGTTGAAGAAACCCCAATGACGCGGCACCTGCCGGGTCAGCGATTCTTCGTACGGCAGCAGCAGCGCTTCGTGCGAGGTGTAGAAATCCACCCGGTTGAGGTTGTGCACTTCCGAACCCGACAGCGTTTCCATGAAACGCACCGCGTCGCCGATCGCATTGACCATGCGCCGGTATTCGTCGGCCAGCGGCGAGTGGCCGACCCAGCTCAGATTCCAGTACTCGGGGTGATGCAAGTCGGCGAAGCCGCCGTCGATCAGGGCGCGGACGAAATTCATCGTCATCGCCGAACGCGCGTGGCCCTTGATCATGCGGCGCGGATCGGGCTTGCGCGCGGCCTCGTTGAAGGCCGGCGCGTTGACCATGTCGCCGCGGTAGCTCGGCAGAGTCACACCGTCGATGGTCTCGCTGTCGGCCGAACGCGGCTTGGCGTACTGCCCGGCGAAGCGGCCCACGCGCACCACCGGCTTGCGCATGCCGTGGACCAGCACCAGGCTCATCTGCAACAACACCTTCAGGCGGTTGGAGATGACGTCGGAGGAACACTGGTCGAAGCTCTCGGCGCAATCGCCGCCCTGCAGTAAAAATCGCTTGCCTTCCTGCGCCTCGGCCAGCTGCTGCTTGAGCGAGAGGATCTCCCACGAGGTCACCAGCGGCGGCAGCTGACGCAGTTCCTGCAACGCCGACTCCAACTCGGTCGCGTCCGGATAGCTGGGCAACTGCAGTGCGGTGCGCTCACGCCAGGAGGTCGGGCTCCAGTCGGCGGGCAGATTGACGGCACGAAGGTTGCTGTTGCGATCGGAAGCGCTCATTTCCTTGATTCCAGTTGGTGTCGCGGTGTGTGGATGGTTGGGGTGGATGGGAGGGTTGGGACGGCTGAAACGAAGGGCTTACCCGGTTCAACGTGCGCGGAACGCGGCATAGGCCGCCCACAGCGCCAGCACGATGAAGCAGATCAGGCTCCAGGCCGGCATGGCCAGGCCCAGGAAGGTCCAATCGACCGCGGCGCATTCGCCCGAGCCCGTCATGACCTTGCGGATCACGCTGGCCAGCGGCATGGCCTCGACCATGTAGTTCAGCCCCGGGCCGCAGGCCGGGACCTGATCCGGCGGCAGGTGCTGCAGGCGCACGTGATTGCCGGCCACCGCGATCCCCGCCAACGACGCTAACAGCGCCAGGACGCCGTAGCTGCGACGGCCGCCGGGCTTCTTCGGCCCGTGCAGACCGCCGATCAGAAACACCACGCCCAGGGCGGCGAACGCCACGCGCTGGAAGATGCACAGCGGGCATGGCTCGAGGTGCTGATAAAGCTGCAGGTAGAACGCATACGCCAGCAGCGCCGCGCAGGCCAGAAAGCCGAGCAGGTACTGGATACGGAAGGAGGCTTTGAAGGGGCTCATATTCACACCATACGGGTCTGGGTCGGGTCGTGCCAATGTCGGATAGGCATGTCGCGGCGCAACGTGGCGTTTCGTCGCAGTCAACATCGACTGCACCCGGCGGCGAAAGTTGCGCGCGCAAACCAACCGTTACCTGGACCTGCCTCCCGCGATCATTTTCCGCTGCAACCGTTGCCGGCGTAACCGTCGCCTAAAAGCAAAAACCCCGGCCGGGGCCGGGGTTTCGCTGACGGGTCCCTGGCCGGATGAGCGGCCGCGGACCTTGTCGTTTATGGATCTTGTACGTCGCAGCGCCGGTCGCCCGGCGCGGCTTGATTACTCGGCCGCGGCTTGCGGACGATCGACCAGCTCGACATAGGCCATCGGCGCATTGTCGCCAGCGCGGAAACCGCACTTGAGGATGCGCAGGTAGCCGCCCGGACGCGAGGCGTAACGCGGGCCGAGTTCGACGAACAAGGTGCCGACGGCTTCCTTGTCGCGCAGGCGCGAGAAGGCCAGGCGGCGATTGGCGACGCCGTCCTTCTTCGCCAGCGTGATGAGCGGCTCGGCGACGCGGCGCAGCTCCTTGGCCTTCGGCAGGGTGGTGCGAATGAGACCGTGCTTGATCAGCGAAGCGGCCATATTGGTGAACATGGCGTCGCGGTGAGCACTGGTGCGGCTGAACTTACGGCCGGCTTTCTGATGGCGCATGACTGTGATTCCTGATGAATGTTGAAACGATTGGACTTCGCTGTCGCCATCCAGGCGTTGGTGCATTGGACTGCGGGTGGTCCGAGCCGATCGTTCCTTGACCGGCGTACCGCGGACTTGAATGTCCGTCGGGATAGGTGTTGCGTGAAGCGGTGTTGCTTACGAATCGTCTAGACGCAGACCGCGCCCGAAGGCGCGGCCGCGTATGAACCGAGCGCTTGGCTCAGCCCATCATGCCATGCGAGGCAATACCCGCCGGCGGCCAGTTTTCCAGCTTCATGCCGAGGGACAGGCCGCGCTGAGCCAGCACTTCCTTGATCTCGGTGAGCGACTTCTTGCCGAGGTTCGGGGTCTTGAGCAGCTCGACTTCGGTCTTCTGGATCAGATCGCCGACGTAGTAGATGCTCTCGGCCTTGAGGCAGTTGGCCGAACGAACGGTGAGTTCGAGGTCGTCGATCGGACGCAGCAGGATCGGATCGATACCGCTGGTCGCCGGCTTGGCCGCACCGCGGTCGCGGTGGGTGAAGTCGCCGAACACCGACAGCTGATCGGTGAGGATGTCGGCGGCGGTGCGCACGGCTTCCTCGGCGTCGATCGTGCCGTTGGTTTCGATATCCAGAACCAGCTTGTCCAGGTCGGTACGCTGCTCGACGCGCGCGGCTTCCACGGCGTAAGCGACGCGACGGACCGGCGAGAAGCTGGCATCCAGCATCAGGCGGCCGATCGCGCGGGTTTCTTCGTCCGGACGACGGCGCGAAGCCGCCGGCTGGTAGCCGAAACCGCGTTCGATCTTCAGACGCATGTTGATCGCCGTATCCTTGGTCAGGTGGCAGATCACGTGGTCGTTGTTGAGGATTTCAACGTTGTGGTCGGTCTTGATGTCGCCGGCGGTGACGATGCCGGGACCCTGCTTGGCCAGCGACAGCGTCGAAGCGTCGCCGGTGTGCATGCGGATGGCGACGTCCTTGAGGTTCAACAGAACTTCCAGCACGTCTTCTTCCAGACCTTCGACCGTGGTGTACTCATGCAGTACGCCGTCGATTTCGACCTCGGTGATGGCGAAACCCGGGATCGACGACAGCAGCACGCGACGCAGCGCGTTGCCCAGCGTGTGGCCGTAACCGCGCTCCAACGGTTCAATCACGACTTTCGCGCGATTGCCGGCGAGGCGTTCGATCTGCGGACCGCGCGGGCGCAGTACCTGGTTGGCGGTAACCGTCATGTTTCGGTGTCTCCAATGACCTCGGCCGGGGGGCGGCGAGAGGCTTTAGCTCTTGGAGCCCCCTCGGATCGAGGGAGCGGCCGATGCGACTGGCGCACCGACCTGGGTTGCGGGTTCTCCGCCGGAATCCCGAGGGACGCCGGCGGATGCCCTGCACTATTACTTGCTGTACAACTCGACGATCAGCGCTTCGTTGATGTCGGCCGGCAGGTCCGCACGATCCGGAACCGCCTTGAACACGCCGCTGAACTTCTTGCTGTCCACTTCGACCCACGACGGCGACAGGTCCATCTGCGACGACACGGTCAGGGATTCCTGCACGCGAAGCTGCTTCTGGGCGCGCTCGGACAGAGCGATCGCATCACCGGCCTTGACCTGATAGGAAGGCAGGTTGACCGACTTGCCGTTGACCGTGACGCCGCGGTGCGAGACCAGCTGACGGGCAGCCGGACGAGTCACGGCGAAGCCCATGCGGTAGACGACGTTGTCCAGACGGGTTTCCAGCAACTGCAGCAGGTTCTCGCCGGTGTTGCCCTTCTTGGTCGAGGCCTTCTTGTAGTAGTTGCGGAACTGACGTTCCAGCAGACCGTAGATACGCTTGACCTTCTGCTTCTCGCGAAGCTGGGTGGCGTAGTCGGACAGCTTGCCCTTGCGGGCGGTGGGGCCATGCTGGCCGGGTTTTTGCTCGAGCTTGCACTTCGAGTCGAGCGCACGCGCGGAAGACTTCAGACCGAGGTCAGCGCCTTCGCGACGAGCGAGCTTACAGGTGGGGCCAATATAACGAGCCATTTTTCTTCAGCTCCTCAGACGCGACGCTTTTTCGGCGGACGGCACCCGTTGTGCGGGATGGGCGTCACGTCGATGATGTTGATGATCTTGTACCCGACGTTGTTCAAGGAACGAACGGCGGACTCGCGACCCGGACCCGGGCCCTTGATGCGCACTTCCAACGACTTGACGCCGTAGTCGAGCGCAGCACGGCCAGCCTTTTCGGCTGCCACCTGGGCGGCGAACGGGGTCGACTTACGCGAGCCGCGGAAACCCGCGCCGCCCGAAGTCGCCCACGAGAGCGCGTTGCCCTGGCGGTCGGTGATCGTGATGATGGTGTTGTTGAAAGAAGCGTGGACGTGGGCGATACCGTCGGTGACGATGCGCTTGATCTTCTTCTTGGTCTTGACTGCTGCCGGCTTGGCCATGGTCTAGGTCCCCTTACTTCTTGATGGCCTTGCGCGGACCCTTACGGGTACGTGCATTGGTCCGGGTACGCTGACCACGCAGCGGCAGGCCGCGGCGGTGACGCAGGCCGCGGTAGCAGCCCAAGTCCATCAGACGCTTGATGGCGATGCCGACCTCACGACGCAGATCGCCCTCGACCACGAACTTGCCGACTTCGGCGCGCAGGCGCTCGACTTCGGGTTCGGACAGGTCACGGATCTTCGTCGTCGAAGTCACGCCTGCCGTCTGGCAGATTTGCTTCGAACGGGTACGGCCGATGCCGAAAATGCTTTGCAGGCCAACCCAGACATGCTTCTGGGCAGGCAAATTAACGCCCGCAATACGCGCCATAAGGCGATCTCCAACTGATTTGGCGGCCGAGACGGATTAATCCCGGCGGAGTGAACTGGAAATTATATCTAGGTCTCGGGTTAATAGGAAGCCCCGCGGCACCAGAGGTGCCACGGAACCACGGCATGGGGAGTGTGCCCATGCTCCGGCGACGAGTCTGAACTGGCTGAACAATGCGATGACCTGCCCTGCTCAGCCCCGCGCGCTACTCTTGCGCGCGAACCGGTCCTGACTCACCCGCGCGCGAGACCGCCGCGCGAGCCGCCCTTCAAATTCGCTTTCTTCAACAGGCTCTCGTACTGATGCGACATCAGATGAGCCTGGATTTGAGCGATGAAATCCATAATCACGACCACCACGATCAGCAGCGAGGTGCCGCCGAAGTAGAACGAGGTGCCGAGCTGGGTACGCATGATCTCCGGCAGGAGACAGACGATCACCAGGTAAATCGCGCCGGCCGCGGTAAGCCGCGTCAGCACGCCATCAACGTAGTCCGCGGTGGCCTTGCCGGGGCGGATGCCCGGGATCAGCGCGCCCGACTTCTTGAGGTTGTCGGCGGTTTCCTGCGAATTGAACACCAGCGCCGTGTAGAAGAACGCGAAGCCGATGATCAGACCAGCATACAGGATCATGTGCACCGGTTCACCCGGGCTGAGCCACTGGCTCATGCGCTGGAGGAAGCCGGACACGCCGCTGCCGCTGTTGCTCTGGGCGAACCAGGTCGCCGCGGTGGCGGGGAACATCACGATGCTCGAAGCGAAGATCGCCGGGATCACGCCCGACATATTGAGCTTCAGGGGCAGGAACGACGCCTGATTCATGTAGGCGTTGCGACCGCCCTGACGACGGGCGTAGTTGACCGTGATCCGGCGCTGGCCGCGTTCGACGAAGACCACCAGGTAGGTGAAGCCGAACACCAGGGCGATGACGGCGATGGCCGCGATCGCGCTCATGTCGCCGTTGCGGATCTGCTCGAACATCTGCAGCACCGCGGCCGGCAGGCCCGCCACGATACCCGCGAAGATGATCAGCGACACGCCGTTGCCGATACCGCGCTCGGTGATCTGCTCGCCCAGCCACATCAGGAACATGGTGCCGGCGGTCAGTGCGATCACGGCGGTCAGGATGAAGCCCATGCCCGGTGCGTACACCACCGGCAGACCGTCAGGCGCCACGCTCGATTGCAGGCCCGCCGCGATGCCCCATGCCTGGAACACCGCGAGCGGAATCGCACCCATGCGCGACCACTGGTTGATCTTGCGACGGCCCGATTCGCCTTCCTTCTGGATGGCTTTCAGGCTCGGCACGATCTGCACCAGCAGCTGCACGATGATGGATGCCGAGATGTACGGCATCACGTTCAACGCGAACAGGCTGAAACGGTGCAGAGCGCCACCGGAGAACATGTTGAACATGTCCACGATGGTGCCCTGCTTGGTCTCCATGAACTTGACCATCGCCTCCGGGTTAATACCCGGCACCGGGATGTAGCTGCCGATGCGATAGACGACCAACGCGCCGATGACGAACAGCAAACGCTGACGCAACTCGGTGAACTTACCGAGTCCGCCGCCGATTCCAGCCATTGCGTTGCCGCTGCGCGCCATTGAGCCCTTACTCCTCGACCTTGCCGCCGGCCGCTTCGACCGCGGCCTTCGCGCCGGCCGTGGCCAGCACGCCCTTGAGCACGAACTTCTTGGTCAGCTCGCCCTTCTTCACGATCTTGGCCTGCTTGGCGTTGCTCGGAACGAGCTTCGCGGCCTTGAGCGCGGCGAAATCGATCTCGCCGGCTTCCAGCTTGTCCAGCTGATACAGCAGGACTTCGGCCGTATCGTTCTTCAGCTTGGAGCGGAAGCCGATCTTCGGCAGACGACGCTGCATGGGCATCTGACCGCCTTCGAAGCCGGCCTTGATCTTGCCCTTGCCCGAACGGGCGAAAGAACCCTTGTGGCCGCGGCCGGCGGTCTTGCCGAGGCCGGAACCGATACCGCGACCGACGCGCTTGCGGTCTTCGCGGGCGCCGTCAGCCGGCTTGAGTGTATTGAGACGCATGATGTTCTCCTTAGCCCTCGACCTGAACCAGGTAGTGGACCGTATTGATCAGGCCACGAACCTGCGGGCTGTCTTTCAGCGTCCGCACGTCGTTGAGCTTGTTCAGGCCGAGCGCCTTCACCGACAGACGGTGACGCGACTGACAGCCACGCAGACCCTTGACCAGGCGCACCGTGACGGTGCCGCCTTCGACGGGCTTGTTAGCAGCCTTAGCCATGGTTGAGATCCTCCACCTTCTTGCCGCGCTTGGCCGCGATCTTGGCCGGCGAGTGCATGCCGGTGAGACCCTTCAGCGTGGCGCGAACCAGGTTGATCGGGTTGCGCGAACCGGTGGCCTTGGCCAGCACGTTCTTGACGCCGACCGCTTCGAGCACGGCGCGCATCGCGCCGCCGGCGATCACGCCGGTACCTTCCGAGGCAGGCTGCATGTACACATGCGCAGCGCCATGGCCGGACTTCACGGCATGCCACAAGGTGCCGCCGTTGAGGTCCACGTTGTTCATCGCCTTGCGGGCGTATTCCATCGACTTCTGGATCGCGACCGGCACTTCGCGCGCCTTGCCGTAACCGAAGCCGACCTTGCCGTTGCCGTCACCGACCACCGTCAACGCGGTGAAGGTGAACTGGCGACCGCCCTTGACGGTCTTGCTGACGCGGTTGACCGCGATCAGCTTTTCGATCATGCCGTCGTCGATCTCTTCGCGGTTGCGATCACGGTCGCGGCCCCGCGGGGCTCTATCGTCTGCCATTTCGATGTCTCTTTGATTAAAGGGATTTGCGGCGTGGCCGCTTATGATTGTGAAGTGGTTCGGGTGCCGCGCAGTGGCAGGAATCCGCCAAAGCGCCCGACACAAACCCGTGTCGGCGGGTGAAGCTGTTCGGTGCGAAAGGCGTGGAGACGAATCTCCACGCTTTCAAGCCTGCTGCCAGTCTGAATACGGCACGCCGTATTAGAACTGCAGACCGCCTTCACGCGCGGCATCGGCCAGCGCCTTGATGCGGCCGTGGTAGCGGTAGCCCGAGCGGTCGAAAGCGACCTTCTCGATGCCCGCGGCCTTGGCGCGCTCGGCGATCAGCTTGCCGACCTTGACGGCGGCTTCGGCGTTCTTGCCGTTCTTCAGGCCTTCCTTGACGTCGGCCTGCACGGTCGAAGCCGTGGCCAGGACCTTGGAACCGTCGGCGGTGAAGACCTGGGCGTACAGGTGCTGACCGGTGCGGAGCACGGTCAGACGGGCGACGCCGAGATTGCGGATGTGCGAGCGGGTCGACTTGGCGCGACGCAGACGAGCGATGTTCTTGTTCATGTTCTGATCTCCGAAAGCTGAAAGCTTGGTGTTTTGACGCCGGCCCTGGGACCGGCGCCCTACCCGTTAGGCCTTCTTGGCTTCCTTACGGATGATGACTTCGCCGGCGTACTTCACGCCCTTGCCCTTGTAGGGCTCCGGCGGACGGAAACCGCGAATCTTGGCGGCGACTTCACCGACGCGCTGCTTGTCCGCGCCCTGGACCACGATTTCGGTCTGGGTGGGGGTCGCGATGGTGATGCCTTCCGGGGCCTTGAACAGAACCGGATGGGAGAAACCCAGAGCCAGGCTCAGATCGGCGCCCTGCATCGAGGCGCGGTAACCGACGCCGACCAGCTCGAGCTTGCGCTCGAAACCTTCCGACACGCCCTTCACCATGTTGGCGAGGATGGCGCGCAGGGTACCGGTCAGCGGGATCAGCGCCGCGTCTTCGGTCGTGAACAGGGCTTCGCCGTTCTCGACCTTCAGATTGATGGCGGCCGGCTTACCGATCGACAGCGAGCCCTTCGGGCCCTTGGCGACGACCGTATCGGCCTGGATGTTGATTTCGACGCCCTTCGGGAGAGCGATCGGCTTCTTGGCAACTCGGGACATGTCTGATTACTCCCTTAGGCCACGAAGCACAGGACTTCACCACCGACGCCCTGCTGGCGCGCCTGCGCGTCAGTCATGATGCCCTTGGAGGTGGAGATGATGGCGATACCCAGGCCGCCGAGGACCTTGGGCAACCCGTCTTTGCCGCGGTACTGGCGCAGGCCCGAACGGGAGTAGCGCTGGAGGCGCTCGATCACCGGCTTGCCTTCGTAGTACTTCAGCGAGATTTCGAGTTCGGATTTGCCCGGACCGACTTCGGTCACGCGCGAATCCAGGATGTAACCCTCGTCCTTCAGCACGGCGGCGATAGCCACCTTGACCTTGGACGACGGCATTTTCACCGTCTGCTTGCGCACAGCGGCCGCATTCTTGATGCGGACCAGCATGTCGGCGATGGGATCAGTCATGCTCATTGAATATCACCTATGAGTAGCACCGATATCCGCGGGATTGCGAATTTCAGTAATAGATACAGCTAGTTACGTTGCTTCAACAACGCCGCCGCGACCCGAGGGCCGCGGCGGTGGAACCGGGAAAGCCGGTAATGGTACCAGAGATTTACCAGCTTGCCTTGCGCAGGCCCGGCACGTCGCCGCGCATGGTGGCTTCGCGCAGCTTGTTGCGGCCCAGGCCGAACTTCTTGTAGACGCCGCGCGAACGACCGGTCAGGGCGCAACGGTTGCGCTGGCGGCTCGGCGACGAATCGCGCGGCAGCTTCTGCAACTTGATGACCGCCTCGGCCTTGTCTTCGTACGAAGCGCTGTCGCTGGAGATGATCTTCTTCAACGCATCGCGCTTGCCGGCGTACTTCTTCACCAGCTTGGTCCGCTTGATGTCGCGGTTGATCATGGAAGTCTTAGCCATAGTTCAATCCTAGACTCAGTTGCGGAACGGGAAGCGGAAGGCTTCGAGCAGGGCTTTCGCCTCGGCGTCGGTCTTCGCGGTCGTGGTGATCGCGATGTCCATGCCGCGCAGGGCGTCAACTTGGTCGAAATCGATTTCCGGGAAGATGATCTGTTCCTTGACGCCCATGTTGTAGTTGCCACGGCCGTCGAACGAACGGCCGGAGACACCACGGAAGTCGCGCACGCGCGGCAACGAGATGTTGACCAGGCGGTCCAGGAACTCGTACATCTTGGCGCGGCGCAGGGTGACCTTGGCGCCGATCGGCCAGCCGTCGCGGATCTTGAACGAAGCCACCGACACGCGGGACTTGGTCACGATCGGCTTCTGGCCGGCGATCTTGGTCATGTCGGCGACGGCATTTTCCAGGATCTTCTTGTTGGTGGCCGCTTCGCCCACGCCCATGTTCAGCGTGATCTTGACGAGGCGCGGCACTTCCATCGGGTTCTTGTAGCCGAACTTTTCGGTCAGCGACGGAACCACTTCTTTCTTGTAAAACTCTTCGAGCCGGGTGGTCATTTCAGCATTCCTCAGGCGTCAACCGCCTCACCACTGGAGCGGAACACACGCAGTTTGCGTCCATCCTCCAGCATCTTGAAACCGATGCGTTCGCCCTTGCCGGTGGCAGGGTTGAACAGCATGACGTTGGAAATGTGAATCGGCGCTTCGCGCTCGATCACGCCGCCCGGCTGGTTGGCCTGCGGATTCGGCTTGGTGTGGCGCTTGATGATGTTGATGTTCGACACGACGACCTTGTCGCCGAGCACGCGCACCACATCGCCCTTCTTGCCCTTGTCCTTGCCGGCGGTGACGATCACTTGATCGCCCTTCTTGATACGGTTCATGGTCTAGTTCCTCTGCTCAGAGCACTTCAGGCGCGAGCGAGACGATCTTCATGAACTTCTCCGAGCGAAGCTCGCGAGTCACGGGTCCGAAGATACGGGTGCCGATCGGCTCATGCTTATTGTTGAGCAACACCGCAGCGTTGCCATCGAAGCGGATCAGCGAGCCGTCCGGACGGCGCACACCCTTGCGGGTGCGGACCACGACGGCGTCGTAGACGTCGCCCTTCTTGACCTTGCCGCGCGGGATCGCGTCTTTCACGGTGACCTTGATGATGTCGCCAATGTGCGCGTAACGGCGCTTGGAGCCGCCGAGCACCTTGATGCACATCACTTCCTTAGCACCGGAGTTGTCGGCAACGCCGAGGTAGCTTTGCATCTGGATCATGGTTCAGCCTCCTCTTAGACGGCCGCGCGGCTGACGATTTCAACCACGCTCCAGTTCTTGGTCTTGGACATCGGAGCAATTTCCTTCACCCGCACGATGTCGCCTTCTTTGCAGGCGTTATCGGCGTCATGGGCGTGGAGCTTGGTCGAGCGACGGATGTACTTGCCGTACAGCGCGTGCTTGACCTGACGCTCAACCAGCACGGTGACGGTCTTGTCCATCTTGTTGCTGACGACCCGGCCTTCAACCGTGCGCAGCGCCTTGTCTGTATTGTTGTCGGTCATGGCGGGTCCTTACTTCTTCTCGCCCAGCAGCATGTTCACGCGAGCAATCTCGCGCTTCACGCGGCGGGGTTCGTGGGTCTTGGCCAGCTGGCCGGTGGCCTTCTGCATGCGCAGAGCGAAGCTCTCCTTATGCAGCTCGACCAGATGAGCCTTGAGCTCATCGGCCGACTTCTGACGAAGTTGCTTGAGTTCCATTAGCGCACCGTCCGGGTAACGAAAGTGGTGGTCACCGAGAGCTTGGCCGCGGCCAGACGGAACGCTTCGCGCGCCACGTCTTCAGCCACACCTTCGATCTCGTAAATCATGCGACCGGGCTGGATCTGAGCGACCCAGTACTCGACGTTGCCCTTACCGGAGCCCATTCGGACTTCGATCGGCTTCTTGGTGATCGGCTTGTCCGGGAACACGCGGATCCACATCTTGCCGCCACGCTTGACGTAACGGCTGATCGAACGGCGGGCCGCCTCGATCTGGCGCGCGGTCAGCTGACCGTGCGCGGTTGCCTTGAGGCCGTATTCGCCGAAGCTGACGGCGTTGCCGCTCCAGCTCAGGCCATCATTGCGGCCCTTGTGTACCTTGCGGTACTTGGTTCGCTTGGGTTGCAACATGACGGATTACCTCTGTTCGCGGGCAGGACGGCCCGGACGGTCGTTACGATCACCGCGGTCGCCGCGGTCACCACGATCGCTGCGCGGCGAATCGTCCTGCTTCTCCTGGCCCACTTGGGAGAAGTCGAATACTTCGCCCTTATAGATCCAGGTCTTGATGCCGATGATGCCGTAGGTCGTCTTGGCTTCAGCGAAGCCATAGTCGATGTCGGCACGCAGCGTGTGCAGCGGCACGCGACCTTCGCGGTACCACTCCGAACGCGCGATTTCGGCGCCGTTGAGACGGCCGGCGACGTTGACCTTGATGCCCAGGGCACCCAGGCGCATCGCGTTGCCGACCGCGCGCTTCATGGCGCGGCGGAACATGATGCGGCGTTCCAGCTGCTGAGCGATCGACTCGGCGACGAGCTGCGCGTCGAGTTCCGGCTTGCGGACCTCGGTCACGTTGATGTGCGCCGGAACGCCCATCAGCGCGCTGACTTCCTTACGCAGCTTCTCGATGTCCTCGCCGCGCTTGCCGATCACCACGCCCGGACGGGCGGTGTGGATCGTCACGCGGGCGTTGTTCGCCGGACGTTCGATGAAGATCTTCGAGATGCCGGCCTGAGCCAGCTTCTTGCGAAGCATTTCGCGAACCTTCAGGTCAGCCGCCAGGTACTCGGCGTACTGCTTCTTGTTGGCGAACCACTTGGAATTCCAGTCCTTGGCGATGCCCAGGCGGATTCCGGTCGGATGAACTTTATGACCCATTGTCTGACTCCGCCTTACTTGCCCGCGCCCACAACCACAGTGATGTGGCTGGTGCGCTTGAGGATGCGGGTGCCGCGGCCTTTCGCACGAGCCATAAAGCGCTTCAGTGCGGGACCCTCGTCCACCATGATGGTCTTGACCTTGAGCTCGTCGATGTCAGCGCCCTGGTTGTTCTCGGCGTTGGCGATGGCGGACTCCACGACCTTGCGGATCAGTGCAGCTGCCTTCTTGTCCGAGAACTTCAGCAGGTTGACGGCGCGCTCAGCGGACAGACCGCGCACCTGGTCAGCGACCAGGCGGGCCTTCTGCGGGGAGATGCGCGCGGTGCGCAGGATGGCTTTCGCTTCCATAGTCATCTCCTTACTTGCCCGACTTCTTGTCGCCGCCGTGACCCTTGAACGTACGGGTCAAAGCGAACTCGCCAAGTTTGTGGCCAACCATGTTTTCGTTGACCAGCACCGGGATGTGATTCTTGCCGTTGTGGACGGCGATCGTGAAGCCAACCATTTCCGGCAGCACCATCGAACGACGCGACCAGGTCTTGATCGGCTTCTTGTTGTTGCCCGCGGTTTCGACCTTCTTCATCAGATGATGATCGACGAACGGGCCCTTCTTGAGTGAACGTGCCATGTCCGATTAACCCCTGCGATCGCGCACGATGAATTGCGTGGTGCGCTTGTTCTTGCGCGTCTTGTAACCCTTGGTCGGAACACCCCACGGGGTGACCGGATGCGGGTTGCCCTGGCCAGCCTTCGCCTCACCACCACCGTGCGGGTGATCGACGGGGTTCATGGCCGCGCCGCGAACGGTCGGCTTGATACCGCGCCAACGCTTGGCGCCGGCCTTGCCGAGCTTCTCGAGGCTGTGCTCGTCGTTGCCGACTTCGCCGATGGTGGCGCGGCACTCGACCGGCACCTTGCGCATTTCGCCGGAGCGAAGACGCAGCGTGGCGTAGCCCTGCTCGCGAGCGACCAGCTGCACGCCGGCGCCGGCGGCGCGGGCGAGCTGAGCACCCTTGCCCGGCTTCATTTCGATGCAATGCACCGTGGAGCCGACCGGGATGTTGGTGAGCGGCAGCGTGTTGCCGACGCGGATCGGGGCGTCACGGCCCGCGATCACCTGATCGCCGTCCTTCAGGCCCTTGGGGGCGATGATATAACGGCGCTCGCCATCGACGTAGCACAGCAGCGCGATGTGCGCGGTGCGGTTGGGATCGTATTCGATCCGCTCCACGCGCGCCGGAATGCCTTCCTTGTCGCGCTTGAAGTCGATGATGCGGTAATGTTGCTTGTGGCCACCGCCGATGTGACGGGTGGTGATGCGACCGTGGTGGTTACGGCCGCCGCTCTTGCTCTGCTTTTCGACCAACGCCGCGTGCGGCGCGCCCTTATGCAGGCCCGGCGTCACGACGCGGACCGCATTGCGGCGACCGGCGGAAGTGGGCTTGAAAGTCATCAATGCCATGGATCTTTCCTCAGGCCTTGGCCATCACGTCGATCGACTGGCCATCGGCCAGCTTCACGTACGCCTTGCGCCAGTCGGCGCGACGGCCCATGCGGTTCTTGAAGGCTTTCTGCTTGCCCTTCACGTTGACCACATTGACAGCCTCGACCTTCACGTCGAACAGCTTTTCCACGGCGACTTTGATGTCGGCCTTGGTAGCGTCCGTCGCCACTTCGAAGACGTATTGGTTGGAGACTTCCTGCAGTCGCGCGGTCTTTTCGGACACGCGCGGTGCGCGGATGATGCTGTAGAGCTTGGCGTCGTTCATGCCAGCCACTCCTCGATCTTCTTGACCGCATCGGCGGTGAACACGATCGAATCGGCGCCGACGAGGGCCACCGGATCGAGTCCCTGCACGTCGCGGACTTCCACATAAGGCAGGTTGCGGGCCGAGAGGTACAGATTCTCGGACGCTTCCTCGGTGACGAGCAGCGGACGACGGCCCATTTCCAGCGACTTGAGCATGGCGATCATGCCCGAGGTCTTCGGCGAGTCGATATCCAGCTTTTCGACGACGGTGATGCGGCCCTGGCGGTTCAATTCCGACAGGATCGCAGCGATCGCCGCGCGGTACATCTTGCGGTTCACCTTCTGGGCGAAGCTGCGCGGCTTGGCCGCGAAGGTCACGCCGCCGCCGACGAAGATCGGAGCCGTCAGCGCGCCATGACGCGCACCGCCGCCCTTCTGCTTCTTCGACTTCTTGGTGGTGCCGTTGACTTCCGAACGCGTCTTCTGCGCCTTGGTGCCGGCGCGGCCCGCGTTGCGGTAGGCCACAACAACCTGGTGAACCAGGTCTTCGCTGAATTCGCGATCGAAGATGGCGTCGGAAACCGACAGCTTCTTGTCGCTACCGTTGATGGCAAGTTCCATCGTTATGCTCCCTTGCTCGACGGGCGGACGATCACGTCACCGCCCGGAGCGCCCGGCACGGCGCCCTTGATCGCGATCAGGCCGCGCTCAGCGTCGACCTTGACCACTTCCAGGCCCTGCGTGCTCTGCTGGACGGCGCCCATGTGACCGGACATCTTCTTGCCCGGGAAAACGCGACCCGGCGTCTGGCGCTGGCCGATCGAACCCGGCGAGCGGTGCGACAGCGAGTTACCGTGCGTCGCATCGCCCATGCTGAAGTTCCAGCGCTTGATCGTGCCCTGGAAGCCCTTGCCCTTGGTGATGCCCTGGACGTCGACGATCTGGCCCACTTCGAAGATGTCGGCCTTGATTTCGCCGCCCACTTCGAAAGCGTTGATCTTGTCGTCTTCCACGCGCAGTTCCCACAAGCCGCGGCCTGCTTCGACCTTCGCCTTGGCGAGGTGACCGGCTTCGGGCTTGTTGACGAGCGCCGCGCGGCGCACGCCGACGGTCACCTGCACGGCGCTGTAGCCGTCGGTTTCCGTGGTCTTGATCTGGGTAATACGGTTCGGGGTCGCCTCGATGAGGGTCACCGGAACCGACTTGCCGTCTTCAGTGAAGAAGCGGCTCATGCCGGCCTTGCGACCGACGATGCCCAACGAATATTTCTTCGCGGTCATAGTGGGTGCCTCAGGTCAGCTTGATCTGGACATCAACGCCAGCCGCGAGTTCGAGCTTCATCAGCGCGTCCACGGTCTTGTCGTTGGGGTCTACGATGTCGAGCACGCGCTTGTGCGTGCGGGTCTCGTACTGGTCGCGCGCGTCTTTATCGACGTGCGGGGAGACGAGAACGGTGTAGCGCTCGATCTTGGTCGGCAGCGGGATCGGGCCGCGCACTTGCGCGCCGGTCCGCTTGGCCGTCTCGACGATCTCGCTGGCCGAGCGGTCGATCAGACGATGATCGTACGCTTTGAGCCGGATCCGGATCTTTTGGTCCGCCATGACGGAATTCCTTGGTTAAAAGAGCGACGGGACGGCTTCTGGGTGCGCCGACCCCACGAAAACGCAAACACTCCAGAGCAACACCCTCGCCCCGGAGCTTCCTTGCCTGGAAAAGCTAAGGCGGCCCGGTTTCCCGGCCCGCCCAGACGGAATAAAACGCACGAATGGCTCCATTTAGCGTTCTTTGGATGCCCGAGGGCCCAGAACGTATGGAGCGCTGCCGTGCGACATGTCCCTGTCTGGCGAATACGAGGCGCATCCTGCTCCTCATTTCGCTGGTTGCGCCGCCCCGGAATAAACAGGGGTGGCACGGTGGTCGCGCATTCTACATGCATCCGATCGGAGAGTGCAAGCACCCGCCTTCCGGACGATGAATACGGCCCCTGCCCTCTCCGGGCCGGGCTTGGACTACCGGTTTTCTCAATCGCGGTCGGGGGACTGCGGTTGAGAAAACCGGCGACGGGCTGGGCCCGTCGCGGGTTTCTTTGTTGCTGGCGGCGATCCGGGGGATTGCCGCTTTGAGCATCTTGGCCTTCGATGAGGAGGGGCACCGGACTTCGGGGGCTCTTCCTCGTCTCTGGATCCCCGCTTTCGCGGGGATGACGAACTGACAAAGCCGTGCGCGCCTGGGCGCGCACGGGTCAGTTCGTCACTTGATGATCTTCGCCACCACGCCCGCGCCGACGGTACGGCCGCCTTCGCGAATCGCGAAACGCAGGCCTTCGTCCATCGCCACCGGGTTGATCAGCGACACCACCATCTTCACGTTATCGCCCGGCATCACCATCTCGACGCCTTCCGGCAGCTCGCAAGCGCCGGTGATGTCGGTGGTGCGGAAGTAGAACTGCGGACGGTAGCCCTTGAAGAACGGGGTGTGACGGCCGCCCTCGTCCTTCGACAGCACATACACTTCGGCTTCGAAGTCGGTGTGCGGCTTGATCGAACCCGGCTTGCACAGCACCTGGCCGCGCTCCACGTCGTCACGCTTGGTGCCGCGCAGCAGCAGACCGGCGTTGTCGCCCGCCTGGCCCTGGTC
>NZ_JBFRDR010000028.1:0-62087 GCF_052113885.1 Lysobacter sp. TAB13 | reverse complement strand
CCGGGCACCGGCGCGGCCGGGGTGCTGGCCTGGGCCGCGGCTTCGTCGGCAGCCTGGGCGCTGGCCGCGGCGGCGGCTTTCATCGCCGTGTTGGCCGCGGCGGTGCGTTCGCGCTGCGCCGACAACGCGCGCGCGGCGCTGGCGTCGGTGCGTTCGGCCATCAGCCGCTCGGTTTCCTCGCGCGCCTTGCGTTCGCGCGCGGCGCCGGCGGCGCGCAGGCCTTCGCGCAGGCGCGGCAAGGCCGGCGCCTGCGGATCCATGCGCGCGAGCAGATCCTGCAGGCGCTTGGATTCGGCCAGATCGTCGTCGAGCAAGGCTTGCTCGCCGGCGATCACCACATACGGCTGCAATTCGCTGAGCGCGCTGATCACATCGATCTGGCCCGCCTCTTTGTCGCGCAGCGCCAGGTAGTAATCGACCGCGCTGTCGCCGGCCGGGGTGTGGATGCGCTGTTCGCGCAACGCCTGCGCGGCGCGGGCGCGCAGGCCGTCAGCGTCGAGTTCGGTCAAGGCCGGCGGCAACGGCGCGGCCGCCGCTTCGGCCTGAGCCGATGCGGCCGACGGCGCCTTGGAGGATTCGCCGGAACCGCATCCGGCCAGCAACACGCTCAAACCCAGGCTCGCGCCGAGCACGACGCGCGCGGATGCGCGGACCGCCCGGCGCGCCCACAGGCCAGCGGCGACGATACGCGCCGGCTTGGTCACAACCTTCACTGCTAAACCCCCTGTACCGCGAAACTGCGTAATCCGCGCGCAGATTAGGCACAGGATGTGACGCGGGTACTGCATCGCCCTTGCCTATCCTGGTGGACGAAACCGCGTCCATCTGCTGAGCGTCCTGCCGCGCGGCGCGGATTATGGCGGCAGCGGCGCGCCGGCGCGATGCGCAATCCGGCCAATGGATGCATGGCGGCACCTGAACGATGCCGGCAAGGCTGAAATTGTATTGCGGCGGCGGCGGCTCCTATCATCGCCGCATGCCCGGTCCGTCCGCCCTCGCCGCTGCCTCGCGCTATCTGGTCTTCGCCGTGTTGATCGCGGTGATGCTGGTCAAGCCGGTGTTGGCGTTCGCCAGCGAGATCGGCGAACTGGCGCCGAGCGTGGCCACGGCGCTGCAGCACGAAGGCGATCGCCACGCCGACGGCCAACCGCGGCACGATCCCGACGGCTGCGGCGACTCGCGATGGCACCTGAGCCATTGCTGCGCGATGCAGGCCGCGTTGTTGCCGCGCATCGACCTGGGCCTGCTCGCCCCCGCCACCGCGCAGGCGTTGCCGGCGCATTCCACCGCGTTCGTGCCGACCCCGACCGTGGTGCCGTTCCGCCCACCCATCTCCGCCTGATCCGCTGCCGGCCCCGCGCCGGCCCGGGCTGACGCCCGTCCTCGCCGTGCGTGTGCCGTCGCTTTGCGACCGCGCCGGCGTCTTCAGCGATCCAGGAGATACCCCATGCGTTTGCGTCCGGCGGCTTTGGCCGCCCTGACGGCTGCGCTGTGCTTTTCTGCACAGGCGCGGCCGCCCCTTGCTTCAGCTTCTCCACCCGGCACGCTCGCTGCGGCGAACGCGCCCGCCGCGCCGCGCGCCGGTTCGGCGTTCACCCTCGACGATGCCTACGCGCGCATCGGCGACAGCCATCCGGACCTGCGCTTGTTCGGCGATCAACGCTCGGTGCTGCAGGCCGAGCGCGACATCGCCGCGCAGAAACCGGCCCTGGTCGCCGGCCTGGCGGTGGACAACGTGCTCGGCACCGGCGCGGTCAGCGGCATCAGCGGCGCCGAAATCACCCTGAGCCTGGCCTCGGTGTTCGAACGCGGCGGCAAGCTCGACGCGCGCCGCGCGTTCGCGCAAAGCCGCATCGATGCGCTCGCGGTCGATCGCGAAGGCCGGCGCCTGGACTTGCTGGCCGAAACCGCCCGCCGCTATCTGGCCATCGTCGCCGCGCAGCGCCGCATCGAGCTGGCCCAGTTCGACATCGCCCAGCGCAAGCGCAGCGTCGCCGCCGCGCGCCAGCGCCTGGAAGCCGGCGCCTCGCCGGAATCCGGGCTGCTGACCGCGCAGGCCGCGCAGGCGCGCGCCGAACTGGAACGCAGCCGCGGCGAGCAATCGCTGCTGGCCGCGCGCCAGCATCTGGCGGCGCTGTGGGGCGAACGCGATCCCGGCTTCGCCACGGTGGCCGGCGATCCCTATGCGCTGGCGCCGATCCAGGACACCGCCGCGCTGGCGAGCCTGCTCGAACGCACGCCGGAACTGGCGCGCTTCAACGACGCGCGCCGCATCGGTGAGGCGCGTGTGCGTCTGGCCCAGAGCCAGGCCACGCCCGATCTGAGCTGGCAACTCGGCGTGCGCCGCCTGCAGGACGGCAGCGACATGGCCCTGATCGGCAGCGTCGCCATGCCGCTGGGCGCGCGCGACCGCGCCGAGCCCGGCATCCGCGGCGCGCAGGCGGAACTGGCGATGTTGGAGACCGAACGCGAAGCCAAGGGCATGTCGCTGTACTCGACCCTGGTCGAAGCGCACGGCCGCTACCGGGTCGGCGCGCTGGAAGTTACGCGGCTCAAGGACGACGTGCTGCCGCGCCTGGAACGCGCGGAGAAAGCCGCCGAATACGCCTACCGCGCCGGCGCCATCAGCTATCTGGAACTGGCCCTGTTGCAGGCCGAAAGCGTGGCCGTGCGCAAACAGCGCCTGGACACCGCGCTCGACGCGCAACTGGCGCTGATCGAAATCCAGCGTCTCACCGGCGAGTCGTTTCTCGCCGCATCGCCCCATCCCGCAGGAGCCCGCCCATGAAGCCCGAATTGTTGATCGCCGCGGGCCTGCTGGCCCTGAGTCTTAGCGCCTGCGGCGGCGCGGACAAGACACCGGAACAAACCGCAGCGGCCGCGAAGAAGATCGAAGGCGACCACGCCGAACAAGGCGGCGCCGATCAAGGCGCCGAGCACGGCGAAGGCGAGGAAGAAAAAGCCGAAAGCACGGTGATCCGCAACGAGATCGCGCGCCGCTCCGGCATCGGCGTGGCGCCCGCCGGCCCCGGCACGGTCGCCGACGAACACGAAGTGCAAGGCCTGATCACGCCGCTGGAAGGCCATGTCGCGCGCATCACCGCGCGCTATCCCGGGCCGGTGCGCTCGCTGCGCGCCAACGTCGGCGACCGCGTCAGCGCCGGGCAGACGCTGGCCACCATCGACAGCAATCTGAGCCTGACCACCTACAGCATCGCCACGGCGATCTCCGGCGTGGTGCTGGCGCGCAACGCCTCGGTCGGCGAGGTCGCGGTGGAAGGCACGGCGCTGTTCGAGATCGCCGATCTGTCCACGCTGTGGGTCGATCTGCACGTGTTCGGCGCCGACGCCTCGCACCTGCGTCCGGGCCTGCCGGTCACGGTGATGCGCATGGGCGAGGACAGCGGTGTGGACACCACGCTCGATCGCATCCTGCCCGGCACCGCCACCGCCAGCCAGAGCACGGTCGCGCGCGCCTCGATCAAGAACGCCGATGGTCTGTGGCGTCCGGGTTCGGCAGTGCGCGCGCGCGTCACCGTGGAACAGCAGCCGGTGGCGCTGGCGGTGCCGCTGACCGCGTTGCAGCGGATGGACGACTTTGAGGTCGTGTTCGTGCGCGAAGGCGAGCGCTACAGCGCGCGGCCGGTGAAGCTGGGCCGCCGCGATGCTAAACGCGTGGAAGTGCTTTCGGGCTTGAAGGCCGGCGAACAGGTCGTGGTCGAACAGAGCTTCCTGATCAAGGCCGACATCGAAAAAGCCGGGGCCTCGCATGAACACTGAGCCCCGCGCCAACCCATCCGCCGATGCCAGCCCCGGCGCGCTCGAACGCATCCTGCGCTTCGCCATCCGCCATCGCTGGCTGATGCTCGCGCTGACTCTGGCGCTGATCGCCGTGGGCGTGTGGAGCTTCGGCAAGCTGCCGATCGACGCCACCCCCGACATCACCAACGTACAGGTGCAGATCAACACCCAGGCGCCCGGCTATTCGCCGCTGGAGGCCGAACAGCGGGTGACCTTTCCGATCGAGACCGCGTTGGCGGGCCTGCCCAAACTCGATTACACGCGCTCGCTCTCGCGCTACGGTCTTTCGCAAGTCACCGTGGTGTTCAAGGACGGCACCGACCTGTACTTCGCCCGGCAGCAAGTCGCCGAGCGCCTGCAGCAGGTGAAGTCGCAGATCCCGGCCGGCCTGGAACCCGAACTCGGCCCGACCGCGACCGGCCTGGGCGAGATCTTCATGTACACGGTCGATGCCGATCCCAAGGCGCGCAAGCCCGACGGTTCGGCCTACACCGCGACCGATCTGCGCACGCTGCAGGATTGGGTGATCCGCCCGCAGTTGCGCAACACGCCCGGCGTCACCGAGGTCAACACCATCGGCGGCTACGCGCGGCAGATCCACATCACGCCCGACCCGGCGCGATTGCGCGCGTTGAACCTGACCCAGCGCGACGTGGTCGCGGCGCTGGCGGCCAACAACCAGAACGTCGGCGCCGGTTACATCGAACGCAACGGCGAGCAGTTCCTGGTGCGCGTGCCGGGACAGATCGCCAAACCTGATGCGATCGGCGAGATCGTGCTCGACCGCCGCGACGGCGTGCCGATCCGCGTGCGCGACGTGGCTCAGGTCGGCGAAGGCCCGGAACTGCGCAGCGGCGCGGCCACCCAGAACAGCCATGAAGTCGTGCTGGGCACGGTCTTCATGCTGGTCGGTTCCAACAGCCGCGACGTCTCGCAAGCCGCCGCAAGCAAACTGGAAGCGGCCAACGCCAGCCTGCCCAAGGGCGTGAGCGCCAACGCCGTGTACGACCGCACCTCGCTGGTCGATCGCACCATCGCCACGGTGTCGAAGAACCTGGTCGAAGGCGCCTTGCTGGTGGTGGCGGTGCTGTTCCTGCTGCTGGGCAACTTCCGCGCCGCGCTGATCACCGCGCTGGTGATTCCGCTGGCGATGCTGTTCACCATCACCGGCATGGTCCGCGGCGGCGTGTCGGGCAATCTGATGAGCCTGGGCGCGCTGGACTTCGGCCTGATCGTCGACGGCGCGGTGATCATCATCGAGAACTGCCTGCGCCGTTTCGGCGAGCAACAGCATCTGCTCGGCCGGCAGATGAGCGACGAGGAGCGCCACGACCTCACCGCCTCGGCCACCGCCGAAGTGATCCGCCCCAGCCTGTTCGGCCTGGGCATCATCACCGCGGTGTATCTGCCGATCTTCGCGCTCAGCGGCATCGAAGGAAAAATGTTCCATCCCATGGCGATCACCGTGGTGCTGGCGCTGACCGGCGCGATGCTGTTGTCGCTGACCTTCGTGCCGGCGGCGGTGGCGATCTTCCTCGGCGGCAAGGTGGCGGAGAAAGAAAACCGCGCCATGGCCTGGATCAAGCGCCGCTACGAGCCGGCGCTGGCCTGGGCGCTGCGCAGCCGCGCGATCGTGGTCGCCGGCACCGCCGCGCTGGTGATCGTCAGCGGTTTGCTGGCCACTCGCATGGGCACCGAGTTCGTCCCGAGCCTGGACGAAGGCGATGTCGCGGTGCAGGCCATGCGCATCCCCGGCACCAGCCTGACCCAGTCGGTGACGATGCAGAAGACGATGGAGCAGGCGTTCATGGCCATGCCCGAAGTCGAACGCGTCTTCAGCAAGATCGGCACCTCCGAAGTCGCCAGCGACCCGATGCCGCCGTCGGTGGCCGATACCTTCCTGATGCTCAAGCCGCGCGAGCGCTGGCCCAATCCGGGCAAACCCAAGGCGGCGCTGATGGAGGAAATCCAGGCCATCGCCGGCACCCTGCCCGGCAGCAACTTCGAGTTCACCCAGCCGATCCAGATGCGCACCAACGAGTTGATCTCCGGCGTGCGCGCCGATGTCGCGGTCAAGGTCTACGGCGACGATCTGCAGCAGTTGCTCAAAGTCGCGCAGCGCATCGAGGCGGTGGCCAAGCGCGTGCCCGGCGCGGCCGACATCAAGACCGAACAGGTCACCGGTCTGCCGATGCTGAGCATCGAGCCCGATCCGCGCGCGCTGGCGGTGTACGGCCTCAACCCGGTCGCGGTGCAGGACGCGGTGGCGACCGCGGTGGGCGGCGAGGTCGCCGGGCAGTTGTTCGAAGGCGACCGCCGTTTCGACTTGGTGGTTCGTCTGCCCGAAGGTTTGCGCCAGGACCCGGCCGCGCTCGCCGATCTGCCGATCCCGTTGCCGGCCGCCAGCGGCGATCGCGATGAATCCAGCCGCGATGCCACCTGGCTCGCCGGCGCGCCGCGCACGGTGCCGCTGCGCGAGGTCGCCAAGATCAAGTCGGTGCTCGGCCCTAACCAGATCAATCGCGAAAACGGCAAGCGCCGCATCGTGGTGACGGCGAACGTGCGCGATCGCGATCTGGGCGGTTTCGTCGGCGAGTTGCGTCAGCGCATCGATGCCGAAGTGAAATTGCCGGAGGGCTATTGGATCGGCTACGGCGGCACCTTCGAGCAATTGATCTCGGCCAGCCAGCGTCTGGCGATCGTGGTGCCGGTGACCCTGGTGCTGATCTTCGCCTTGTTGTTCATGGCTTTCGGTTCGGCCAAGGACGCGGCGATCGTGTTCAGCGGCGTGCCGCTGGCGCTGACCGGCGGGGTGATCGCGCTGGCCTTGCGCGGGATTCCGTTGTCGATCTCGGCCGGTGTCGGCTTTATCGCCCTATCCGGGGTGGCCGTGCTCAATGGCCTGGTGATGATCGCCTTCATCCGCAAATTGCGCGAGCAAGGCGACCCGCTCGACAACGCCATCGTCGATGGCGCGCTCGGCCGTCTGCGGCCGGTGCTGATGACGGCGCTGGTGGCCTCCCTGGGCTTCATCCCGATGGCCTTCAACGTCGGCGCCGGCTCGGAAGTGCAGCGGCCGCTGGCGACGGTGGTGATCGGCGGCATCGTCTCTTCGACTCTGCTGACCTTGCTGGTGCTGCCGGTGCTGTACCGCTGGCTGCATCGCAACGACGCGGAAGAACGCGAGCGCGAACCGGCGCCGCGATCGCCGCCCCAGATCGCACCCGCGCACTGACGGCGCACTTCACGGACCGCCGGTAACGGCGGTCCTCTATCTCGATGGCGCGCCGCTCACGCGCGCTGCGTTTCAATGGGCCGCCGCTGTCGTGGCGGCCCGCAACCGGGAGAATCGACATGGGCAGTGGACACGACCACGGCACCACCGCGATCCGTCACGAGCGCCCGCTGTGGTGGGCGCTGGGCCTGACCGGTGGCTTCCTGATCGCCGAAGTCATCGGCGCCTTCCTCACCAACAGCCTGGCGCTGTTGTCGGATGCCGCGCACATGGGCACCGACACCCTGGCCCTGATGATCGCCTTGACCGCGGTGCGGCTGAGCCGCAAACCGGCCGACGCCAAACGCAGTTTCGGCTACGTGCGCATGGAAGCGATGGGCGCGATGGCCAACGGCCTGATGTTGTTCGCGGTGGCCGCGTACATCCTGTGGGAAGCAGTCGGGCGCTTCAGCCAGCCGCCGCAGATCGCGACCACCGGCATGCTGGTGATCGCGTCCCTGGGCCTTGCGATCAATCTGATCGCAATGCGCCTGCTCAGCGCCGGCAGCGGCGAGAGCCTGAACATGAAAGGCGCGTATCTGGAAGTGTGGAGCGACATGCTCGGCTCGGTGGCGGTGATCGCCGGCGCGATCGTGATCCGCCTGACCGGCTGGACCGTGGTCGATCCGATCCTGGCCGTGCTGATCGGCCTGTGGGTGCTGCCGCGCACATGGACGCTGCTGCGCGAGGCCGGCAACGTGCTGATGGAAGGCGTGCCGCGCGGCATCGACCTGGACGCGGTACGCGCGGTGCTGTCCTCGGCCGACGGCGTCAGCGACGTGCACGACCTGCATGTGTGGTCGCTGGGATCGAGCACGCCGGCGATGACCGCGCATCTGGTGGTCGAATCAGGCGTGGACGGCGAGGCGTTGCGGCGGGAGTTGGCGAAATTGCTCGATGAGCGTTATGGGATCGAGCATTGCACCTTGCAGATCGAGGCGGTGGCTTGCGGGGATGAGGCTTGCGACA
The DNA here is from genome assembly GCF_052113885.1 of Lysobacter sp. TAB13. Classification (NCBI taxonomy): domain Bacteria; kingdom Pseudomonadati; phylum Pseudomonadota; class Gammaproteobacteria; order Lysobacterales; family Lysobacteraceae; genus Lysobacter; species Lysobacter sp. TAB13. The sequence continues at coordinate 54,043 of NZ_JBFRDR010000028.1, read as the reverse complement.
GTCCGCATCCGTGATTCGCGCTTCCCGCCTGCGAAAGTGAAGCGTAACCACGATTGATTCCCTCTCCCGCGAGCGGGAGAGGGGCTTTATCGCGGGATGTCCTTAGCCACCGCAGCCTCACTGCCTGGGACAAGGCCCACCCGCATCCGCCCAAGTCTTGAACGCCTCTACGAACTGCGGATGCGGCACCGGCACCGGTTCGCGCGCGCCGCCCGGCGCCCAGCCCCACAGCACCAGCTTGTCTTCGCTGACGTGCTTGATCAGCGCGGCGAAATCGCGGCCGCCGTTGCTGCTCTTGTCCTTGATCAGCGCGCACAGCTTCGGCGCCGGCAGGCCGATCCAGGCCATCTTGTGTTGCGGTGGCGGCAGCTGCCAATGCGGCGCGCCCGGCGGCGCGTTGGCGCCGTAGCTGGCGGGAAGATTGGCTTCGCCGTGGCAGGTCGAACACGGCAGACCGGCCGCGCCCTTGCCTTCGGGCCCGCGCACCACGCCCATCGCATGCGGCAGGCCGGCGTTGAACTGCAGCGGGCTGTCGCCGGGAATGTGGCAGTTCTGGCAGCGCGGGTGCTGGAACACTTTCTGCACCGTGGCGAACGCGGCGACCGCGCGCGCATCGGTCGGCGGGGCCGGCTTGGAGCCGGCATTGAACACCGCCAGGATCGGAATCAGGGCCAGCGCCGGCAGGGCAAAAGCTAATGCTCGCATCGTCGTCTCCTCAGGCCAGCCGCAGCGGCAGTTCGCGCAGCCGCTGCTTGGTCAGCGCAAACACCGCATTGGCGACCGCGGCGGCGACCGGCGCGGTGCCCGGTTCGCCGGCGCCGCCCATTTCACCGGCGCTGGTCACGATGTGCACCTCGATCTTCGGCGCTTCATCCAGACGCAACACGCGGTAGTCGTGGTAATTGGATTCCTGCACGCGCCCGTCCTTGAAGGTCACCGCGCTGTGCAGCGCCGCGCCCAGGCCGAAGTTGATGCCCGATTCCATCTGCGCGCGCACGCCGTCGGGATTCACCGCAAGGCCGCAATCGATCGCGCAGACGAAACGGTCCACGCGGATGCCGTGGCCGCCGCCGGGCAAATCGATCAGCGACACTTCGGCGACCTGGGCGATGTAGCTCTTGAACGACTCGTGCACCGCCACGCCGCGCGCGCGGCCCTTGGGCAGTTTCGAACCCCAGCCGGATTTCTCCGCCACCAGATTCAAGGCCGCCAGATGGCGCGGATGATCTTTCAGCAAAGTGCGCCGATACGCCACCGGGTCTTGGCCGGCCGCGTGCGCGAGTTCATCGACCAGACTCTCCATCACGAACGCGTTGTAGCTGTGGCCGACCGAACGCCACCACAGCACCGGAATACCGGTCTTGGGCGAATGCAGATCGACGCGATGATCCTTCAGGCCCTTGATGTACGGCGAATCGGCCACGCCTTCGACCGAGGTCGCGTCGATACCGTTCTTGACCATCGCCGACTCGAACGGCGTGCCGCCGAGGATCGACTGGCCGACCATCACATGCTGCCATGCCACCGGAATGCCCTGTGCGTCGACGCCGATGCGGGCCTGCTGCAGATACATCGGCCGGTAATAACCGCCGCGCACATCGTCCTCGCGCGACCACACCGTCTTGACCGGCTTGCCCGCGGCCTTGGCCACGTGCACGGCTTCGCGCACGAAGTCGGAGGTCGGCGTCGCGCGCCGGCCGAAGCCGCCGCCGAGGAACATGGTGTGGATCTTCACCTTATCGGGTTTGATGCCGAGGATTTCCGCGGCGATCTTCTGATCCATGGTCTGGAACTGAGTGCCGGTCCAGATCTCGCAGCGGCCGCCCTCGACCTTTACCGTGCAGTTGAGCGGCTCCATCGGCGCGTGCGCCAGATACGGCACGTTGTATTCGGCTTCCAGCGTCTTCGCCGCTTTGCCGAGCGCGCCTTTGACATCGCCGGCCTGACTGGCGACGGCGCCTTCAGTGGCGGCAAGACGGCGGAATTCCTCGCGCAGCTTGCCGCTGTCCAGGCCCGCATTGGGGCCGAGATCCCAGTCGATGACCAACAGATCGCGACCTTGCTTGGCCGCCCAATAATGATCCGCGATCACCGCCACGCCACTGGGCACCTGCACCACATCGCGCACGCCCGGCACCGCCTTGGCCTTGCCGGCATCGAAGGATTTGACCGTGCCGCCGAACACCGGCGAGCGCGCCACCACCGCGGTCATCAAGCCGTCGAACTGCACGTCCATGCCGAACTTGGCGCGGCCGGTGATCTTCTCCGGGCCGTCCAGGCGGCGCGTGGATTTGCCGATGATCGTCCAGTCCTTGGCCTGCTTGAGCGCGGGCGCCGCGGCCGGCGCCGGCAGCTTGGCCGCGGCGGCGGCGAGTTCGCCGTAACTGGCGCGCTGATCGCCGGCGATGGCCACGCCCTTCTCGGTGCGCACCTGATCGGCCGGCACGCCGAAGCGCTGCGCCGCGGCCGCGACCAGCAGCGCACGCGCGGTGGCGCCGGCCTGACGGTAGCGGTCGAACTCGGTCCAGGTGCTGGTCGAGCCGCCGGTCATCTGCATGTGGAACATGGTGTGCGCATACGCGTCGTCGGCCGGCGCGTGTTCGACCTTGATCTTCGACCAGTCCGCGTCGAGCTCTTCCGCGATCAACATCGCAAGACCGGTCCAGATGCCCTGGCCCATTTCCGAATGCGACAGCAGCACGGTGACGGTGTCGTCGGCGCCCACGCGCAAGAACGCGTTGGGCACGAAGCCGGCCGATACCGCCGCGGCCTGCGCGGGCGCGGCCTCGGCGAAACGTTTCGCGCCGGGCACGACGAAACCGATCACCAGGCCGCCGCCGATCAAGGCGGTGTTTTTGATGAATCGACGCCGCGAGGGCGCATCCAGGTCAAGGGTGTTCACGGACATCTCCTTGCAAACGCGTGACGGGCGCGGCGCATCGACGCGCCGCCCGGCGTAGGGGTGTCGCGATCAGGCCGTCCGCGCCGGCACGGTCACCGACGGCAACAGCATCGAGGGCAGATCCGACGGCGCGGCGGCGACCGCATGGCCGGCGCCGAGTTCGGCCGCGCGCTTCACCGCCGCGCGGATGCGCGGATAGGTGCCGCAGCGGCAGATGTTGCCGGACAGGGCCTGATCGATATCGGTATCGCTCGGCGCGGGAATCTTCGCCAGCAACGCCGCCGCGGACATGATCTGTCCGGACTGACAGTAGCCGCACTGGACCACGTCGATCTCGGCCCAGGCGCGCTGCACCGGATGGCTGCCGTCTTTGGACAGGCCTTCGATGGTGAGGATCTTCTTGCCTTCCAGCGTGGACACCGGAGTGACGCAGGCGCGTCGCGGCGAGCCATCGACATGCACGGTGCAGGCGCCGCATTGGGCGATGCCGCAGCCGAACTTGGTTCCGGTGAGATGGATCAGATCCCGCAGCGCCCACAGCAGCGGCATGTCGGGCGGCGCATCGATATCGTGCTCGATGCCATTGACGTTGAGCTTCATGCGGATTCCCTGGCGACGGCTGGGGTGGTTCGAGCCTACTCTTGCCGACGCCGCGTCGCCATAACGCGAAGGTCGCGATTTCCGCGTGCTTGACGGCGATCGCCCGGTTCACCGCGCGCGATGCTTGCCGAAAACTCCTGGCGCGAGCGGCCGGATCGGCACCGTCGCGGCGCACCGGCGGCCGCGGCTTTTGTCGATCGCGCTTGCATGCAGGCATTTGCTGCGCAAACGGCCGTCGCGAAGGCTTGCCCAAAACTGCAGCGCGCCGGCCCGGTTGTGAACGAAGCGTGCGGCGGTGGCCGCGATCGTTCTAGACTCGGCCCATCCACCGCGCATGGGCGCCGCACATGGCCGACTCGCCGGAACCGTCCCCCGCACCGCGCCTCGCCTCCGGCGGGATGCGCGCGGTGATCGAAACCAGCGCCGCCGCCGCCGCGCGCGGCGATCCGGCCACGCTGGCGGTGGTGCTGGAAACTGAAGGCTCCACGTATGTGCGCCCCGGCGCGCTGGCGCTGTTCGGCGCGCGCGAGGGCCAGATCGGCTGGCTCAGCGGCGGCTGCATCGAGCCGGACATCGAACTGCGCGCTACCGAGGCCGCGCAGTCGCAGGGCATCGAATGGATGGATATCGACACGCGCAGCGACGAGGACCTGTTCGCCGGTTCCGCGGTCGGCTGCCGCGGCCGCCTGCGGCTGGCGCTGCTGCCACTGGCGGCGCTGCGCGGATGGCCGGCGCTGATCGATGAATGGCAACGCGGCCACGGCGATCTGCGTCTGGACATTCGCGGCGCAGGCGCGGTCTCGGCCGCGGTCGGCGAGGAGCGCCTGCGCTGGACCTTGCCGGTGAACACGCCGCCATGGCCGGCCGATGCGCCGGGCGAATGGAAACTGGAAATCGCCGCGCCGCCGTCGGTGCTGGTGTTCGGCGGCGGCCCGGAAACCCCGACGCTGTTGCCGCTGCTGCGCACGCTGGGCTGGATGACGACCCTGGTCGAGCGCCGCCCGCGCTGGTCCGGGCTGGGCGCGCTGGCCGATCACGCACTCGCGCGCAGCCCGGCGCAGGCGCTGGCGACCGCGCGCGCGCACAACGCGGCGCTGGTCATGCACCACCATTTCGAACTCGATCGCGAGGCGCTGGAGCATCTGGCCGAAACCAGCGGCGGCCAGGGCATCGGTTTCGTCGGCCTGCTGGGGCCGACGCGGCGGCGCGAGGACCTGTTCCGGGTGTTGCCGGCCTCGGCACGCGACTCGCTGCTGCCGCGCCTGCATTCGCCGATCGGCCTGCCGCTGGGCGGCGACGGCCCGGAGGCGATCGCGCTGAGCATCGCCTCGCAGTTGCAGCAGCATCTGCACGGCGGACACTGAGCGATGGCGCCCGTCGCGGTGGTACTCGCCGCCGGCGCCAGCCGCCGGCTGGGGCGGCCCAAGCAACTGCTGACTCGCGACGGCGAGACCTTGTTGCATCGCACCGCGCGGTTGGCGCTGGACAGCGGCGTCGCGCGGGTGCTGGTGGTGCTGGGGGCGCGGCACGAGACGATGCGGGCGGCCTTGGCCGGTCTGGATGTGACCGTGTCGATCAACGCCGACTGGGAACAGGGGATGGCCAGCAGCCTGCAGGCTGCGGCGCGATCCTTGGCGGAGTTCGACGGATCGGTGCTGGTGCTGGGGTGCGATCAGCCGGCCTTGGAGGCGGAGCATCTGCGCGCCTTGGTCGCGGGTGCGGTGGGGGCTTCTTCAGGTTGCGCGGCTACGTTGCATCGGCAGGCGCTGGGCGTGCCGGCGTTGATCTCGCCGGCGTTGTGGCGCGAAGCGACCGGCTTGCAGGGCGATCGGGGGTTCGGAGCGGCGCTGGCGCGGCAGGCGGCGGGGTCGGTCTGGCGGTTGCAGGCGCCGGAGTTGGAGCAGGATCTGGATACGCCTGGGGACGTTGAGGTGGCTATTGCTCGGGGGTGGCTTGATTCTGTTTCGGCGCCGGAATGATGGTTTGAAAGATGGCGCTGAAGTTCCTGAACGTCCCTGATCGAAACAACCAGATTGGCGCACTGCCTCCTACCGTCATTCCCGCGAACGCGGGAATCCAGGGCCTTTCGAGCGAAAGCGTTTGAAGTCGCGCTGAAGTCCCGTATCGAAACAACCAGACCTGCGCACTCCCACCTACCGTCATTCCCGCGTTCGCGGGAATGACGGGCAAGAGCGCAGACGCGCAGACCCTACTGTCGGGGTCCTGGCCTTCGACGGGCGGGCGTTTGCAGTCGTGGGGCGGCGGGCGAAAAGCGGCCGATTTTCTCGGCTTCGGGATCTACGCTTTCGTACGTCTCTGCGGTTGGCCCGCGCCGCCCGGCCAGACTCCCTGTCAGCCGGGCGGCGCAAACCGCACGCCGGCCCTAGGGAACCAGCGTGCCAAACACGGGCTGCGAATCGGCATCGTAAATACGCAACCACAGCCCCTTGGGAGCATGTGCGGCGTACTTCCTGGCCTGCGGCAGCACAGACTTCAACGCCGCTTCGGCGCTGCGGTACTCCTGCGTGATCTCGGCAATCGCCACAGCCAGCGCACTGTCGTCGCTGCCATCACGCTGCTTCAGTTCGACGCGAAACATGGGTCATCCTTGTGGAAAGTTCAGCCGGCCCGGTCCGGGGGATGTCCGCCTGAGCGAACCTGTGACTCGGTAGTGCCGTCGGAGCGATCAAAAGATGCTTGTTGCGTGAACAGGAAACCGTCGTCGGAGTGCTCGTAAGCGTGTAGGAATTTTCCTAATCTGATGTGCCAACCGTCACAGGTTTCAAAAGTAACGGTGGACTTGTGATGCCGTTTATTCATATGGACCTGCTTCACGGTTGAAATATTCCGTGCTCGCTAGGTCATTCGAACCGGTTTCCCGCTGCTCCGACCCGGGTATTTACGGGCCCAGGGCCGCGCCGGATGCTCCGTCCAGCCTGGGCTGCAAGGCCGCGAAGCCCTCGCGCAGGGCGTCGGCGAACACGCGGATGCGCTCGGTCCGGCGCAGGTCCGGATGGCTCAGCAGCCACAGGTCGGTGTTCAGCGCTTCCAGCGGTTCGCCGACCCGCACCAGCCGCCGTTCGGGATCGCCCAGGTAGCACGGCAGCAGCACCAGACCCATGCCGGCCACGGCGGCGTCGCGCAGGGCCAGCAGGCTGTTGGCGCTGAGCACGGCGCGCCGGTCGTAGGTCTGCCGGCGCAGCCATTGCGCGATAAGGATGTTGGCCAGGTTGCCGTCCGGCACCAGCCAGTCCTGGTCGTGCAGGTCCTCCGGGCCGGTGCCGCGCGGCAGCCGCAGCGAGCGCGGCCGGTACACCGACGCCTTGATCCGGGCGATCTTGCGTCCGATCAGCCCGTCCGGCGGCTGGCCGCCCGGGCGCAGGGCCAGATCGGCCTCGCGCCGGCTCAGGTCGTGCAAGGCGTTGTCGGCGACCACCTCCAGGACGATGCCCGGATGGGCGCGGCGGAACCGCGCCAGTATCGGCGGCAGCAGCGAGTACAGCAGCGGCTCGACCGTGGTCAGGCGGATCTTGCCGGTCGGGCGCGCGTCCAGGCCAGCCAGACGGCGCTCGGTCGCGGTGATCCGCGCTTCGATCTCGGCGGCGACCGCGATCACGTCCTCGCCGGTCGGCGTGGGCGCGTAGCCGTCGCGCGCACGTTCGAACAGGCGCGCGCCGAGGGTGCGCTCAATCGCGTTGATGCGGCGGAACACGGTGGGATGGCTGACCGCCAGGCGCTTGGCCGCGCCGTTGAGCGAGCCGGCGCGGCCGACGGCGAGGATGAAGCGATAGTCGTCCCAGGCCAGGGTTTGCGCGGATTTTGCGTTGTTCATTTCTGCAAGCCCGGTTTGCATTTGTGGCGGAATGTATTTCAACGATGAACATCCTAGCCTGACTCCATCGCGTCGCACGACGCTCCATTGAGGAAGACTCCGATGTCCGCACGTCTGGATTACAACCAGGTCGATCCGCAAGGCAGCCGCGCGCTGGCCGGGCTGAGCGCATACGTGGAAAACAGCGGCCTGGAACGCGCATTGATCGATCTGATCAATGTGCGCATCTCGCAGATCAACGGCTGCGCCTACTGCTTGCGCCTGCACACCGAGGAAGCGGTGGAGCACGGCGAAACCCATCGCCGCCTGCATCTGCTGCGGGTCTGGGCCGAAGGTCCGTTCAGCGCGCGCGAACGCGCGGCGCTGGGGTGGGCCGAGGCGATCACCGCGGTGAATCTGGGGCCGGTGTCCGATGAGGTTTATGCGCGCACGCGCGAGCATTTCAGCGATCGCGATCTGGTGTCGCTGACGTTCGCGGCGATTTCGATGAATGCCTGGAATCGGCTGGGGATCGCGTTCCGCAAGCCGGATCCGGCGTTGGCGGGGTGATTCGCGGGTTGGGGCGGCGTTGTAAAGGCAAAAGCTCAAATCCCCCGCGTCCGCTGTGCGGACGCCGCCCCCTTTTCTAAAGGGGGCAACGGCGGTGGCTCGTTGTATGCGAAGCGACCTCGTTCGAGTAATGCGCGTTCGATAACACGCGCATCAGAACCGATAGCGCACCACGCGGCCCAGGCTGCGCAGCCAGCGCGAGCGGTCGTAGAGCTTGAACAGCCAGCGCTGCGGCAACGGCAGCGCGTCCATTTCCGGCAGTTGCGCGTAATGCGGTTCGTCCACGAACTGCAGGCGCGGATGCCAGGTTTCCAGTTGGTTGGCGCCGTTCGGACCCCATTCGCCGATGCGCGCCTGGGTCACGCGGATCATCTGCGCGTTGCGCAGCAATCGCAGCGCAAGACGGCTGTAGACATCGCACAGCAACTGCCCGCCCTGCGGGAAGTGCTCGATCAGCCGCCGCATCAGCTCGCGCGCGCGATCTTCGTCCAGGTACGGAAACAGGCCTTCGGCGATCACCAGCACCGGCCGGTCGTTGTCGAGCTTGGCGATCCAGTCCGGCTCCATCACGTTGCTGGCCAGGGTCCGGTAGCGGCCCAGGCGCTGCGGCAACAGATCGCGGCGCAGTTGGATCACCTGCGGGAAATCGATGTCGATCCAATCCACCTCCAGCGACGGATCGACCCGGTAGATGCGCGAATCCAGGCCGCAGGCCAGATGCAGCACCATGGTGTCGGCGCGCGCTTGCAGCGCCGCGCGGGCCCAGCCGTCGATGATGCGCGAGCGCAGCGCCAGGCCGCGGATGTCGTAGGGGCTCAGGCCGAACCGTTCGAAGTTGTAGTCGATGCGGCGGACCAGGTCGTCGGCCAGCGCATCGTGCAGGATCGACGGCGTGGAGCGGTTGTCCACGGCCTTGGCGTAGAGCGTGATCAGCAGGGTTTCCTGACTGCCTTCCAGGCGCATCGGACACTCCGGTGGCGACGACGGATGACGCGGTCCAGCGCCGCGCCAGCGTGCGCGCATTGTGCGGCCGGCGATGTGACGCCGGAGCGTAGGCCCCAGGCCGGTGCGCAGCGCGGACGGCGGCGCCACGCTGGCCGTTCGCGCGCCAGCCGATCGGCGTTGTGCGGGCTCCCGCGCAGGCCCGCGCGGCCATTGCGCATGACGCGCAGCCCTCGCCCTTGCCGCCGCGGACCTCGAACCTCACCACCGCAACAATCCGTCGCCCTGCTGCGATTGCGCGCCGCCGCGCGCGGGCAGAGACTGCCGGCCATCGCCTTTGCGCGCCGACGGCGCGATTCCCCGGGACCTCATCGATGGACGCGTTGCTGCATCTGATCCAGACCTACGGACTGCTCGTGGTCTTCGTCAGCGTGTTCCTCGATCAGGGCGGGCTGCCTGTACCGGCGTATCCGCCGATCATCGTGACCGCGGCGGTGGCGGTGGACCAGCAACCCAGCCTCGCGCTGGCGCTGGTGCCGATCCTGCTGGCCGCCACCCTCGCCGCCGTGCTCGCCGACAGCCTGTGGTACTTGGGCGGACGGCGGATCGGCGCGGCCTTGCTGCGGCTGATGTGCAAGCTGTCGCTGTCGCCGGATTCGTGCGTGCTGATGACCCGCGGCATCTACGCGCGCTGGGGCGCGCCGTCGCTGGTGGTGGCCAAGTTCGTGCCGGGCTTCGCCGCGGTGGCGACCACCCTGGCCGGCGAAACCGGCACCAGCCCGCGCCGGTTCGCGTTCTACGACGGGCTGGGCGCGCTGCTATGGGCCGGCGTGGCGGTGGCGCTGGGCGCGGTGTTTCATCGCGCGGTGAACGATTTGCTGGATGGGTTGGAGACGCTGGGCAGGTACGGTCTGGTCTTGATTTTGGTGCTGATCGCGGGCTTGGTTGGCTACAAGCTGCTCAAGCGCCAATGGTTCTTGCGCGAGCTGCGCATGGCGCGCATCTCGGTGGCCGAGCTGGGCCAGCTGCTGGAACAAGGCGGCGGCCCGACCATCCTGGACGTGCGCTCGCACCAGCAGCGCGACAGCCTGGGCTGGATCCCCGGGGCGATCTTCGTCGCGACCCTGAGCGACGACAGCCTGACCGACATTCCGCCGGAGCGGCGCGAGGAAGTCATCGTCTATTGCGATTGCCCGAACGAGGCCTCCGCCGCCACCCTCGCCCGCGAACTCAAGCGGCGCGGCTTCAAGCGCGTGCGCCCGCTGGCCGGCGGTTTCGAGGCCTGGCGCGCACAGGGCTATTCGGTGGCCACGGCCGAGCAGGCCGCGGCGATGCTTGCCGGCGTCGCTCCGATCGATGCCGTGGCCCAGTCGTAAGCGCTCAGCCGCGCTCGTAGAACTCGATCGGCAGATCGTCGGGATCGGCGAAGAAGGTGTAGCGGCGGCCGGTGTATTCGTCCACGCGCACCGCTTCGACCGCGATGCCGTGGCCTTGCAGCTCGCTCACGCAGGCGTCGATGTCGTCCACGGCGAAAGCCAGGTGACGCAGGCCGCAGGCTTCCGGATAGGACGGCCGCGGCGGCGGATCGGGGAAGGAAAACAGTTCCAGCTGGCCGCCGTCGGGCAAGGCCAGATCGAGCTTGTGCGAGCGCCGCGCCTGGCGATAAACCTCGGCCAGCACGCGCAGGCCCAGCACCTGAGTGTAGAAATGCCTGGAGCGCGCGTAGTCGGAACAGATGATCGCGACGTGATGGATGGACGACAGCTGCATAACCGCTCCGACGAGCGGCGGGGGTTCGCTCGCGATGCACCGATTGTCCGATATTCTCCAGCGATGCGTCCCGCGCCGATGCGACCGTCCGCGCGCGGTGGCGCTGAAACCCGACCCGGTGCCCACGCCGCGCCGCCTGCCCTGTGGAGTAGCGCATGACCGTCTACGTCGATGACGCCGTGTGGCCCTGGCGCGGCGAGCGCTGGGCCCATCTGATGGCCGACACCCTCGACGAGTTGCATGCCTTCGCCCAGCGGCTGGGCAAGCCGCGGGCCGCGTTCCAGGACAAGCTCAGCGGCTGCCATTACGACGTCACCGCGCGGATGCGCGAGCGCGCGATCGAATTGGGCGCGGTGGCGATCTCGCGCCACCGCGACCGCGCGCAAGTGCGCGCGATCATCCAGCGCGCGCGCGATCAGGCCAGCGGTCGCGCGCCCTGAGCGCGGGTTCGGCGCGCGCTCAGCGGCGCGCGTCCACCGCCATGCGCACGGCCAGCGCCGACAGCACGCCGCCCATGACCCAGCGCTGCGCGGCCGCCCAGCGCGGCCGTCCGGACAGGAAATTGGCGATGCCGCCGGCCCCGGCGACGATCAGCGCATTGACCCCGACGCTGATGCAGATCTGCAGGCTGCCCAGCGCCAGCGACTGCATCATCACGCTCTTGTGCGGATCGATGAACTGCGGCAGCAGGGCCAGGTAGAACATCGCGACCTTGGGATTGAGCAGGCTGGTCAGCAGGCCCATCACGAACAAGCGACGCGGGCTGTCCGGCGCCAGTTCGCGCACCTGGAACGGCGAGCGCCCGCCGGGCCTGAGCGCCTGCCAGGCCATCCACAGCAGGTACACCGCGCCGCCGATGCGCAGGGCGTCGTAGGCGTAGGGCACCGCGAACAGCAATGCTGTGATACCGAATGCGGCCGCGAACAAGTAGAAGAAGAAGCCGATGCCTACGCCGGCCAGCGAGATGAGTCCGGCGCGGCGGCCTTGGCAGATTGAGCGGGAGACCAGGTAAACCATATTCGGTCCCGGAGTCAGCACCATCACCAAGGCCAGGCCGGCGAACGCCAATAACGACGACAGCTCGAACATCCGCATCTCTCCAGATAGGCGCGGCCCGTGGCGCCGGAGCGTCATCATCGCTCATGGCGGGCGTTGCGGTGAGGGTGGTGGGTGCAACGCTGTGGGGGCGAAAGCAAAAGCAAATCCCCCCTAGCCCCCCTTTTTCAAAGGGGGGAACTGGTTTGTCGGGAGTGAGGATGGCGTGGGGCTGATCGTTGTGCGCACTTGCCGAAGCTGCGGCAAACCGTTGCCATCGCCTCCCGTTGAAACCCACGACTCAGTTCCCCCCTTTGAAAAAGGGGGGCTAGGGGGGATTTGCTTTTGCTTTTGCTTTTGCTTTTGCTTTTGCCCCACCCCACCCCACCCCACCAAAAAAAGAGCCGCGACGATCAAGACCGTCGCGGCTCCGGGGCTGCCCCTCTCGGGAAGGGGATCTTAGAAACGCAGCGAGTAGCGTGCGTTGATACCGTGGTCGTGCGCCTCATCGGCGAACTGGCCGCTGTAGCTGAGTTCCAGCAGACCATTGGCGCTCAGGCGCGCAGCGATGCCGGCTTCGACCAGATTCGCGTCCTCGCCCAGCGGCGCGCCGCTGACGGTGAAGGCGTTGCCGCCGCGCCAGGCCACGGCTGTCTCCGGAGTCAGATCGCCGCTGGCGTGGCGACGGCCCAGGCCGCCGCGCAGGCTCAGCCAGCTGTCGTCCTGCTGCGAACCCTTGAGGTTGACGTTGAAGCGCAAACCCAAGGTGGACAGGTTGACCCGGCTGTCGGCGCTGCGGCCGCTCAGCGCGGCCGCGCCGCCGCTTTCCTGGAACGCGTCCGTGCTTACCCGCACCTGGGCGAACTGGGCGTAGGGCTCGAACTCCCACGCGCCGGCGTTGAAGCGATAACCGCCCTCGACGAAGCCCTGCTTGCTGTCGGCATCGTAGGAAGCGCGGGTGCGATCGACGAAACCGTTGAAGCCGATGCGGCGGTCGAGATCGACGTCCTGGCGGGCGAAGCTGAAACCGGCGCTGAGGTTGAACTTGCCCCAGTTCTGGCCACCGTACACGCCCAAATGCGTGCTCTTGATCCGGCCCTTGTCGAGACGATCGTTATTGCTGTCGGTGCGACCGTTGCCGCCGAGCACACCGATGCGCCAACCGCTGTCGAAACGATAGTCGTAACCCAGCAGCGTGGCCGAGCCGTTGTACTCGTTGCGCGCGGCATTGCCGTCGCCGTCGAGGGTGCCGCCGGACTTCAGCACCTCGATCCACGCGCCCTGCGAAGCGCCGTCGCCGTCGGCGGCGAACTCGCCGCGACCGGCACGCGCGCGCACCAGCGCCGCATCGCGGATGTGGCGGCTGTCGTCGACCATGATCGAACGCAGGCTGGCATGGCCTTCGCCGCTGAGCGAATCCAGCGCCGCCAAGGCCTGCTGCGGGAACAACTGCGTCAGCGGCTGGGCCAGGCCCTGGGCGATGGCGAGTTGATCGGCCGCGCCCGCGGCGGCGCGCTGGTTGTCGGTCTTCGCGGCCGAAGCGATCGAGGCGCCACGGGTGACTTCCACGCCGACCTGATTGGCCGAGTACGCCAGACCGAACTTCAGGAACGGCGAGAACGAGGTCTGGTCGATCGCAGCGAACTGGCCGCTGACGCCGCCGGCGGCGCTGATCAGATTGAAGTTCTGCCCCAGCAGGTACTGGCCCGGCGCATGCAGCACCACCAGCTTGCCGCCTTCCAGCGCGGCCTTGCCGGTGACCTCGATGCGATCGGACTGGCCGCCGGCCGACAGTTCGGCGACATAGGTCGAACCGGCCGCCTGGGTGTAGTCGCCCTGCACCGTCAGCGTACCGATCGAGTTGCCCGGCGACACCGCGCCGTCCACGCGCACGTTGCCGACGATGCGGCCGCTGCCGCCGAGTGCGCCGCCCTTGAGAACCGGCAACTGCGCGCTGGTCAAGGTGCCGTTGACCACCAGCGTGCCGCCTTCGACTTGCGCCGCGTAGCTGTTGTTGCCGGTGAGTTCCAGCACGCCGTCCTTGACGTTGAGACCGCCGAAGCTGTTGTTGCCGCTCAGGCGCAACCAGCCGATGCCCGACTTGGTCAGTACGCCCGGGCCGCCGATGTCGTTGCGCCAGTCGTCCCAGGCCTTGCCGGTCCAGACCTTGGCGCCGCCGCCCGGGCGGTCCATGACCACGTTGGTATCGACGCGGATCTGGCCGGGGCCGTCGATGGCTTTTTGCAGATTGATCAAGCCCCAGCCATACACCTCATCCACGCCGGCCGCACCGAGATCGGTCGCGGTGGTCAGCAGGATGTCGCGCACTTGCGTGCTGGCCAGGTACGGGAAGCGTTCGAACAACAGGCCCAGCGAACCGGTGACGTGCGGCGCGGCCATCGAGGTGCCGCTGAGGTCGTCGTATTCGTAGGTCTGGCCGCCGCCATTGACGTTGAAGGAAATCGAGCCGTCGGCATTCTTCACCAGTCCGCCGCTGAGCGCGTCGCTGCCGCCGACCACGGTGGAATGAATCACCGTGCCCGGCGCGGCCACGCACCAGTTCGCCGCCTGCGCGCAGCGCATCGAGCGGTTGCTGAGCGTGAGGTCCGGCATGATGTTGACCACGGTCAGCCAGTACGGCTCCAGATCCGGACGCGCGCGCGGCAGGCTGGCGTAGAGACCGGCCTGCGGCGACGTTTCCGGCGTCACGCCGGCGACGTTGTGATTGCCCGCCGCCCATACCTGCAACAAGCCCTTGTCGAGCGAACCCTTGGCGAACACGTCGAAGTACGCGGCGTTTTCCGGATCGTTGAGAATGTCGTCCAGATCGGCCAGCGTGCCCGGCTCGGTCGCCAAACCCCAGCTGTGATTGAGCGCGCGCACGCCCTGATCGTTCATGTCCTGGTACATGCGCGCGATGGTGTCGTCGTTGGCGCTGACCCGGGTCAGGCTGACCACGCTGTAGCCGCCGGTGGGAACGCGCTGCCATTCGCGCGCGCTGTTGAACGCCCACTTCGCCACACTGAGATCGGAACCGAACGACACGCCATGCATGCCGTTGCCGTCGCGATTGGCGGCGATGGTGCCGCCGACGTGGGTGCCGTGGCTTTCGTATTCCCAACCCGGCTGCACATACGGGCCGGCGGTGATGATGCGGCGGATGTTGTCCGGCACGTTGGCGTTGAAGCCGACATAGGTCACCTGCGCCTGATCGCCGCGCGAGCTGAAGCACGCGCCCGGGCCGCTGACGATGCTGGTGTTGGTGCAGAACGTGCCGTCGTCGAGCAGATCGGCCATCTGGATAGCGCGATTGTCCTTGCCGGCGAACTCCGGATGCGCCAGCACGGTGCCGCTGTCGTACACGCCCAGACGCACGCCCTTGCCGGTGAGGCCGCGCGCGTAGGCGTACTGCGCGTTGATCGTGGCCAGGCCCCAATCGGCATTGAATTCGTCGTTGCGCCAGCTGTCGGGATTGCCGAGCTGGCCGTTGGCGCTCTGCGCGGCGGCGACGCTGGATACGGCGAGCAAACCGCCGAGGATCGCGATCGAAAGCAGGGAGCGGGTATGCGTGCGTTGCGAAAACTGCGGGCGCGAAGCCTTGGTAATGCCTTGCATCTGTGGATGAACCCCTGTCATGTGGAAAGCGCCCGAGGGAGCGCAGCAGCAACGTCTGGATGCGTGGACCGCATCGCGAGTAAGTGATCGCCGGAACGACCCGTGCATTAACAAACGCACGCGTGGCCGCGTCCCCCTACCTGCTTTTTGTGCTGTGCCGGCATGACTAACGACACGTGTGCGTGCTGCGGGCGCCTGCAACGCAACTTTGCCGAATGAGCTTAATTGGTCATTCGCGCGCCGTTTCGGCCTCGCCGGGCACGCGCGAACGCGCGCATCGTCGCGGCGATACTCCGATCAATTCAAGTGAGTACGGATGCCTCGCGCGGCAGTCGATCCGCCCGCGCCGCCGATACGGCTTCGCGCCGGATCAGCCCTCGTCCTGCTCGCCCGACATCAGCCCGCGCCGCCATGCGAACGCCACCGCCTCGGTGCGATCGGCCAGATGCAGCTTGGCCAGGACATTGCCCAGGTGCGACTTGACGGTCTTCTCGCCGATGTTGAGCGCGGCGGCGATGCGCGCGTTGCTGCCGCCCTCGGCGAGTTTGCGCAGCACGTCGAGCTCGCGCTCGGTCAGGCAGGCGAAGGGGTCTTCGCGCGGTTCGCGCTTGCGCCGCACCGCCTTGAGGATGCGCTGGGCGACGAAGGGATGGATCACCGCCTCGCCGGCGGCGATCCGGCGCAGCGTCGCCAGCAGCTCGTCGCCGAGCATGCTCTTGAACAACAGCGACTGCGCGCCGGCCTCGATCGCGGCGAAGGCCAGATCGTCCTGGTCGGTGGAAGTCAGCACCGCGATCGCGCTGCGCGGGCTCAGGCTCTTGATCGCGCGGATCGCTTCCACGCCGTCCACGTCGGGCATCATCAGGTCGATCACGATCAGGTCCGGGGCCAGATCGCGCGCCAGTTCGATCGCCTCGGCGCCGCCGGCGGCCTCGCCGACCACTTCGAAATCGTCGGTCAGGCTGAGCAGGCTGCGGATGCCCTTGCGCACCACTTCATGGTCATCGACCAACAGCACCGAGGTGGTCATGCCGATACTCCTTGCGTGGGTTCCAGCGTGAACGAAACGGTCACCACCGTGCCGCTGGACGAGCTGGCAATGCGGAAACGCCCGCCCGGCAGGGTGCGCGCGCGCAGGCGCATGTTGGCCAGGCCCATGCCGGTGGTCTCGTGGTCGCTGATCATGAAGCCGCAGCCGTCGTCCTGGATGGTCCAGCCATAACGGTTGCCGGAATTGTTGAGCACCACCTCGATCCTGCGCGCGCCGCTGTGGCGCAGGCTGTTGGCGGCGGCTTCGGTGGCGATCAGCAGCAATTGTCCCGCGTGTTGCGGAAATTCGCCCAGGCCGCGCTCGGCCACGCCGTCCAGCAGCAAGCGCCATTCGATCTCGCTGCCGCCGAGCAGATGCGAGAACGTATCCTCCAGCGCCTTGCGCAGGCCCTGCTCGGCCACCGTCGGCGCCGAGAAACGCTGGATCACGTCGGCCAGATCGCGCTGCAACTGCCCGGTCAGGCCCAGCGCGGCCTTGATCAGCGCGCCCTGGCGCGGATCGCGGCCGTCGCCGCCGTCGCGTTCGTGCAGGTGATCCAGCACGCTCAGCTGCAGCCCCAGGGCGAAGCTGCGCTGCTTGGCGGTGTCGTGCAGATCGCGCGCCAGCCGGTTGCGTTCTTCCGACACCGCTAGCGCCTGGCGCACCTGGATCACTTCGCTCAAGGCATCGGCCATGCGATCGAAACGCTGCGACAGGCGCCCGAATTCGTCGCGGCCGGGATCGTGGATGCGCGCGACCAGATCGCCCGCGGCCCAGGCGTCGGCGGCGTTCTCGGCGTGACGGATGCGGCGCGTCAGCAAGGTCGCCACCGCCACCGCCGACATCGCGCTGATCACCATCAGATAGATCACCAGCCCTTCCAGGTCGCCGGAATCCACGCGCATGAAGGTCGCCATCGAGCCGCCGGAGTGCTGGCCCATGCTCAAGGTCGCGCCGGGCGTGTCGCTCAGGGGCAAGGCCACCACGCTGACCCAGTCGCCGTCGCGCTCGTTGCGGCGCGGCGCGGCGCTGCGGGTGGCGCCGGCCTCGTGTTCGGCTTCCTCCAGCGCCTGCGCCAGCGGCGGGCTGGGCTGGGCCGGATACTGGCAGCCGCGGCCGTCGCGGTCGCGATAACGGATGGCGATGCGGCGATTATGGGTGCCGCCGGCGAAGCTGTACTTGGACATCCAGTTCGGCGTGTCCATGCCGACGATGCGCACCACCAGCGCCTGCAGCACCGCCTCGCACTGGCTGCGAGGCAGCCCCGCCAGCCCGGGCATCGGGCCGATCTGCTGCAATTCGCGGCGCATCCGGCTTTCCAGCATCGGCGGCGCCATGTTGTCGCGCACCTCGATGCGGGTCAGATACAGCCCCAGCATCGCCAGCAGGCCGGTGCTGATCCAACTGGCGATCAGCATCGACAACAGGCATTTCCAGAACAGCCCGCTCCACCAGCGTCGCACCGGCGCGCGTGCAGCAGACGTCGGACGTGCGGCGGTTTGGCTCATGGCGTAAGTATTCCAGGTTCCGCGCGCGGCGAATCCGCCAAACGTCCCGGTCGGCGCCGGCCGCCGGCCCGATGCCGGATCTCTCGCCGCTGCCCACAATCGCCGCCACTGTCCGATTCCGGCTTCGCGATCATGCTCCCTGCCCCCACCGCCCCGGCGCGGATCGAACACCTCGACGCACTGCGCGGCTTGGCGCTGTTCGGCATCGCGATGGTCAACATCGGCGTGTTCGCCTCGCCCTGGTGGGGCCTGGGCGTCACCGATCCCGGCTTCGCCGCGCCGCTGGACCGCGCGGTGAACGCGCTGGTGGCGATGGTGTTCGAGATGAAGTTCTACCTGCTGTTCTCGTTCCTGTTCGGCTACAGCTTCAGCCTGCAACTCAGCGCCGCCCGCCGCGCCGGCGAAGCCTTCGCGCCGCGCATGGGCCGGCGCCTGCTGGGCTTGTGGGCGATCGGACTGGCGCATGCGTTGCTGCTGTTCCACGGCGACATCCTCACGACCTATGCGCTGATGGGCGCGCTGTTGCTGGCGATGCATCAGGCGCCCGAAGCGCTCGCGGTGCGCCGCGCCAATCGCTTGCTGCTGCTGACCGCGGCGGTCTGGGCCGGATTGGCGGTGCTGGTGTGGATCGACGGCGCGCCGGCCGATGACGCCGCCGCGGTCGCGGCGCAGGCCCGCGCCGCGCTGAGCGGTTTCAGCGGCGATCCGGGCGAAGTGCTGTCCGCGCGCGCCGACGCGCTGTGGTCGAGCGCGTGGGTGATCGCCGGCCTGCAGGCGCCGTGCGCGCTGGCGATGTTCCTGTACGGAATGATCGCCGGCCGCCGCCAGATCCTCGCCCGCGTCGATCACTATCAGCCGTTGCTGCGCACGGTGCGGCGCTGGGGCCTGTGCATCGGCCTGCCGGCGGCGGCGCTGTTCGCCGCGGTGCAGACGTGGGCGCCGGGCGGCGCGCTGGAATTGTTCGCGCTGGCGCTGTCGATCGTGACCGCGCCGCTGCTGTGCCTGGCCTACGTGGCCGTGGCCATGCGCGTATTCGCCGGCCGCGGCGGCGCGCGCATCGCGCGGGCGCTGGCGCCGGCCGGACGCATGGCGCTGTCGAACTATCTGCTGCAATCGTTCGTGCTGTCGCTGCTGTTCACCGGTTACGGCCTGGGCCTGATGGGTCGGGTCTCGCCGCTGGGCTGCGTGGTGGTGGCGATGGCGCTGTTCGGCGCGCAACTGTGGCTGAGCGATGCGTGGCTGCGCCGCCACGCCTACGGCCCGGTGGAATGGCTGCTGCGCGCGATCACCATCGGCGCGTGGCCGCGCGCTCAGGCGGCGGCCTATCGGTCGCGCTGAACGCGACGGCGATCGATTCGAAGGCTTCGTCCGCGCTGCCCGGCACCGACGATGAACGCGGCGCCGCCGTACTGCGCACCGAATGACCACTGTCACCTGTGCTCGGAACCGTGACCGGCTTCGACAATGGCGGCGTAGTCAGTCACGCGGACATATACGAGACTCAACGGCCCACCGTCGTCGCCAGGAGACTGCGCGCGCCGCCGTGATCATCGTTATCCGCCCATACATTCGCCTCGCGCCGGCCGCGCGCGCCTGACGGTCCTCGTGCGCGACGACCTGTTCCGACGCGAAATGCTCGACGCCAGAAAACAGCGCTGGCTCGGCAGCATTCGCCTGCCGGTTTCGCGCATGGGTTGGCCGATGGCGGCGCTGGCCCTGTCCGCGTTGATCGCGCTGATCGCCTTGCTGGGATTGGGCCGTTACACCCGCAGCGAGCGCGCCAGCGGCCTGCTGGTGCCGCAAGGCGGCCTGCTCGCGCTCAGCGCGCCCGCCGCCGGCACCCTGCTGCGCAGCCATGTGCGCGAAGGCCAGCGCGTTTCGCGCGGACAGATCCTGCTGGAAATTTCTTCCGAGATCGACAGCCCGGCCCTGGGCGCCGGCGTCGGCCAGGCGGTCGGCGCGGAACTGGCGGTGCAGCGCGCGCGCCTGCTGGCCGATCGCGATGCGCTCGAACGCGAACGCCACGACGATTCGGCGCAACTGCGCCAACGCATCGCCGCCGCGCGCGACCGCATCGCCCTGGCCGAGGCGCAATTGCGCCTGCGCCGCGAACAGGCTGCGCAAGCGCAGCGATTGGCGCGGCAGGTGCAGCCGCTGCGCGGCGACAAACTGCTCAGCGACGTGCAGTGGCAACAGTACGAAACCACCCGCATCGAAGCCCAGACCCGGGTCCAGGACGCGCAGCGCGACGGCCTGAGCGCGGCGCGCGAACTCGCCGACGCGCAATCGGCGCTGCAGCAACTGCCGCAGCGGTTGAGCGAACAACGCAACCGCATCGAACGCGAGCTGGCCGGCATCGCCCAGGACGACGCGCGCAACGAAGGCCGTCGCCGCATCGCCGTGATCGCACCGCGCGATGGCCGCGTCTCTGCGCTCGCCGGCGTCGAAGGCCAGGCGGTCGGCGCCGGCCAGCGATTGCTGTCGCTGCTGCCCGAACACGCGCCGATGCAGGCCGAGTTGTGGGTGTCCGACCGCGCCGTCGGCCTGATCGCGCCGGGCACGCCGGTCGCGCTGCGCTACGCCGGTTTTCCGTATCAGCGTTACGGCTTGCAACGCGGGCGCGTGCTCGACATCGCCCGCGGCGCGCTGTCGCCGGAGGAAATCCGCGCACGCACCGGTTTGTCGGTCGCAGCCCCGGCGTGGCGCGTCGGCGTCGCCCTGGACCGGCAATCGATCGGCACGCACGCATTGCCGGCGCAGATGCGCGTGGATGCCGATCTGCTGCTCGAACGCCGCCGTCTGTACGAATACCTGCTGGCACCGCTGTCGGCGCAGGCCGCAACGCGCGAACCGATGCGGGCCGCGCCATGAGCCGCAAACCGCTGCCCGCCATCCAGCAGAACGAATTGGCCGAATGCGGCCTGGCCTGTCTGGCGATGATCGCGATCCATCACGGCCACGACATCGATCTGGCCAGCCTGCGCCGGCGCTTTCCGGTATCGCCGCGCGGCGCCACTCTGGCGCGCCTGATCAAGACCGCCGGCGCGCTCGGCTTCGACACCCGGCCGCTGCGCGCGGAGATCGAGCATCTGCCCGATCTGCAACTGCCGTGCGTACTGCACTGGGACCTCAACCATTTCGTCGTGCTCAAGCGCATCGCCCGCGGCCGCGCGGAAATTCACGATCCGGCGCGCGGCGCGGTGACGATGCCGCTGGCCGAATTCGGCCGCCACTACACCGGCATCGCCCTGGAGCTGACGCCGCGCGCGGATTTCGCGCCGATGCGCGAGCGGCAACGGCTGAGCCTGCGCGCGCTGGCCGGGCAGATCGTCGGATTGCGCCGCGCCGGCGCGCAGATTCTGGCCCTGGCGGTGAGCCTGGAGGCTTTCACCCTGCTGCTGCCGATGGCGATGCAATGGGTGATCGACCGCGTGCTGGTATCGGCCGATGTCGAACTGCTGCATCTGCTCGGCATCGGTTTCCTCGCCGTAGTGTTGTTTCAATCGGCGATTACCGCGATGCGCGGCTGGCTGGTCGCCGACCTGGGCGCGGCGCTGAATTCGCAGTGGTTAGCCAATCTGTTCGGCCACCTGCTGCGGTTGCCGCTGGATTTCTTCGAGAAACGCCACGTCGGTGGGGTGATGTCGCGCTTCGTCTCGGTGCAGGCGATCCAGCAGACATTGACCGGCAGCTTCGTGGAAAGCCTGCTCGACGGCTTCACCGTGGTGCTGGTGCTGGCGTTGCTGCTGCTCTACAGCCCGCCGCTGACCGCATTGGTGCTGGCCGCGTTCGCGCTGTACGCGGGCCTGCGCTGGGCCGCGTTCCGGCGTCTGCGCCGGCTCAAGGAAGAGCAGCTGGTCCAGGTCGCGCAACAGCAGAGCCTGCTGATCGAAGCGATCCAGGGCGTGCAGACGATCAAGCTGGGCAACAAACAGGACGAGCGCCGCGCGCGCATCGCCAACGCCAGCGTCGAGGTCGCCAATCGCGAAGCCGCGATCAGCCGCACCACCGCGGTGTTCTCCGCGCTGTCCAAGCTGGTGTTCGGCGCGCAGCGCGTGCTGCTGATCTGGATCTGCGCCTGGATGACCCTGCAGGGCCGTTTCACCGCCGGCATGATGGTGGTGTTCGTCGCCTACGCCGATCTGTTCGCGACCCGCACCGGCAGCCTGATCGACAAACTGGTGGATCTGCGCCTGCTCGGCCTGCACGCTCAGCGCATCGCCGACATCGCGCTAGAACCGCCGGAAGCGCACGTGCACACCGACTACGCCGGGCCCGTGCCGGCGCCGCGCATCGAACTGGAAGGCGTGAGTTTCCGCTACGCCGACGATGAGCCGTGGATTCTGCGCGACTGCAGTTTCTCCATCGAAGCCGGCGAATCGGTCGCCATCGTCGGCCCCTCGGGTTGCGGCAAGACCACCCTCGCCAAATTGATGCTCGGCCTGCTGCGGCCGAGTTCCGGCACGATTCGCATCGGCGGCGTCGATATCCATCGTTACGGGCTGGCGGCGTATCGCGAGCTGTTCGGCGCGGTGATGCAGGAAGACGTGCTGTTCGCCGGATCCATCGCGGAGAACATCGCCTTCTTCGATCCGGCCGCGAGCCAGGAGCAGATCGAAGCGGCCGCGCGCGCGGCGCGTATCCACGACGACATTCTCGCCATGGCGATGGGCTACGAGACCTTGGTCGGCGATCTGGGCCAGTCGCTGTCGGGCGGACAGAAACAACGCGTGGTGCTGGCGCGCGCGCTGTATCAGCGGCCTTCGATTTTGTTGCTGGACGAAGCCACCAGCCATCTGGACGTGGCGCGCGAGCACGAGATCAATCGCGAGATCGCCGCCTTGCGCATCACCCGCATCGTCATCGCTCACAGGCCCGACACGATACGCAGCGCCGATCGCGTCGTGTCCTTGCGCGACGGCGTCAGTGAACAATTCACAACCAATCAATACGCAATCCCGATTCATTCGCGAGCACACGACGAAACTGCGATCGCCTTGGGCAAATCGCGTGTTTTGTAGTTGCTAGCATCGATGCATGTGCCGACGCCGGAACGGCCTTTCAACTCTTTCCGGCACTACGTTTGTCTGGAGAAAACTTCATGAGCAAGCAAGAAGTACAAGCGCAGAACGAAGCCGTCCGTCCGCTCGCCCGCGTCGCCGCGCGCGAGCTGTCGCTGGAAGAAATCGCCGCGATTTCCGGCGGCAAGGGCGACACCACCCACGCCACCGGCCCCGGCGGCGACGATCCGGGCGATCCGGACCTGCTGTAATCGCGTCGAACGCGGATCGTAACGGCGGACTCGCGCGCGAGCGAAGCGCGCGGAAACCTGTCCATCCGCATTGACCACTCGGCACGCCCTGTTCGCGGGGCGTGCCGATCTTCGCAACCCGTGTTGCGCGCACCCGCAGAACCGCGATGACCGCTTACCGACGTCCCCTGATTCTTTCCGCGCTGGCCCACGACATCCACGCCTCCTCGGTGCGCTGGGCGCTGCGCGCCAGCGGCATCGACGCGGTCTGGGCCGGCTCGCTGGCGCAATCCGAACTCGGCCCGATGTCGCTGCACTGCGATGCCGACACCGGCTTGCGCATGAGCGGCGCGCTCGACGGCGACAGCATCGGCGCGGTCTGGTATCGGCGTGCGCGCAATCCCGAATCCTTTCCGCGCGCGCACGACGGCGACCAGGCCTTCCTGCGCGGCGAGTGGGGCCGTTTTCTCAAGAACGTGTACGCCCTGACCGATCACGGCGCGGACCGTCTGTGGGTCAACCGCCCCAACGCGGCCGCGATGGCCGAGAACAAACTCGTGCAACTGCGCGCCGCGCACCGCTGCGGCCTGCGCTTTCCGCCGACGCTGGTGTCGCACGACCCGCAAGAGATCCGCCGGTTCGTCCAGCGCCATGGCCGCGTGGTCTACAAGCCGTTCATGACCCACACCTGGAAGGACGCCGAAACCGGGCGCATGTTCAGCACCTACGCGCGCATCGTCGAGCCGGAGATGCTGGAGGACGACGCCAGCCTGCTGCACTGCCCCGGCATCTATCAGGTCTATGTCGATAAACGCTGCGACCTGCGCGTGACCGCGATCGGCGACCGCTATTTCGCTGCGCGCCTGCACACCCAGCACGACGACGGCTTCGTCGACTGGCGGGTGCGGCAGTCGGTGCAGGGTTTGCGCGCCGAGCCCGGCGAGCTGTCGGCTTCCGATCAGGCCAAGCTTGCGGCATTGATGCGCGAGCTGGGGTTGGTGTTCGGCTGCATCGATCTAGCCATCGATGCGAACGGCGAGGCGCATTTCCTTGAAGTCAATCAGGCCGGCCAGTTCCTGTTCGTCGAAGATCTGCTGCCGTCGCTGCCGCTGCTGCGGGCGATGAGCGCGATGCTGGCCGAGGGCCGGCCGGACTATTCGCTGGCGACGATCGCGCAGGTGTCTTATGCCGATTACTGCGCGAGCGAAGAGCATCGCGAATGGTGGGCGCAGGCGAGCGAGACCTTGCGCGATCGCAGTCCGGCGGCTTCGGGGATTACCTTGGAGTAATTGTCGGCTTTTGTTTGGGGCTTCTCTTGTGGGAGGGCTTCAGCCTCTGCTTTTGTGGGAGGGGCTTCAGCCCCGATGCTTTTCGCTCAGATCGAGGTGGGATTCGATGATTGGGATGCGCCGCGACCGGAGCGAAAAGCATCGGGGCTGAAGCCCCTCCCACAAAAGCAACTCCCACAAAGGCAACCTCCCACAAGAGCCGCGACGCGACTCAAAGCGCCCGGCTCACCGTGAAGCTGCCGAACACCGGCGTCTGCTTCTGCCCATCGAATTCGCGAGTGCGGTGATAACGCGCCAGCGCGAACTTCCACCGCCCGCGCATCACCGCGATGCCATAGCCCACTTCGCCCACGAACGGCCGCTTGTCCACGCTGTGGCTGTGGCGAAAGGTATTGCCGTCCAGGGTGATGTCGCGCAGCACCCAGCGCACGTCCGAGGTCAGGAACAGGTGCGCGCCGAACGGCCGGTCGCCGGTGTTGTAGTGCCGGGTCGGCGCGGTGTTCTCGCCGGCCGGGCGCAGCGGCGTGCTGCCGAAATCGTCCGGCAGGCGCAGGCCGAAGCGCACTTCGGCGCCGGTGTTGGCGTAGGTCGCCAGATTGCCGAAGCTGCCGCCGTAATGACCGATCGCATCCCAGCCCCAGGTGCCGTTGTGGGCGTCGCCGGCCGAATAACGATGCATGCGCTCGTGAACGATGCGGAACACCGGTTCGTCGTGCAACTGGTTGTCCCAGCCCTTGAAGGTCTCATCGCCCAGCGCCTTGTGCACCGCGTTCTGCACCTGCTTGCCGAGCGCGGACGGGCCGACGATGCCGAACTGCAACTGCGTGGTCTGCAGGTAATCGCCGTTGCGCGCGTTGTAGCCCAGGCCCATCAGCAGCCCGGCGGCATAGGGCCGGTCGTCCTCGATGAGGTCGCGCCGGCTGAAGTCGGTCGGGGTAAAGATGCCCTGGGCGAAGGTCGCGATCATGTTGCGCTGCTCGAACCCCTGCGGCGGCTGCAGCGCGTCGAGATGGCGATTGACCCAGCGCGCCAGGCGCGGGATGCAGGGA
Organism: Lysobacter sp. TAB13; assembly: GCF_052113885.1. Lineage (NCBI taxonomy): Bacteria > Pseudomonadati > Pseudomonadota > Gammaproteobacteria > Lysobacterales > Lysobacteraceae > Lysobacter > Lysobacter sp. TAB13. The sequence continues at coordinate 28,671 of NZ_JBFRDR010000028.1, read as the reverse complement.
TCGTCGGTGTAGTCGGCCAGATTCGGCGACACCAGGGTCAGCTGGATGCCGTTGCTGTAGCCCTGGTCCTGGCCGCCGAACAAATCGTTGTCCAGGCGCAGATTGATCGTGGGCGGCAGGCGGGTGTGGCCGTTGGTGCAGGCCTGCCGGCCTTGTGCGGCGGCGGCGTTGACGTGCACGGCGGCCGCGGCGAGCAGGACGGAGAAGAACAGTGCGTTTGGGCGCATGGAAGGATTCGGCAATACAAGGCCGCGGCCGCGCAGGTGCGCGCCGAGCGATTGGGAAGCGACGCGGGACAAACCGCACCGGGCACCGTGGCGACCGTCGGGCGACGCGGGGTCGCGATGGCGGCGTGGCTGCGGATCGGCGCACAAGTTCGCATGGATCGTCGGCGACGGCGTTCGCAGCCTCGCGACGGATTGTCCCGCCGATGGTGCTTGAGACGGCCGGCGGCGTCTTTGCCGGATGAGCCGGCTGGCCTGCGGGCTTTTGTGGCAGTCCAGCTTTTGCGGGAGGGGCTTCAGCCCCGATGCTTTTGGCTCAGATCGCGGCGATGCTAGAGCGGAGGCGCGAAGCTATCTGAGCGAAGAGCATCGGGGCTGAAGCCCCTCCCACAAGAGCCGCCCTCCCACAGATAAAGCAAGGCGCGGCTCAGCCTTCGGGCAACTCGTAATCGAACAAATAAAAATGCGCCCCACCCTCGCGCACATCGATGCTCATGCGCCCGCTCAGCCCGACCAACTCGCCGGTGCCCGAGTCCGGCACCACGGTCACGCTCAGATCGGCGCGGCCGCGATCCATCAAACCGCGATGCACCATCAGGAAACTGCCGCTGCGCCCGGCCAGCGTGCCTTCGACTTTCTCCAGCGCGACGTAACCGGCCGAGCCCTTGGTCTGGGTCATCGCCGCCAGCATCTCGCCGCGGCTGCTGGCCTGCAGTTCGCCATGGAATTGCTTGTCCAGGGCCATGCGGCCGAACTGGCCCTCGGCGGCCTCGTGCACCGGCTGCGGGCTCAGCGTGACGTTGAACGGACCTTCGACGTGCGGCATGGCGACTCTCCTGGCGAGGGACGGATACGATCGTAAAGGCTCCAAGCCGCGCAGATTAGACCTTCGTTGCGCATCCGCCCAGAGGCGCGCGGCCGCCGCGCCAGCGCCACTGCGGCAACTTGCCGCACACCCCGACGCGCCCGCGCGGCCTAGCATCGTGCGCTTGTCCGCCGCCCGGCGGCGCGGCGGCTGCGCATCCCGGCGGCGGCACTCTTCCCATCTGCGACGCGCGGCAGCCGCCGCGCGCCGCCTTGCCCGTTATCTCTTTAATGCACAAGCGCAATCTCCGCATCTTTCGCCCGGCCGCATTGGCATGTTCGCTGTTGGCCTGCGCGGCGCCGGCCGCGCACGCCGACGAAGCCGTCGATCTCGACGCGGTGCGCGTGCACGGCCAGCGCGCCGATGCGCGCGCCGCTTCGGTCGCCACCGCCAGCCGCCTCGGCCTGGACCCGGCCGAGATTCCCGCGACCCTGGACGTGCTAGATCGCGACGACATCCAGGCGCGCGGCCTGCGCGACAGCGTCGAGGTCCTGCGCGCCATGCCCGGAGTGATGGCCGGCAACCTGCCCGGCCAGCCCGGCGTCGCTTCGATGCGCGGCTTCGCCAGCGGCGCGGTGTCGTATCTGTTCGACGGCGTGCGCCTGACCAGTTCGGGGTTTTCCTCGCGCAACTGGGACAGCTTCCAGTTCGAACGGGTGGAAGTGCTGAAGGGGCCGGCCTCAGTGTTGTACGGCGAAGGCGTGCTGGCCGGCGCGATCAACTTCGTGCCCAAAAGCGCCAGCCTCGGCGGCCGCGACGGCGAGTTGCTGCTGGCCTACGGCAGCCACGACAGCGCCCGGCTCGGGCTCGACGCCAATGTTCCGCTGAGCCCGACTGTGGCCGTGCGCGGCGTGCTCAGCGCCAATCGCTCCGACGGCTACATCGACGACACCGCCTCCGATGCGCAGTCCTTCGGCGGCTCGCTGCTGTGGCAGCCGAACGACGACCTCAGCGCCCGCGTCGCTCTGGACTATCAGCGCGACGATTTCGACACCGCGTATTTCGGCGCGCCGCTGCTGCCGCGCGAATCGGCGGCCGATCCCAGCGGACTGGTCGACAACGCCGCCGGCTGGGTGATCGACAAGGCCGCGCGTTCGCGCAACTACAACGTCCGCGACGGCCGCATGGATTCGCGCTCGTGGTGGCTGCGCACGCGCCTGGATTACCGGCTCAGCGAGGACTGGAACCTGAGCCAGGAAGCCAGCGTCTACGACGCGCGCCGCCGCTGGGACAACACGGAAGACTTCAGCTACGACACCGCCACCGGCCTGTTCGATCGCGACAGCGCGCGCATCCATCACGATCAACGCGTCTGGAACGAGCGCCTGACGCTCAAGCACGACGGCCGCCTGGCCGGCCGCCGCCACAGCTTCGCCGCCGGCATGGAATACAGCGACACCGACTTCTTCAACCTGCGCCGCTTCGGCCATGCCGCGCCGGTGGACGCGCTGGCGCTCGATCGCGGCGAATTCCCGGCCGATACCGCGGCCAATTTCGACAACGGCCGCAGCGATTTCAGCACCCGGGTCAAGGTCGCGGCGCTGTTCGTCGAAGACGCCTTGAACCTCACTCCGCGCTGGCTGCTGGTCGGCGGACTGCGTCATGAGCGCATCGATCTGCAGCGGCGCAATCTGGATCTGGACAGCGGCGCGCGCAGCCGCTTCGAGCGCGAGTTCTCGCCGACCTCGTGGCGGCTGGGCAGCGTGTTCGAGTTGCGTCCGGGCAGCCAGTTGTATGCGCAGTACAGCAGCGCGGTGCTGCCGGTGAGCTCGTTCCTGACCATCAACCAACGCAACAACGCCTTCGACCTCAGCCACGGCGACGCGGTCGAACTGGGCCTGCGCAGCGCTTTGTTCGATCAGCGCCTGCGCTTGAACGCGGCGGTGTATCGCCTGCGCCAGGACGACATCGTCACCCGCGATCCGCTGCAGCCGCAGATCAGCGTGCAGAACGGCCGCCAATCCTCGCGCGGCGTGGAGCTGTCGCTGAGCGCGCAGGCCACCGCGCGGCTGCGCATCGACGCCAGCGCGGCGCTGTTGTCGGCGCGCTTCGACACCTTGCGCGAGGCCGGCGGCGCCGATCGCAGCGGCAACCGCCCATCCAACGTGCCCGAACGCACCGCCAGCCTGGACGCGTGGTATCGCCTCGACGGCCTGCCGCTGAGCTTCAGCCTGGGCCTGCGCCACGTCGGCGATTTCTACACCGACAACGCCAACACCACCCGGGTGCGGGCGCACACCGTCGCCGACGCGGCGGTGGACTGGAACGGCGCCGGCGGCCGCTACACTGTGCGGGTGCGCAACCTCACCGACGCCTTCTACGCCGACTGGTCGGGCTACAGCCCGAGCCAGGTCTATCTGGGCGCGCCGCGCAGCGTCGAGCTGAGCTACTCGCGGTCGTTCTGATGAGCCAGGCCGGCCACGACCGTCATCTCTACCGCGCGGTGTGGCGCTGGCATTTCTACGCCAGCCTGTTCGTCGCGCCGCTGTTGCTGATCCTGGCGATCACCGGCTCGATCTATCTGTTCAACGACGAAATCGAAGACGCGCTGCACGCGCCGCTGCATTTCGCCCCGCAACGGCAAGCCGACCTGCCGCTGTCGCGCCTGCTCGCCGCCGCGCAGGCGGCGCATCCGGGCGAAGTCACCCGCATCGATCTGCCGTCGGACCCGCAGCGCACCGCGCAAGTCTTCATCACCCCGCGCCAGGGCGAGCCGCTGCGCGTGTTCGTCGATCCCGGCAGCGCGCGCGTGCACGGCGCCTTCGTCTACACCCGCACCCTGGTCGGCTTCGCCGACACCATGCACGGCTCGCTGATGCTGGGCCGCTTCGGCGACGCGATCGTCGAACTCGCCGCCTGCTGGGCGCTGCTGCTGATCGCCACCGGCGCGTACCTGTGGTGGCCGCGCGAATACGGCTGGCGCCAGGCGCTGTGGCCGCGATGGCGCGAACGCGGCCGCCCGTTCTGGCGCAGCCTGCATTCCAGCATCGGCGCCTGGACCGCGATGCTGATCGTGTTCCTGATCCTCACCGGCCTGCCCTGGGCCGGCGTGTGGGGCGATCTGCTGCGCGCGGGCACGCAACAACTCGGCATCGGCTATCCGTCCGAACATCGCCACCACGCCGCCGCGCCCGCGCCGAAAGCGGTCACCGTCGCGCAGGCGATCGGCGAAACACCGTGGACGATGCGCGATGCGCCCATGCCCGCCTCCGAGCATGCCCATCACCAGCATGCTGCCGCAAACGCCGCGCCCGCGCGCGACATCGGCATCGATGCCGTTACGCGAGTGCTGGCCGCGCACGGCCTGCGCGGCGACTACCGGCTGTCGCTGCCGCGCGGCGAAGACGGCGTCTACACCGCCGTGGTCTATCCGAACCGACCGCAGGGCCAGCGCACCGTGCATGTGGATCGCTACAGCGCACGCATCGCCGGCGACACCGGCTTCGCCGACTACGGCTGGGCCGCCAAGGCAGTCGAACTCGGCGTGCAATTGCACATGGGCAACTACTTCGGCCGCGCCAACCAGATCGTGATGCTGCTGACCTGCCTCGGCGTCGTCGCCCTGTGCTGCAGCGGCGCATGGATGTGGTGGCGCCGCCGCCCGCGCGGCCGCCTCGGCGCACCGAGCCTGCCATCAAAGATGCGACTGCGCACGATCGCGCTGATCACCCTGGGCTGCGGCGCGCTGTTTCCGCTGCTGGGCGCATCGTTGCTGCTGGTGTTCGTACTCGACCGGATATTGCTCTCGCGCCTGCCGCGCCTCGCGGCCATCGTGCGCTGAGCCGAGCCGAAAAATCCTTTTGTGGAAGCGGCCTCTTTCGGGGGCCTCTTTTGTGGGAGAGGCGGCTCTTGTGGGAGGGGCTTCAGCCCCGATGCTTTCCGCTCGGATCGCTGCGTTGTTCAGCATCGGGGCATACCCGCAGCGGAACGAAAAGCATCGGGGCTGAAGCCCCTCCCACAAAAGCACAGTCCCACAAAAACACGCCCAAAAAAAACATCGCCGCAAACGCGGCGATGTCTGGGTCCCCTGCGGACGAAGCTGCTGGATCGATTCCGCGACGGCTTGGGCGAACTCCCCGGTCTGCGATTAAAAGCGACTACTGACTCCGGTCCAGCGTACCGGAGCCAGTAGCGCCACCCGACCGCCGCACTGATGCTCCTCCGACCCGGTTATTGCGTCCGGGCCGAAGCCTCGTCGCACCAAGTCTGCGGTTGGGTCACCGCGCCCGACGGAGGGGCGGATCGCGGTGTGGCGGCGGCGAGTCGCGTCGCGGGACGGCGCTTGGTCGCCTTGGAACCCGTGCCGCGCGAGGCGACACGCTTGGTCTTGGACATCGGACGTGCGCCGCGCGCCTTGGCCTTGGCGATGGGTCGCGAGCCGCCGGCCTTGGCGACCGGACGCACCTTGCACTGGCCGAACGCCGCGGGTTGACCGGCAGGCTGCAAAGACGACGGCGTCGAAGCCGCGCCCGCGGCACCTGCTGCCGCCGCCGCGCCGGCACCGGCCGCTTGCGCGTTACCGGAGGCCGAAGCGCCCGACGCGGCTGCACCCGCCGCCGCCGCGCCGACACCGGCCGCTTGCGCGCCACCGGAGGCCGAGGCGCCCGATGCGGAAGCGTTCGATGCCGCCGCGCCCGCGGTCGAGGCCGATGAAGCAGCCGACTTCTGCGCCGAGATCGCACCGGCCGTCGCGCCGACAGCGGCTGCGGCCGCTGCGGCGGGACCGGACGAACCCGATGCCGACGCCGAGCCTTGCGCGGATGCCGCCTGCCCATTCGTCTGCGCACTCGTCCCCGCGCCAGCCGCGGTGCCAGCGGACCGCGCCGCATCACCGGCGCGATTCGCACCCGCACCGCTCGCCGCCGGATCGCCGGCCGACGCCGCCGGATCGCCCACCGACGCCGACGCGACCGCCATCGGCGCCGCTCGCGCCATCGCGACCGCAGGCGTGCCGCCCCAACCCAGACGCAGGCCGACGTTGAGCGAATGCGCGCGGTCGTCGCTGCCGATGTCGCCGCGGTACTCGACGAAGCCGCTGCTGACCGGGCTGATCTTGTACTGCAGGCCCAGGCCGACGTTCCAGCGATTGCGTTCGGCGGCGAAGCCGCTGACGGTGAAGCCCGGCACGGTGGCGCCGGCGAAGGCGTTGCGCGCGACCGGTTGATCGTCCTGCAGATCGTGCAGATAACGGATGTCGGCGGTCGGGCTCCACTTGCGCGCGGTGCTGCCCGGCGCGCCGGAGAAGCGCACGCCGATGCCGGCGGTGGTGGTGTCGTAGCTGCCGGTGGAGACGATCAGATTGGCATCGCCCGCGCCGCGCTCGGTGAAGGTCGCCGATTCGACCTTGTTGTAGTACACGCCGAGCAAGGGCTCGATGCGCACGCTGGCGCCGTCCCAGCGCCAACCGGCTTCGAGCATGCCGTACACGCCGTCGTTGCTGAAATGCGCATCGCTGCGGCGGTTGAAGGTGCCCACCGCGATTTCGCGCTCGGCATCGAAGCTGCCGTAGCTGTAACCGGCCGCGCCCTGGGTCCAGAACGGGCCCGGCGCATACAGGAAGTGGATGCCGACGTTGAACAGATCGCCATCGACCTTGTCGTCGCGGCGGTCGGTTTCCATCTTCGAATGCGCCATGCCGACATGGCCGCCGAAACGGAAGTGATCGCCGGGCGAGCCTTCCAGGCCGATCGCGATGCCGCCGACGGTGTTGTCGATGCCGTCCAGGCGGTCGCCGTCGAACTCGGCGCGGCCGCCGTAAGCGGTGGCCCACAACGTGCCAAGCGTGCTTTCTTCCTCGACGCCGGCATCGCGCACGCGGTCGAGTTGCCGCGCCACGCTGCGTTGCATCTGCTCGGCGTTGTAACGCTGAGCGCTGACGATGGAGCCGTAGGTCTCGCCGCTGAGCGTGTCGAACGCGCGCGGCGCCTGCGCCGCGCTGAGGCCGCGCGCGGCGGCGACCAAGGTCGGCAACTGGCCGCTGTCGGCGTCGGCGATGGCTTGCAGCGCATTGGCCACGGCCTGTTGATTGCCGCTCAGGCCGGGGAACTCGTTGAAGCGGATACCGGTGCCGCCGGCATCGTGTTCGCTCAGACGCAGGAACACGTCGTTGCCGATGGTCACCAACGCCGCGTCGAGGAACGGCAGCGCGGTCTGGCTGACGCCGGTGAAGGCGCCGGTGAGCGAGCCGGCATCGAGGATGCGGTAGTCGGTGATCGGCTGATAGCTGCCCGCTTGCGGGATCGCCACCACCTGACCGCCGTTCAACGCCGCCGCTCCGGCGACCACCACCGTGTCGCCGATGCCCGCGCCGGTTTGCCGCACTTGCAAGGTCGCGCCCGGATTGACGGTGAGGCTGGCGACATTGAGCGAAGCGCCGATCGGACCGGCGCCGGCCGCGCCCGCGGCGCCGGCGATGCCGGACGGAGCGAGCGTACCGCCGAGGGTCAGGGCACCGGCCAGAGCGCCGTCGCCGATCAAGCCGCCGCCGGCGGCGACGTTGGCATTGCCGCCGAGATTGCCGTTGAGCACCAGGTTGCCGCCGATCGTGCTGTTGTCGAAGCTGCCGGTGGCGCCGGTCGGAAGAATCAGGGTGCCGCCCTGGGCAAGGGTCAAATTCTCGAAGCCGCTGAGCCCCGCCGCCGGCAAGGTGCCGTCGCCGGTGCCGCCGACCGAGAACGTGTCGATGCCGGCGCCGGCGTTGATCGCGCCGGTGATGCCGCCCAGGTTGGCCAGCGTCGAACTCAAGGTGTCCGCGCCCGCGCCGAGGTTGACCGCGCCGGCGACCGGCCCGGTCACGCTGAGGCTGTCGATGCCGGCGCTGAAGTTGGCGGTGGTGCCCGCCGCCGAGGCGAGACCGGCGGTGATCGGATTGGCGACGTTGAGCGTACCGCCCTGGATAGACAGGCCGCCGCTGAAGCCGAGCACCGGGCCGTTGAGCCCGAGCGTACCGGCGCCGGTCTTGATCAGCGTGCCGCTGCCCGACACGGCGCCGTTGAGATCCAGACCGTTGCCGCCGACGATGCTCAACGCGCTGCCGCCGCTCAGATTCACCGCATTGGCGAGCGCGAGCCCGGGAATGCCGGCGCTGAGATTAGCCGCGCCGCCGATGTTGAGCGCGCCGGTGCCGAGCGCGGCGGCATTGCCGAGCGCCAGCGTGCCGGCGTTGAGATTCATCCCGCCGGTGAAGGTGTTAGCCGCGCCCAGGGACAAGGTGCCGGTGCCGTTGAAGCCCAGGCTGCCGGCGCCGCCGATGGTGCCGCCCAGGGACAGATCATTGGCGCCGCCGATGCCGAGCTGCGCACCGCCCGCGAGCGAGATCGTATTGCCGAGCGCGATGCCCGGCGCGGTCGCGTTCAAGCCCGCGTTCGCGCCGACGTTGAGCGCGCCGGTGCCGAGCGCAAGGTTGTTGCCCACGCCCAGCGTGCCGGCATTGAGCGCGACGCCGCCGCCGAAGGTATTGGCGCCGCCGAGGTTGAGCGAACCGGTGCCGTTCATCGCCAGTCCGCCGGCGCCGCCGATCGTTCCGCCCAGCGACAAGGCGTTGCCGCCATTGACGCCCAGCGACACGCCCGCGCCCAGGTTCACCGCGTTGCCGAGCGAAACATTGGCCGCGCTCGCGGTCAGGTTGGCGTTGCCGCCGACATTGAGCGCGCCGCTGCCCAGCGCGAGATCCGCGCCGACGCCCAGGGTGCCGCCGCCGAGCGCGACGCCGCCGCTGAAGCTGTTGGCGCCGCTCAGGTCCAGCGTCGAAGGACCGTTGAAGGCGATACCGCCGGCGCCGGAGATCGCGCCGCTCAGGCCGAGGTTGTTCGCGCCGCCGATGTTCAATCCGGCATTGAGATTGACCGCATTGCCCAGCGACACCGCAGCGCCCGCGTTGAGATTCGCCGCGCCGTTGACCGACAGCGCGCCGCTGCCGAGCGCGGTGTTGGTGCCGACGTTGAGCGTGCCGCTGCCCAGGTTGAAACCGCCGCCGAAGCTGTTCGCGCCGTTGAGGCTGAGCGCGCCGCTGCCGTTGAAGCCGAGCCCGCCGGCGCCGCCGATCGCGCCGCCCAGGGTGATGTCGCCCGCGCCGCCCAGGCCGAGCGCCGCGCCCGCGCCGAGGTTGATCGCGTTGCCGAGGTTCAACGCCGCGCCGGTGCTCGCCAAGGTCGCGTTGCCGGTGACGTCCAAACCGCCGGTGCCGAGCGACGCGCTGCCGCCCAGCAACAGATTGCCCGAAGCCAGGCCGACGCCGCCGGTGAAGGTGTTGGCGCCGCTCAAGGTGAAGTTGCCGCCGCCGTTGATCAACAAACCGCCGGCGCCGCTGATCGCGCCGCCCAGATCGAGCGAGTTCGCGCCGCCCAGACCCAATGCCGCACCCGCGCCGAGATTGATGTTGTTGCCCAGCGCGATACCGGGAATGCCCGCATTCAAATTCGCGCTGCCGCTGACGTTCAAGCCGCCCAAGCCGAGCCCGAGATTGTTGCCGATGCTGAGCGTGCCGCTGCCGAGATTGAATCCGCCGGCGAAGCTGTTGGCGCCGTTGAGGCTGAGCGTGCCGGTGCCGTTGAAGCCCAGCCCGCCGGCACCGCCGATCACCCCGCCGAGGGCCAGATCGTTGCCGCCGCCGATGCCCAGTTGCGCGCCGCCGGCCAGATTGATGGCGTTACCCAGCGCGATGCCCGGCAGACTCGCATTCAAGCTGGCGTTGCCGCCGACATTGAGCGCGCCGCTGCCGAGCGCAAGGTTGTTGCCCACGCCCAGCGTACCCGCGTTGAGCGCGACGCCGCCGCCGAAGGTATTGGCGCCGCCGAGGTTGAGCGAACCGGTGCCGTTCATCGCCAACCCGCCCGCGCCGCCGATGGCGCCGCCGAGCGAGAGATCGTTGCCGCCGCCGATGCCCAGCGACACACCCGCGCCGAGGTTGATGCCGTTGCCGAGCGAGATGCCGGGAACGCCGGCGTTCAAATTCGCGCTGCCGCTGACGTTGAGCCCGCCCACACCGAGGCCGAGATTATTGCCGAGGCTGAGCGTGCCGCTGCCGAGGTCGAAGCCGCCGCCGAAACTGTTCGCGCCGTTGAGCGCGAGCGTGCCGGTGCCGTTGAAGCCCAGTCCACCCGCGCCGCCGATCGCGCCGCCGAGGGAAATATCCGCCGCTCCGCCGATGCCGAGTTGCGCGCCGCCGGCCAGATTGATCGCGTTGCCGAGCGAGATACTCGGAATACTCGCGCTCAAGTTGGCGTTCCCGCCGACGTTGAGCGCACCGCTGCCGAGCGCCCCGGCCGCGCCGAGATTCAACGTGCCCGATTGCAGACTGAAGCCGCCGCCGAAACTGTTCGCGCCGTTGAGGCTGAGCGTACCGGTGCCGTTGAAGCCCAGCGCGCCGGCGCCGCCGATCGCGCCGCCCAGGTCGATGTTGGCCGCGCCGCCGAGGGTGAGTCCCGCGCCCGCGCCGAGGTTGATCGCGTTGCCCAGGTTCAAGGCCGCGCCGGTGCTGCCCAGGCTGGCACTGCCGCTGACGTTGAGCGCGCCGGTGCCGAGCGAAGCGCTGCCGCCCAGCAGCAGATTGCCCGCGCCCAGATTCACGCCGCCGCCGAAGCTGTTCGCGCCGCCGAGGGTGAAGGTGCCGGCGCCGTTGATCGCCAGTCCGCCGGCGCCGCCGATCGCGCCGCCGAGCGCGAGCGAGTTCGCGCCGCCGAGGCCAAGCGTCGCGCCCGCGCCGAGGTTGATGCCGTTGCCGAGCGCGATGCCGGGAATACCCGCATTCAAATTCGCGCTGCCGCTGACGTTCAAGCCGCCCAGGCCGAGCCCGAGATTGTTGCCGACGCTGAGCGTGCCGCCGCCCAGATCGAATCCACCGGAGAAGCTGTTGGCGCCGTTGAGGCTCAGGGTGCCGCTGCCGTTGTAGGCCAGTCCGCCGGCGCCGGAGATGATGCCGCCCAGGCCGATGTTGCTGGCGCCGCCGATGCCCAGGCCGGCGTTGAGCACCACCGCGTTGCCGAGGTTCACGCCGGCATTGGCGTTGAGCGTGGCCGCGCCGTTGACCGTCAACGCGCCCAGGCCGAGCGAAGTGTTGGTGCCGACCGTCAACCCGCCGCCTTGCAGATTCAAACCGCCGGAGAACGTATTGGCGCCGCCCAGGGTCAGGTTAGCCGCGCCGTTCTTGGTCAGTCCGCCCAGACCGCCGATCGAACCGTTGAGCGCGAGATTGGCGCTGCCGCCGATGCCGAGCGCGGCGTTGAGATTGAAGTTGTTGGTCAGGCTCACGCCGGCGTTGGCGTCGAGATTGCCCGCGCCGCTGACCGTTACCGCGCCGGTGCCGAGCGCGGTGTTGTTGCCGACCGTCAACGCGCCGCCGCCGAGGTTGAAGCCGCCGGCGAAACTGTTCGCGCCGTTGAGCGTGAGCCCCGGCGCGCCGGCCAGACTCAGGCCGCCCGCGCCGCTGATCGCGCCGTTGAGCGTCAACGCGCCGCCCCCGCCGCCGGCGCCGAAGTTCAAGGTGTTGTTGAGCACGATGTTGTTGCTCAAGGCCAGACCGGCCGCGCCGGTGAGCGTGCCGGCACCGTTGACGGTCAGCGCGCCGCTGCCGAGCGCATTGGCGTTGCCCAGGTCGATCGAACCGGCCGCCAGGACCGTGCCGCCGCTGTAGGTGTTGGCACCGGTCAGCGACAGATTGCCGCTGTTGAGCGTGAGCGAGCCGGCGCCGGCGATATTGCCGCCCAGGTTCAGACTGCCGGCGCCGTTGAGCGACAACGCGCCGTTGAGTTGCACCTGATTGCTGAGCGTGCCGCTGAAAGCGGTGTTCAACGTCGCCGGACCGCCGACCAGGAACAGACCGGTGCCGAGCGAATTCGCGCTGCCCAGAGTCAACCCGCCGCCGTTGAGCGCGAGGCCGCCGCTGAAGGAGTTGTTGCCCAGCAACGACAAGGTGCCGGCGCCGTTCTTGATCAGTCCGCCGCCGCCGCTGAGCGTGCCGCCCAAGGTCAGGCTGTTGGCGCCCTGCACGATCAGGCCGCCGGTGAGATTGACGTTCTGCGCCAGCACCACGCCCGGCAACGAGGCTTCGATGGCGCCGCCGTTGGCGGTCATCGGGCCCAGGCCGAAGGCGAGCGAGTTGTCGAAGATCGACAGGCCGCCGTTGAGCGTCGCGCTGCCACTGACCACCGCGCCGGTGAGCGTCCAGGTGCCGCTGTTGACGGTCAGGTTTTCGAAATTGAGGTATTGCAGCCCGGAGATGTTGCCGGCGCCGCCGGTGCCCGAACCCGGCCCGGCCGCTGTGTTCTGCAACACCAGCGTGTCGCTGCCGCCGATGCCGGCATCGACCGTGCCGGTCGCGCCGAAGGTCAACAGACCCGGCGGCAAGGTCGGCGTCGGCACGCCGACCGGCGGCAGCGGAATCAGCGGATTAACCAGCGAGGAACCGGTCACCGCGACGAAGGTGTCGTTGCTCAGCGTGGTGCCGAGCGAAACGCTGCCGTTGATGGTGCCGACGTTGACGAAGGTGTTGCCGCCGGCGCCCGGACTGGCGAACGCGACGCGGCCGTTGATGGTGCCGGAGTTGGTGAAGTTGACGTTGCCGCCGCCGTAGATCGCCACCGCGATCGAGTTGGCCGGATCGAACAATCCCAGCGCGCTGACGCCGATGGTGCCGGTGTTGTTGACCGTGGTGGTGCCGGTGTTGGCGACCACCATCGCCGTGCCGCCCAGACCGAAGGTGCCGTCGAAGGTGCCTTCGATCGAGCCTGAATTATTGATCGTGACATTGCCCGCGCCGGGCGCGATCAGGTTGCCGATGGTGAGCGCGCGCGCCAGCACCAGGGAGCCGGCGGCATTGGCGTCGATCGCGCCGAGATTATTGAGCGTCAGGCCGTTGCCGCCGAAGGCCATCGCGGTGCCGCCGGGCAGCGTGCTCATGATCGCGCCGGACTGCACGGTCACGTTGAGATTGTTCGCGTTGCTGAGGAAGGAATTCGGATTGGGCGGAAGCAGAATCGGAACGCCCGTGCAGCTCACCGTCGCGCCGTCGGTCGGCGCGGCCGGCGTACAGGCCGCGGCGGCTTCGCCGCTGTAGAACTGCAACGCGATCAACAGCGGAATCGCTTGCGCGACGCCGATGCTCAGGGGATGAAAGCGAAAACGACGGGGTTGCTTGCGTGCGGGCATGACCGTTCCTCCGTAAGCCAATGCAGGCCCGAACGGGACGGTCGAAGGACGAGAACCTTCGGCTTTGGCGGCGTCATGCCGTGTCGCGCCCGTGCCAGCGACGTGACCGGGCGATTGGGGGGCCCAGTCAATCCGATAGCGACGAAATCATTTCGACAGCGTTAGAAAGCGAGCCGGCTCGCGATTAGAAGAGAACGAAACACCAATGCAAGTCTGAGCAATCGCTTAGCAGTTTATTCGCGCCAAACAAATGCAAAACTCACATTTGCTCACTCGATCCTGAGCGGATTCAGAGTGATGTACGAGACTCACGCAAACTCACGATGCGTCATAAGCGCCATCGGATTTTAGTAATGCGATGGAAGTGAATGAGTTCAGTTCGATGTCGCAAAACGACGCGGCCCGGATGCTTGCGCATCCGGGCCGCGGGAGTCGATTCGTCGTGGCGGCGACGCCGTCGCGACGCGATCGGATCAGACCAGGGTCAGCGTCACGTCGATGTTGCCGCGAGTCGCGTTGGAGTACGGGCAAACCACGTGCGCCTTGTCGACCAGTTCCTGCGCCTGTTCGCGCGGCAGGCCCGGCAGCGAGATCTTCAGCTCGACTTCGATGCCGAAGCCGGTCGGGATCTGGCCGATACCGACGCTGCCGTCCACCGAGGCGTCGGCCGGGAAAGCGATCTTCTCGCGGCCGGCGACGAACTTCAGCGCGCCGATGAAGCACGCCGAGTAGCCGGCGGCGAACAACTGTTCCGGGTTGGTGCCGTCGCCGCCGGCGCCGCCGAGCTCGCGCGGGGTGGTCAGCTTGGCGTCGAGCGCGTTGTCGGACGAAACGGCGCGGCCGTCGCGGCCGCCGGTGACGTGAGCGTGGGCGGTGTAGAGGACTTTTTCGATGGACATGTCGGTGCTCCGATTGAGAGAGGTATTGCCGGGGATGGGTCGCGGTGGCCCGCGGGTTCGTGATCGGTATTTGGATTGTCAGCGATTCAATAGCGCACAACTTTGACCGGGCGAGGACAGCGGTTCGCGGCTCGCGGTCGAATACGGGGGTAACGCGGACTCAGCCGGCGCCGTTGCGGATCAGGCTCTCGCGCAGCGATTCCAGTTGCGCCTTGAGCACGGTCAGTTGCTCGACTGTGCAGCCTTCCACCGCGCACGACATCCCGGCCGGAACGCCTTGCGCCTTGGTTTTCAGCGCGCGCCCGGCCTTGCTCAGCTCGATGATGACCTGGCGCTCATCGCTGGCGGCGCGGGTGCGGGTGAGCAGACCGGCGGTTTCCAGGCGCTTGAGCAGCGGCGTCAGCGTGGCCGAATCCAGGAACAGGCGCTCGCCGATTTCCGACACGGTCACTTCGTCGCGTTCCCACAGCACCATCATCACCAGGTACTGCGGATAGGTCAGGCCCAGGCGGGTCAGCAGCTTGCGGTAGACCTTGTTCAAGGCCAGCCCGGTGGAATACAGGGCGAAGCACAGCTGGTCGTCGAGCAGCAAGGTCGGCTGCGGCGGCTTGGCGGTGGCGGCTGGCTTCTTCATGGGGCTTAATTTACATAGCGCACTATTTAATAGCAAGCGGTGTTTATGGATGCGGGAGGGGGTGGACTGTTCCAGTTATGGTGCGAAACGTTTGGCTTGGGGGAGGCCGCGTGGTTGCTCACGTGCTTCGCAGACCTACCCGGCTCCCCACCTTTGCCCTCGCCAAGGTCATCATTCCCGCGAGCGACTTGGAGGATCACAGTCCGTCACTTCACGCACGCTCTGGGCCGCGGCACTCCCCAGCCCGTCATTCCCGCGAAAGCGGGAATCCAGGGCCTTTCGTGCGAGAACGTTTGAAGTCGCTGGATTCCCGCTTTCGCGGGAATGACGTTCTGGGGGGATGACGCTGAAGGCTCTGGATTCCCGCGTTCGCGGGAATGACGGTCTGGAGAGATGGCGCTGAAGGCTCTGGATTCCCGCCTTCGCGGGAATGACGTCCTGGGGGGATGACGCTGAAGGCTCTGGACTCTCGCCTTCGCTTTGGCCTTTGCTCGTCATTCCCGCGAAGGCGGGAATCCAGGGCCTTTCGTGCGAGAACGTTTGAAGTCGCTGGATTCCCGCTTTCGCGGGAATGACGGTCTGGAGAGATGGTGCTGAAGGCTCTGGATTCCCGCCTTCGCGGGAATGACGGCCTGGGAGGCATCGTGCTGAAACAACCAACTACCTCACCGCCCCCGCACCGGACTCGACGGCAAATAAACCTCTGCAATCTCCAACGCCTTGCGATAAGGCTCCGGATCGTTGCGATTGGTCAGCATCACCACCGTCAAATGCCGCCGCGGCCAGCGCACGATGACGTTGCGAAAACCCATCGTCTCGCCCGAATGCCACAAGGTCTCGCCGGTGATGCGCCAACCGTAGCCGTAGCCGACATCGGCCAGGTCGGTGGCGGTGTGAGCGGTGAACGCCGCTTCGCGCGACGCGTCGCTGAGCAGACGATCGTCGTACAGCGCCGCGTCCCACTTCGCCAAATCGTCGATCGAGGAATAGATGCCGCCATCGCCCAGCACGGCGCTGGTCGAACTCTGATCGGTACGCAGCCAGCGCCCGTTCTCGTAGTTGTAGCCGAAGGCGCGATGCGCCACCTGCGACACGCCGCGCTCGTAGGCGACCGTGTCGTGCATGCCCAGCGGCTGGAAGATGCGCTCGCGCAGGAAGCTCGCGAACGAGCGCCCCGAGGCGCGCTGTACCGTGAGCGCCAGCAGCGCGTAGCCGCTGTTGCTGTAGCGATAGCTCTGGCCCGGGGCGAAATAGCCGCGATCCTGCCCTTCCAGCGCGCGCAGCACGTCGAGGTCGTGCATCTGCCGCTGGTCGGCGTCGAAACTGGGCGACATCACGTCCTCGTAGTCGATCAGCCCCGACATGTGGCTGAGGATCTGCCGGATCGTGATCGCATCGGCCGACTTGGGCAGCGAAGGCAGCCAACGCTTGATCGGATCGTCCAGGCTCAGCTTGCCGTCCTGCGCCAGCAGCAACACCGCCGCGGCGGTGAACTGCTTGGTCACCGACGCCAGACGGTAGTTGGTCCGCGCCGTCGCCGCCTCGCCTGTTTCCAGCACCGCCAGGCCGTAGCCCTTGCGCAACAACGGCTGGCCGTCGCGCAGCACCAGCACGCTGGCGCCGGGCACTTTGCCCTGGTAGTCGGCCATCAATGCATCCACGCGCGCCTCGCCGCCGGCGGCCGGCGCCTGCGCGGCAGGCGGCACGCTGGCGCAACCGCTCAAACCCATCGACACCGCCAGCACGAACACGCCCATCGTCCGCCGCCGTGGTGATCGCTTACCGGCCATCGTCGTCATCGCCTGCCTCCTGGGTCGAATGCTGCGGCCGGTCGCCTGCGCGATTCACTCGACCGGAAAATCGAAAGCCGTGGCCGGGGTGGGTTCGGGCTTGTAGGTGTAGTGCCACCACTCCAGCGGATAGTTCTCGAAACCTTCGCGCTGCATCGCCGCGCGCAGGCGCTGGCGATTGGCCCGCTGCGCCGCGGTGATGTCGGGCGAATCGGTATGCGCGCGTTCGTCGAAGTAATCGAAGCCGGTGCCCATGTCGACGATGCGGTCGCCGCCGGCCTGCGACTCCATCAGCCCCAGATCCAAGGTCGCGCCGCGACTGTGGCCCGAGGTCGGCGAGATGTAGTCGCCCAGCAGCACGCGCTTGTCCAGCGCCGGGTAATAGCGCGACTTGGTTTTCTGATCGCTCAGGTCGCCGGCCCAGCGCACGAAATCGCGGACCGCGCGCACCGGGCGATAGCAATCGTAGATATGCAGGCGCAGCCCCTGCGGCCGCAGCTCGCGTTCAACCCGCGCCAAGGCCTGAGCGACGTTGCGATGCAGATAGCAACCGGCGGCGCGGTAGCCCTCCACCGGTCGGCCGACGAAGTTGTCACTGCCGGCGTAACGGATGTCCATCGACATGTCCGCCACCAGCGAGCGGATCTCGACCATCCCGGCCGAGGCCGCATCGGCGGCGGGCGACATCTGCGGTGCGACCGGCTTATCCGCGGCGGGCACGGCCGGCGCCTGTGCATCGGGCGAACGCACCGCGGCGACGCAACCGATCAATACCAGCAGCGCGCAGGCCTCAACCGCAATCGCCGACGCGCGCGAACGCCAGGTCTTCGAAGTCGTAGCTGAAATCGGCATCGGGATCGACCTTGCTCATGACGAAGGTAGCGGCCTGATCCGAGGCGGCGAAGTCGATCCAGGCCTGCGTATCGACTTCCTCGGCGTCCCAATCGACCCGCAGGCGCGGGCCGACCCGGACGATAGTACCCGTCAGCAACGGCGACTTGCGCGCGGCGAAGCGAACCTGCTGGCCGCGCGCGCACACGCTGACCTCGCCGAACCACGGGTCGCGATACACGCCCAGCCGCGCGCGCAATTCGGCCGGCGTGGCGGGCTTGCGCCGCGAAGTGTCGGGCGCGCGCCCCGCGCCCGGCGCCTGCGAATCGGCGGCGAGCGCATCGGCATACCACGCCACCCCACGCTCGCGGTCGCGCTCGGCTTGCGGCGCGGTGAATTGCCGGGTCAGCATCTGATCGAACACGCTGCGCGCGTCGCCGGCATCGCCGTTGATCAACACCACGAAACCGCTGCGCCGGTCGGGCAGCAGCGTCACCAACGAATACATGCCCATCAGCGTGCCGGTGTGCGAGACCTTGAACGCGCCGTCGGCGTCGGTCAGGCGCCAGCCGTAGCCGTAGGCGGCGAAATGGGTGTTGGCCCAATCGCGCTGCCGCGGCGAGACGTTCATCGGCATCTGCGCGCGCCACAGCGCCTCGCGCTGTTCGCGCGACAGCCACGGCTTGCCGTCGGCGCCGCGGCGGTCGGGCGTCAGCCACGCGCGCAGCCAGGTGGTCATGTCGTTCAGGCTGCAGCGCACGCCGCCGGCCGGGTCCATGGTGCTGGCGGCGATCCGCGCTTCGTCCTGCCGCACCGGCAGGTAACGGCCGTCGCGGCGCGCGTGTGGCTGGGCGACATCGCCGACCGCGTCGCGATCCCAGGCGCCGATCTGGCAGCGCGACAAGCCCAGCGGCGCGAACACTTCGCGCCTGAGCACGTCTTCGTAAGGCGCGCCGCCGGCCTTGGCCGCCACTTCGCCGGCGACGATGTACAGCAGGTTGTCGTAGTCGTAGCGCGAACGGAAGCTGTGTACCGGCTTGAGATAACGCAGCCCGTGCAGGATGTCGGCGCGGGTGAAGGTGTTCGGTTCGGGCCACAGCATCAGGTCGCCGGCGCCGGCGCGCAGGCCGCTGTTATGGATCAGCAGATCGCGCACCTGCATCTGGCGCGTGACCCAGTCTTCGTGCATGCGAAAATCCGGCAGGTACTTCGTCACCGGGTCGTCCCAGCGCAGTTTGCCGGCATCGACCAGTCGCGCCAGCGCGGCGGTGGTCATGGATTTACTGTTGGAGGCGATCTTGAACAGGCTGTCGGCGCCGATCTTGCGGGCGGTGCCGGCGATCAGCTCGCCTTCGCTACGCCGATACACCACCTCGCCGTTTTCGACCACGCCGACGGCGAAACCCGGCAGGCGATAGCGTGCCTGCACTTCATCGACGATGCGGTCCAGGGCCGCCGTGCGCGATTCCTGTGCGCGGACATTGCCGATCGCCGCGAGCGCGACGAAAAAAAGCAGGGCCGGCCACCGCGGAGAGTCGTGTCGCATCGGTGGAAAGCCCTGTCGAGGTAGAGAAAGGGCGGCCCGCGTCGCCGGGCCGCCAAGGGGTCGGGGGATTCGCGCCGTCAGAAATCCACGGACACGGTCAGCTGGGCGTAGCGCGGGGTCTGGTAGCCGGTGCCGTAGCCGTAGAACTCGTTGACCACGCCGATGCCGGTTTCGTATTCGTCGTCCACTTCCATCTTGCGCTGCTGATTGAGCAGGTTGTAGACCGCGAGCTTGACCCGCAGATCGGCGCCGGTGAACTTGTGCTGATAGGTCACGCTGGCGCCGATGTCGAAGATCCACGGCAGGCGCCCGCCCGAACCGCGGCGGCGCAGCTCGTACACGCGCTGCGACGGCTCGCCGGTGCAGTTGGCCACGCAGGTGTAGAAGCTGTGGTAGTTGGTGCTGTCGAACGGGTTGCCCTTGCCGAAGGCGTTGACCGGCCGGCCCGACTGCGCGTTCAAGGTCGCGCCGACCGACCAGCTGTCGTTGAAGGCATACGCGCCGCGCAGCTTGATCTGATGGCGGCGGTCGTTCGGCAGCGGGCCGTAGCCGTTGAAGTTGACGAACGGATCGTCGAAGGACTCGGTGCGGCCGGTGTTGTCGAAGCCGAAGTCGGAATTCGACGGACCCTCGGCGTTACCCTCGCTCTTGGACCAGGTGTACGAAGCGTTGAACGCCCACTTGTCGTCCCAGGCGCGGTCGAGCATGAACTCCAGGGCGCGATAGGTGCGCTTGGGCTTCACCCAGCCCCGCTCGCCGACGTAGTTGCCGTCATCGTCATACATCGCCCAGCCGGCGCGCGAGGTGTCGATGTCGACGTAGGCGTCGTTGACGCCGTCGCAGTTGGTGTCGGTGTACAGCTTGACGTTCTTGCCCGGGTTGCCCATCACATAGCCGATCTCGCCCGGCGTTCCGCCGCACAGGATGCCGTTGGAGGTGATGTTCATATCGTCGATGGCGTTGTGCAGACGGCGGTAGATGCCGCGCACGCCCCACGACCAGGTCTCGTCGATCATGCTCTGGAAGCCGAGGATGGCCTCGTCCTGGTACACCGGATCGATGTCGGCATCGACCTCGCTGCGCAGATCGCCGACGCTGCCGTCGCCCTGGCTGTTGTCCACCGGGCCGATCTGCGGCCCCAGGATCGGACGCATATAGGTCTGGCCGTTGTAGACGAACGGCTCCAGGCCGTTGAACACGTAGAAGGTGCGCTCATCGAGGAAGGCGCCGGCCTGCTTGACGTTGATCTGGTTCACGATCGGCAGGAAATAGCGGCCGATGTTGCCGAAGATCTTCGAACGCCCGTCGCCGCGGAAATCCCACGAGAAGCCCAGGCGCGGCGCGATCATGTCGTCGATCTTGATGTAGGTGTTGCCCTCGCCGTTCTTGTTGTTGAAGCCTTCCACGCGCACGCCGGCGTTGAGCATGAAGTCCGGAGTGATCTGCCAGTTGTCTTCGATGTAGTAGGCCGAATTGATCGACTCGAAGCTGCCGCTGACTTCCTGCTGGCGCGCGCGCACGTAGGCGTTGACGCCGGCCGGCACGATGCCGCCGTTCTCCAGCTGCGAGCCGGGGACGGTCGGATAGATCTGATAGAACTTGCGCGACGGGCCCGGATAGAAGCTCTCGTTGTCGGAGGTGTTGACCTCGCGGTCCAGGCCGAAGCGCAGCAGGTGGTTGCCCAGCTGCCATTCGAAGTCCAGGCGCGCGGCCTCGCGCTTGTCCAGGCCCTTTTCGATCTGCGCCGAGGACACGCAGCCGATCTGCGGCAGGCCGGCCACGCGCCGGTCCTGGACCGCGTCGCAGGCGATGTCGTTGAGGCTGCTGTTGATGCGGTCGCGCTTGTTCTGGCCGTACAGGGCCTTCATCGAGAAGTTCTCGGTGAGGTAGCCGGTGTAGGTCAGCGCCCAGTTGGTGCCGCCGGCCTCGCTGAACTGCGTGTTGGTGCGATCGCCGCGACGGCCGGCGTCGAGGTCGTACTTGTAGTTGTCGGTGGTGGTGTCGTTCTTGTCCGAGAAGGCCAGGAACTCCAGCAGGTGCTGGTCGTTGATCTGCCAGTCCAGCTTGGTGCCCCAGAAGCCCTTGTCCGACTTGCCCTTGAAGAAGGTGCTGCCGTTGTCGTTGGTGCTTTCCGGACGATAGTCGCGGAACTCGTACATCGCGTAGAAAAACAGCTTGTCCTTGACGATCGGGCCGGACGCGTAGACGTTGAGGTTGGTGCGGTCGTACTTGTCCTTGCTGGAGATGCGGAACGGATCGCCGGTGCGGTCGTAGTGGTTCTTGCCGTCGGACTGCAGCGACGACGGCTCCCACACCAGTTCGGCGCCGTACTTGAATTCGTTCGTGCCCGACTGGGTCACCGCGTTGATCACGCCGCCCGTGGTGCGGCCGAATTCGACCGAGTAGCCGCCGGTCTTGACCTGGAATTCCTTGAAGAAACCGAACGGCACCGTGGAGAAACCCACGCGCTTGTAGAAGTCGGTGACATTCAGGCCGTTGATGTAGACCGCGTTCTCCGACACCGACGAACCGCCGAAGGAAGCGCCGCCGTACTGGCCCTGGATCACGCCCGGCGCCAGCAAGGCCACCGATTGCGCGTCGCGCCCGACCGGCACGCGTTCCAGCTCGGCCTTGGTGACGTTGGTCGCCGACTCGGTCGAGCGCACGTCCACCGGGGTGATCACGCGCGAGCCGATCACCTGCACCGCGGCCAGATCGGTCGCGCCGCCGGCGCCGAGATTGACGTTGGCCTCGTTGCCCAGGCTGACCACGACATTGATCGGCGATCCGATCGCCGCGCCGTCCTTGCTGGCCTGCAATTGATAGGTGCCGATCGGCAGGAACGGAAAACGGTAGTTGCCGTTGGCGTCGGCTTTCACGGTGCGGGTGAAGCCGGTATCGGCGCTGCGCACCGTCACCTCGGCGCCGGCGGCAACCCGCCCGGCGAGCGAGCCGTCGGTATTGGCCGCCAACGCCGGCATCACCATCGAAGCAAGGCAGATCCCCATCGCCATGCACAGTCCGGACTTACGCAAGGTCTTGCCTTTCATGCCGCACATCCTCCCCAAAGTAGTGTTGAGCGGTGTCGCGCGCGCTTACTGCTTCGCCGCCTGCACCTGCGCGCTGTAGTGGTAGTCCCATTGGTCGAAGTAGAGATTTCCCCCTTCCCATTCGACCTCGCCCCGTTGCGAATCCACGGTCTCGGAGCGATCGAAACGCTTGGCCGGAACGAAGTCGCGGCCGTAGTCGTCGTTGTACGCGATGCGATAAGCGTCCAGGCCGCTGAAATAGAAATCGGCCAGTTGCGGATCGGGCGAATCCAGGCGCCCGCTGGTGACATCGACCGGCATCCAGCCGTAGGGGGCCAGATACATCCAGGCCCAGTCGTGCATGTTGGTGTAGCCGTCCTCGCCGTACACCCAGCCCGACTGCCAGCGCGCCGGAATGCCGTTGAGGCGCAGCAGCGTCATCAACAGCAAGGTCTGCTGGCCGCAGTCGGCATGGCCGGCGTGCAGGGCGTAGTCGGAGATGTTCGTGATCGTCGAATACTCGCGTGCGCCGGCCCAGGGAATGCGATCGACCGCGGCATAGAGCTTCTTCGCGATGCGGTAGGGATTGGTTTCATCGCCCACTATCTGGCGCGAGAACTTGCGCAACTCGTCGGTGTAGACGATGTGCGGCGGGCGTTCGCCCAGGTAGGGCCGGGTTTCGCTGTTGGCCGGCGCGGCCACCACCTTGTCCGGATCGATCCTGCGGTACTGGCCGAACACGGTCAGCTCATAGCTCACTTCGAACTTGGTCGGCTGTCCGGCTTTCGCGTTCTGCTCGAAGTAGACCGTGCGCTGCATCGCCGATGCCGGGGCGATGCGGTGATTGGCCGGCGTGCTGGCGATGAAACGCAGGGCTTCCTGCTGATGCGGCAGTTCGCGCGGATACGGCAGCCACGCGCGCAAGGTCTTGCCGGCCGGCACCGCGTCGGCGTTGACCGTCAGCGACTGGGTGATGCGCACGCGCCGCGGCGCGCCGTAGCCGCTCTCGAGCGCGGCGTCGCGCACTTGCGCGTGGTGGGCGTTGAACCGCTCCATCGGCCCCTGGCTCAGCGGCTTGGCGTCGGCGCGGCGGCGCTTGAGCGCGGCGGCGTCGAGCCGGAACAGATTCGACGGCGCACGCTGGAAATAGCGCTTGTCGCCGTCGATGGTCATCGATTCGAGCAGACCGCGCCGGTCCCAGTCGTCGAACTCGTCCTCGCGCAGGCCAGGAATCTGCGCGCGCAGCTTGGCCTGGGCCTGGGCGCGGTCGAGGGTGAAGTCCAAACGGATGCGGCGCATGCGTTCGCGTTGGAATTGCAGATCGCGGCGTTGGCTCTCGCTCAATTCCGGCTGCGCCAGCGCTTGCGCGATGCGCGCCTGCGCTTGTTTGAAATGGCCGCTGTCGATCATCGCCACCACTGCGGCCAGCTGTTCGCCGGCTTCGCGCGTGCGCTGCTTGGCCTGCGCATAGGCCGGGCCCATCGGCAGGTTGCCCAGCAGCAGCGCCGGCATCGAGAACATCATCCCCAACGCCAGCGCGCGCACTCGCCAGCGCGCCGCGGAGGAGACGATGGCCCTCGCGCGGGGAGCGATAAACAGCAGGTCAGTCACGGGATCCATACCTGGTGTCACCCACGCGGGGCCATCGGTTCATGGCTGTGTAACATGAGTGGAGTACCCGGTCAATAAATTATTCTCTATCTATTTTCTCAAGGAAGTATGTATTCTGCGGTTCGACCCGACGGCGCCGCGGCGTGGCCGGGTCGGTGCCGGACGACCGGCATCGGGCCTGTGACCTCGCGCGGCCAACCCGCGCGCGTGCCGGAGCAAGATGCGATGCGAACCGCTAACCGCCGCCACCGCGCAGCAGCCCTTCGCGCCCGACTTCGTGGCGCGCCCGTCGCCGCGTCGGCGCGCTGCATCGCAGCATGCTTATTCGCCGTCGCCTTGGCCTGCTCGACGCCTGCAGCGGCGCGTACCGCCGACGCCGCGCGCCCGGGTGTTCCGTCAACCGGAGTGGTTGGCATCGAGGAGGGGCAATTGAACGCCGACTACTGGATCCGCCAACAGGCCAAGCCCGACGCGACGATTCTGGATGCGAAGGCGATCGCCGCGCAGAACCGGCGCCTGCACGAACTCGACGCCTCGGTGCACGACATCGAACATCTGCCGGCGCAGCTGAGCCAGGCGCAGGTGCGCGGCTGGATCGAAGCGATGTCGCAGCCGCGCGAGGAAACCTTGTACGACGAACGCGGCGAGGAAATCGCCGCCGCCACGCTCACCGGGCTGAGCGACGATCTGGCGCTGGACAAAATTCCGGCGCGCCAGGACACGCGCTACGGCATGGTGGTGCGCCGCGCCGATCTGCGCACCTTCCCGACCCGTCTGCGCGTGTTCAACTCGCGCGGCGACACCGACATCGACCGTTATCAGGAAAGCGCGCTGTTCCCGGGCACGCCGGTGGCGATCGTGCACGAAAGCCGCGACGGCAAGTACTGGTTCGTGGTCAGCCCGCTGTACGCGGCCTGGGTC
This sequence comes from Lysobacter sp. TAB13, assembly GCF_052113885.1. Lineage (NCBI taxonomy): Bacteria > Pseudomonadati > Pseudomonadota > Gammaproteobacteria > Lysobacterales > Lysobacteraceae > Lysobacter > Lysobacter sp. TAB13. The sequence goes on along the minus strand of NZ_JBFRDR010000028.1, from coordinate 4,177 downwards.
GAGAAAGACCGCATCGCCGAAGGCGCCAAGGCGCCGATCTTCGCCTACACCCGCAAGACGCCGTATCTGGTGGTGACCGGCGCCAGCGCGCGCACCGTGCACACGCCCGAGCAGGCCGGGGTGTCGGACGTGCAGTTGGAGATGGGCGTGCGCGTGCCGCTGCTGGCGGACTGGCCCAGCGACAAGCCGGTCAACGGGCAGCATCACTACGCTTCGCATGTGATCGAGTTGCCGTATCGCGACGATAAGGGGCGCTTGCAGTTTTCGCCGGCGTTGCTGCCGCGCAACTCGGACACCAGCGCGGATTATTTGCCTCTGACGCAGGCCAACCTGGTACGCCAGGGCTTCAAGTTCTTCGGCGAGCGCTACGGCTGGGGGCATTCGTACAACACCCGCGATTGCAGCGGCTTCGTCTCGGAAATCTACCGCAGCTTCGGCGTGCAACTGCCGCGCAACACCCGCGACCAGGCGGTCAGCCCGGCCTACAACCGCATCGATCTGGCCGAGGGCCTGAGCCACGAAGAACGGCTGAAGATCGTCAAGAGCCTGGAAGTGGGCGACCTGATCTACATCCCCGGCCACGTGATGATGGTGGTCGGGCATGAGGACGGCTGGCCCTATGTGATCCACGACACCACCGGCATCACCTTCCGCGACCGCACCGGCGATCTGACCCGCGTGCACCTCAACGGGGTTTCGGTGACGCCGCTGGTGCCGCTGCTGTTCAACCGCGAACAGCCGACGGTGGACCGGATCACCAGCATTCAACGTATACGTCCATGAGGCTAAGGTCTGTGCGCTCAGGAAGAGGCACGAAGTCTTTGGTGGGAGGGCCTTCAGGCCCGATGCTCTTCGGCCCGATCGCCGCGACCGGAAACAAGAGCATCGGGCCTGAAGGCCCTCCTACAAAAGACTTCGCGGCTCCGAGCTGAATGAACTTCTCCAGGCCCGCGCACTCCCATCCTCGAACCACGACGAAACAAGCCAAGCCAACGACCACATGAAGATCACCGACATCCGATTCGGCATGCTGCGGGTACCGCTCAAGACCCCGTTCAAGACCGCGCTGCGCACCGTCGATACGGTCGAGGACATCGTCGTCACCGTCCACACCGACACCGGCCACATCGGCTACGGCGAGGCGCCGGCGACCGCGGTGATCACCGGCGACACTCACGGCTCGATCGTCGAGGCGATCCGCAAGTTCATCTCGCCGCGCCTGATCGGCCAGGAGATCGCCAACCTCAACCGCATCACCGGCCTGATCCAGGGCGCGATCGAGAAAAACTCCAGCGCCAAGGCCGCGGTCGAGATCGCGGTCTACGACCTGTGGGGCCAACTCTACGGCGCGCCGCTGTACAAGATGCTCGGCGGCGGCGATCCGGTGATCACCACCGACCTCACCATCAGCGTGGACTACATCGAGAAGATGGTCGCCGACTCGATCGCCGCGGTCGATCGCGGCTTCGAATCGCTGAAGATCAAGGTCGGCAAGGACATCGGCGTCGATATCGAACGGGTCAAGGCCATCTACGCCGCGGTCGAAGGCCGCGCGCTGCTGCGCCTGGACGCCAACCAGGGCTGGACCGCCAAGCAGGCGGTGTACGCATTGCAGACCCTGGAAGACGCCGGCGTGCGCCTGGAACTGGTCGAGCAGCCGGTGAAGGCGCAGGACCTGGACGGCATGAAGTACGTCACCGACCGCGTCCACACCCCGATCATGGCCGACGAAAGCGTGTTCGGCCCGGCCGAGGTCATCGACCTGATCCGCATGCGCGCGGCCGACATCATCAACATCAAGCTGATGAAGACCGGCGGGCTGTCCAAGGCCATCCAGATCGCCGACATCTGCGCCATGTACGGGGTCGAATGCATGATCGGCTGCATGATCGAGACCTCCATCTCGGTCGCCGCCGCGGTGCATCTGGCGGTGGCCAAGTCCAACGTCATCACCAAGGTCGATCTGGACGGGCCGTCGCTGTGCGCGTTCAATCCGGTCGACGGCGGGGTGATCTTCAACGAGTCCGAAATCACCGTGACCGACGCCCCAGGCCTGGGCATCCGCGAAATCCGCGGCCTGGAACCGTTGGACGCCTGAACGCGCGGCCGGCCGCGAAGCCGGCTACGCTGTAGCCATCCGCCGTGCCCGGGATTGGACCCCTGCCGATGTCGCCACTGCTAAAGATCCGCTCAGAACGCGACCAGATGTCGGCGATCGAACGCCGCATCGCCGACTATCTGCTGGAGAACGCGCACCTGCTGCGCGACTACTCCTCGCAGCAGTTGGCCAACGCCCTGGGGATCAGCCAGTCCAGCGTGGTCAAGTTCAGCCAGAAGCTCGGCTTCAAGGGCTACCCGGACCTCAAGTATTCGATCGGCGAGGCGGTCGCGCGCGGCGACGGCCACGACGACGGCGCCGCCGCGGTGGCCGCGCCGACCGATCCGCACGCCGCCCTGGCCGACCGCCTGTGGCACGGCAAGGCCCGCGCCGAGGAAGAAACCCGGCTGATCAATCCGCGCGACCGCATCGACGCGATCGCCGAATGCATCCAGGGCGCGCGCCGGGTGTTCATCATCGGCCTGGGCGAGGACGGCATTCCGGCGCGCGCGCTGGCGATGAAGCTGGCGATGATCGGCATCCTCGGCGTCCACCACTTCGACCCGGTGCTGATGGCCGCGAGCACCGCCACCGCGACCCAGGACGATGTGCTGCTGGTGTTCTCCGAACAAGGCAAGCAGACCGCGCTGTGCCATCTGGCGCGGACCTTCCGCGAAACCGGCGGCAAGGTGGTGTCGGTGACCCGCCACACGCCCAATCCGCTGCGCGCGCATGCGGATTTCTCGCTGCTGGTGTCGGCGCACGACGAACGCGCGCACGTCGAGCCGCTGCTGTACCAGTCGGCGCTGCAGCATTTGCTGGACCTGATCTTCATTCTGCTGTGCGAACGCGGCCAGGGCCGGCTCAGCCAGCTCGACAGCAATGCCGAACGCATCCAGGACATGCTCGATACTTGAGCTCCGGCGGATCGGATGGACAGCGAGGGATGCACATGGGTGGGCAGTACGTGGCGGGATGCGGGAGCGATGCGGTCTGGACGGAAGGCGTCGGGGCTGAAGGCCCTCCCGCAAAAGATTTCGCCCGGCGCGGCGAACGGCTCGCTCTTTCGGCACAGATGGCAGCAACGATGTCTTTTGTGGGAGGGCCTTCAGGCCCGACGCTGTTCGCTCGGATCGCCGCGCCGCTGCGCTTGGCGGCCTTCGCCATGATCGCCACCGCCCTGGCCGGCTGCGCCAGCACCCGCGCCGACCGCGCCGGCGACGGCACCACTCAGTTGCAGTTGGTGCTGGTCACCACCGCCGACTGGAACGCGACCCAGGGCCAACTGCGGCGTTATCTGTTCGACGGCCATCGCTGGCTGGCGGTCGGCGATCCGGCCCAGGTCACCATCGGCCGCAATGGTTCGGCCTGGGGCCGCGGCCTGCGCGCGGCGCCCGACGACGGGGGCCCGGTCAAGCGCGAAGGCGACGGCCGCGCGCCGGCGGGCATGTTCGGCATCGGCACCGCCTTCGGTTACGCCGAACGCGCCAGCACCGCCCTGCCTTATGCGGCGATGACGGCCTCGGACTATTGCATCGACGTCAGCGATTCGCCGCTGTACAACCAGATCGTCGATGCGCGCAAGGCCGATCCCGAAGCGGTGAAAGGCACGACCGAACCGATGCGCCGCGATCTGCACGCCGCCAGCGACCAGCGTTATCGCCAGGGCTTCGTGATCGAACACAACCCGGGGCGTCTTGCCGGCGCGGGCAGTTGCATCTTCGCGCACTTGTGGAAGGCGCCCGGGGAAACCACCGCGGGCTGCACGGCGATGGACGATGCCGCGATGACCGAGCTGCTGGCATGGCTGCGGCCGCAGGCGCGGCCGGTTTTCGTGTTGTTGCCGCGGGCGCAGTACGCGCGGGTTTGGCGCGAGTGGGGGTTGCCTGCGCCTGGGGATGATCGCTAAAGGCTAAAAGCTAAAGCTAAAAGCAAATCCCCCCTGCCCCCCTTTTTTAAGGGTCTTAGGAAGCAAACGCCCCTCAGAGGGGGTTGGATCGTAGCAACTTAAGGGTCGCCCGATAGAGGTCGTCGTGGCGATGGTTGAAGCGAAACTCGCACTCCTTGAGGTGCAGGTAG
>NZ_JBFRDR010000027.1:0-64647 GCF_052113885.1 Lysobacter sp. TAB13 | reverse complement strand
AACAGCGCACGAGCGCCCGAAATCGGGCCTCGCTGATTTTCGAACGGCGGTAATACCTGTTTTTCTTTTGCATTTCAGGAAGATAGCTGCGTTATGGGGCAGCTTTGCTTCCTAAGACCCTTGAAAAAGGGGGGTAGGGGGGATTTGCTCTTGCTTCTACTTACGCACCGGATAAAGCGGCGCCAGCGGCGAAGCCGCCTCGCCCTGCGTCTGCCGCCACTGCGGCGCCTTGGCGAAGGCGGCGCGCAGCGCGGTGCGCGCGGCCACGCCGTCGCCGCCGCCCCAGCGCGCGCGGCGCAGCGCCTGTACGGCCTCGCGCTGGCCCGGATCGGCCAGCCGTTCGATCAGTTCGTCGTCGTCGCGGGCCGGCGGGCGCGCTAGCCCGCGCAGCACGCTGGCGATGTGGTCGAAGTCGCCCACATCGATCAACTGACGCAAGGCCGGCAGATTCAAGGTCAGCGCGGCGGCCTCGGTTCCGGCCGCCTGCTGCGCCGCCGGCTTGGCCGCGGCGAACGCGCGCGGTTGCGCGCGCAGGTGCAGCGCCCACAGCAGCGTCGCCAGCCACAGCAGCGCGAACAGCACCGCCGCGACCGCCCAACCGGTGCCGCCCGAGGTCGTCGCGCCGCTCGCAGCGACCGCGCCGCTGGTGGCGTTGCTATCGCCGCCCGCGGCGTCCGCGGCCTGGCCGGTGGCGCGGGCCGTGCCGGTGGCGCCGGTCGCCGCGCCCGAGGCCGGCGTGACCGTCCAGCTCAGCGCCGGCAAGCTCGCGCTGCGCGCGCTGCCGGCGGCCACGTCCCACCAATCCAGGCGCAGACCGTCCAGATGCACCGGCCCTTCGCGCGCCGGCACCAGCGAGAATTTGCGCGTCAGCTTCACCCGCGGACGGCCGCCGGTGAAGCCTTCATCGGCCTGCACCGGTTCGGCGAATACCTGCACGCCGTCGATCGGCGGCAACTGCAATTCCGGCAACTGCGCCAGGCTCGCACCATCGACGGTGGCCTCGACCACCACGCTGGCGGCGTTGCCCATGCGCAGTTGCTGCGGCGTGGTGCGATAACGCAGATCCAGACTGCGCAGCGGCAGCCACGGCTGCGGCGCATTGGCCGGCACCGGCCGCACGTTGAGCACGCGCGACTTGCTGCGCGCGTGCTGCGGGTCGCCGCCGCCGCCGACCAGCTGATCGATCAGGCTCGGCGCGCTGCGGCCGTCGAACGCCGCCGGCGGCACGCTCATCCGGCCGCTGCGCTCGGGCACCAGCAGATAGCGGCGCTCGACCACGGTGTAGGTGTTGCCGCCGATGTTGCGTTCGTACTGGGCGTCGTCGCCGATCTTCATCAGCGAGGCGCCGTCGGGCACCGGCTGGTCGAGCTTGCCGCCGACGATGGGCACCGACGAATACAGCCGCACCAGCCAACCCACCGCCTGCTGCACGTAAGGATTTTCATCGTCGGGCACGACTTCGACGAACACCTGCGCGCTGGAGGCGATCGCCGGCTGCGTGTCCGCAGGTTCGGGCTCGACATACAGATTCAGCGGCTTGGTGTAGACGCCGCCCACGCGCAGCGCCGCCACGGTGAGCCGCCCGCTGCGCTTGGGCCGCAGGGTCAGCACATAACGGCTGCGCGCCACCATGCCGCCGACGCCCGGTTCGATGCGGGTGTTGGACTTGCTGTCGAGGGGTTCGAAGTCTTCGTACAGCGGCGAATAGTCCGGGCCGCCGCCGACGTTGCCGTCGGATTCCACGTTGAGCGTGACGGTCTCGCCGGCGCGGACGCTGTCGCGATCGAGCCAGGCGCGCGTCTGCGCGAACACGCCGCCGCTGAAGCCGGCCAGCAGCAGGCACAGCGCGAATTTGAGCAGGTAACGCGGCATCGGCCTCAATCTCCTTCCAACGCCGACATCTGGCGCCGGGCGTATTCGATCTTGAATTTTTCCCGCAGCAGGCTGCCCGGGTCGTCGGGCACGCGCTTGAGCCAGGCGTCGTTGGCCTGCCGGCGCTCGCGCTGCGCCGGCGTGCGCGCCGGTTCGCGTTCGCCCTTGGGCCCCTTGTCGCCTTCTTTGGCCTGACGTTCGAGCTCGCGCTGCATGCGCTCGCGCTGCTCGGCGTCGGCCTTGCGTTGGGCTTCCTTGTCGTCTGCCGGCGCCTTGCCTTGGTTTTGCGCCGGATCTTTTTCGTTCTGGCCCTGCGGCTGCTGTTGCGGCTTGCCCTGGTCGGGCTTGGGCGCCTTGCCGTCGTCGGAGGGTTTTTGCTCCTGCGGTTTGTCGCCGGAGGGATTGGGCTGCTTGGCGTCGTCGCCGCCCTTCGGCGGTTTGCGCTTCATCGCCGCTTCGACCGCGCGCTTGTTGGCGATCGCATCGGCCATGCCGGGCTGTTGCTTGAGCGCGCGATCGTAGGCCTGGATCGCTTCGGGATACTGCCCTTGCCGCGCCAGCGCGTTGCCGAGGTTGTACTGCGCGTCGGCGCCCTCGCTGCGCTTGTACAGATCGGCGGCTTGTTCGAACTGGCCCTGCTGATAGGCCTGATTGCCTTGCGCGATGCGTTGGTGCGCGGCCTGATCGGCGCGGGTCCACAGCGATTGCGCGTGACCGGGCGCCATCGGCAGCCACAGGCACAGCAGCGCGACCGCGGCGACGCCGCTGCGGCGGCGGAACGCCAACAGCGCCAGCAGCATCAACAGCGGCAGCAGCCAATAGCCGTCGTCTTCGCGGGCCAGACGTTTCTCGCCCTGGGCCGCGCCGACGTCGGCGCGCTCGGGCGCGAGTACGCCGAGCTCGCGCAGATCGCTGTCGTCGCGGGCGATGGTGGCGTAGCGGCCCTCGCCTTCGGCGGCCAGCGCGCGCAGCGAGTCCAGATCCAGGCGCGCCATCACGATGCGTCCGTCCGGGCGCTGGAACGGCGCGCCGCTGTTGCTGCCCAAGCCCAGCACCGAAACCCGATAGCCGTCGCCGGCCGCGGCATTGGCGGCGCTGCGCTCGCGTTTGTCGGCGCGATCGGTGATCAACAAAATCTGCCCGCGCGCGAAACCGCCCTGCTTCAACAACTGCGCCGACCATTTGATCGCGCGGTCGGCGCGCTGGCCGTCGCCGGGCATGATGTCGGGCGCGAGCGAATCCAGGAACACGCTCAGATTGCGCGGATCGTCGGTCAGCGGCGCGACCGTGTAGGCATCGTCGGCATACACCACCAGGGCCATCTGGCCGCCGTTGCGGCGCGCCAGCAGCGAGGACAGCTTGGCCTTGGCCTGCGCCAATCGGGTCGGCGGCAGATCGGCGGCGAGCATGCGGCTGGACAGATCCAGCGCGATCACCAGCGGCGTCTGCCCTTGCCACAGCGGCTGCGCGCTCTGCGACCAGCTGGGCCCGGCCATCGCGATCACCGCGAACAGATAGGCCAGCGCCGCCGCCACCGCGGCGACATTCGAACGTCGCCCGCCGCTGGCTTCGAGCAAGTGCGGCAGCAGATGCGCATCGACCCGTTCGCGCCAAACGTTGCGCGAGCGGCTGCGGCGCAGCCACAACCAGCCCAGCAACGGCAGCGCGAGCAAGGCCCACAGCCAATACGGACGCAGCCAGATCAGCGGCGCCAGATGGCCGGACAAATCGTTCCAGGCCGAATTCATGCCGTCCTCCGCCGCGGCCACAGGAACGCCAGCAAGGCGAACACGAACGCACCGCCGAGCGGCCACGCGTAGCGCTCCAGCCGCGGACGTACCGCCTTGCCCGGACGCTGCACCGGTTCCAGGCGATTGATCTCGGCGTAGATGCCGACCAGCTCGGCGGTGTCCTGGGCGCGGAAGAAACGCCCGCCGGTGACTTGCGCGATGCGGCGCAGGGCCGCTTCATCGACTTCCGCGCCGCCGCCGGCGGTGGGGATCTTGATTCCGAACAACGACATCGACCCGTCGCCGCCGAAGGCGATGGTGTGGATGCGCACGCCTTCGTCGCGGGCGATTTCCGAAGCGCGGATCGGGTCGGCGGTGCCGGGCGTGTTGACGCCGTCGGTGAGCAGGATCAGCACGCGCTCGTCGCTGGGTTGATCGCGCAGGCGCCGCACCGCCAGGCCGATCGCTTCGCCGATCGCGGTTTCCTGGCCGGCCAGGCCGACCAGGCTGTCTTCGAGTTGATCGCGCACCGTGGCCAGGTCCAGGGTCAGCGGCGCGAGCACGTAGGCGTGATTGCCGAACACCACCAGACCGATGCGGTCGCCGACGCGGCGGTCGAGGAAATCCGCGAGCACGGCCTTGGCCGCGGTCAGCCGGTCCACCGCGCGGCGGCCCAGGCTCATGTCGAGTTCGCTCATGCTGCCGGACAGATCCAGCGCGAGCATCATGCCGCGGCCGACCTGGGGCGGGCGGATCGCTTCGCCCAACTGCTGCGGCCGCGCCGCGGCCACGCACAGCAGCGCCCACGCGATCCAGGCCAGCGCACCGGCGCCGGCGGCGCCGCGCAGGCTGCGTCCGCCGGCCGCGGCGACCGTGTCCAGGCGCGCGCCGAACGGGACTTTCAACGCCGCCGAGCCGTCGCGCGCGGCCGGCAGCAGCCAGCGCACCAACAGCGGCAACGGCAGCGCCGCCAGCAGCCACGGCCAGGCGAACACCTCGCGCCATTCGGAAAGCATCACACCCAAGGTGGCCATCAGCGCACGCCCATCCATTGCAGGAACCGGCGCCGCGCGATCTCGCGCAACGCCGCGGCCTGGGCGGCATCGACCTGACGCCGGTAACCGCCGTCGAGCAGCAGGCGACCGCTGCCGGCGGCGAAATCCTGGCGCTTGCTGCCGCGATCGAGAAACTCCAGCCATTGCTGGCCCTGCAGGCGGTCGGCGTCGCGATCGCGACGGCGCGCGGCGCGGCGCAGCAGTTCCGATATCGCCGCGACCTCGGCCGCGGGCGTGGCCGCTTGGGCGAGGGTGTGATCGAAGACGTGCTCGATCTCGCGGCGGCGGCGGGTGCGGCGGCGATGCCACAGGTAGGCGGCCAGCGACACGATCGCGATCGCCGCGATCAGCGCCCACCAGCCCGGCGCCAGCGGCCACCACGAGGGCGCGCCCGGCAGGTGTACATCGCGCAGAACCAGCGGCGCGGCCATTACGCCACCAACGGCCGCGCGCGGCCCAGCAGCGGCAGCCAGGATTCGCTGGCCGCATCGCTCGACAAGGCCTGCACGCGCACGCCGCGCACCGGCAGTTTTTCCAGCGCGACCTCGACCGGCGCGACGAAGCTGTCGTGCCAGCGCTGGCGCTGCGCGTCCACGCCCAGGTCGAGTTCGATCCGCTGGCCGTCGCGACTGAACGGCAACGCGCCGCGCGGGGGTTGGGTTTCGATCGGATCGGTCAGCAGCAGCACGACCACTTCGTGATGCTGCGCCAGCACCGCCCAGCGGCGCTGCGGCAGGGCCGCGACGCTGCCCGGGTCGGCCAGCACGATCAGGCGCGAACCGGGCCGCAGCAAACGCGCGGCGTGATCCAGGGCGACACCCAGGCCGGCGTCTTCGGCCGGCGCCTGCGCGTACCAGCGCACCATCGCATCGAGCACGCGCAAGGCGCCGCGCGGGCCCGAGCCCGGGTTCACCGGCGGTTCGCGCAGGCTGCCGCGCAACGCGGCGATGCGGTCGCCGTCGCGCGCCGCGGCCCAGGCCGCGATCGCGCCGGCGCGCGCGGCCTGCACCGACTTGAAGCGCACGCGGGTGCCGAAATACAGCGACGGCGCGGTGTCGGCGACGATCAGCGTCAGCCGTTCGCGTTCGGCCTGGAACAATTTCGTGTGGGCGCGGCCGGTGCGCGCGGTCAGGCGCCAGTCGATGTGGCGCGCGTCGTCGCCGTGCGAGTACTCGCGCGACTCGGCGTATTCCATGCCACGGCCGCGCAGCGGCGACAGCGCCTGTCCGCTGACGCCGTGGCGGCCATGGCGCGCGCTGCGGCGGCCGCTGACGGCGGCGCGCAGGGCGACCAACTCGGCCAAGCTCGGAACGACTCCATCACTCATCAACCGATTCCACGTCCGCTCACGCCGCTGTCCGCAGTGTTCATTCCCGATCCCTGGTCCGGCAGCTCATCGATCCATCCGGCGCCGCGCAGGCCGCCGTCTCCAATCCCGAATCCCAAATCCCTGCCCTCAAGGCAACGGCACCTTCTTGAGCAGTTCGCCGAGCAGGCGATCGCCGTCCCAGCCTTCGGCGGTGGCTTCGTAGCTGGGCAGAATGCGATGACGCAGCACTTCCGGCGCGATCGCGCGCACGTCGTCGGGGGTGACGAAGTCGCGTCCGGCCAACCAGGCGTGGGCGCGCGCGCAACGCTCCAGCGCGATCGAGCCGCGCGGGCTCGCGCCCCAGGCGATGCGGCGCGCGAGCGCGGGGTCGTAGCGGCCGGCGTCGCGCGAGGCGAGTACGATCTCGACCAGATAACGTTCCACCGCCGGCGCCACGTGCAAGTCCAGCACCGCCGCGCGCGCGGCGAACACGTCGGCCAGCGGCATCCGCGTGACCGGTTCGGTCACCGCCTTGAGCGTCTGCCGCGCGCGTTCGCGCGCCAGCCGCAGGATTTCGGTTTCCGCCGCGGCTTCGGGATAGCCGATGCGCACGTGCATGAGGAAGCGATCGAGCTGCGCCTCGGGCAGCGGGAAGGTGCCTTCCTGTTCGATCGGGTTCTGGGTCGCCATCACCAGGAACAGCGGCGGCAGCGCGTAGGTAGCGCGGCCGACGGTGACCTGGCGCTCGCCCATCGCTTCCAGCAACGCCGACTGCACCTTGGCCGGCGCGCGGTTGATTTCGTCGGCGAGCAGGATCGGGTGGAAGATCGGCCCGGGCTGGAATTCGAAGCGGCCTTCCTGCGGACGCCACACCTCGGTGCCGGTCAGATCGGCCGGCAGCAGGTCGGGGGTGAACTGCACGCGGGCGAATTCGGCCTCAAGGCGCGCGGCGAGCGCGCGCACGGCGCTGGTCTTGGCCAGGCCCGGCGCGCCTTCCACCAGCAGATGGCCGTCGGCCAGCAAGGCGATGAGCAGCCGTTCGATCAACTCGGCCTGGCCGACGATCTCCAGCGAAAGGGCATCGCGCAGATGCTTGAACGCATCGTGCAGGCGGGCGATGTCGACGTCGGCGACGACGGTTTGCTGAGCGATCTGCGGTGCGCTGTCCATCCGGTATCCAGTTGCGAGCGGGGGCGGGGCGGGAAAGGTTCGGGTCGATTTTGACCGAAGTCGGCCGCCGAGGTTCAACCCGGGGACACGGACCGTGGCCGGCGGGCGGGCGGGAGGCTCGAGATCGGGCGCGTTGTGCCGGTTTCATTCGGCGCCAAGCGGCGGTCAGGCGGGAGTGCCGAAGGTCGTGGCCGGCGCTCGAACCCACGCGGCGGCGGATTCGCCGGATCGCGGCCGGCGCCGGCCGCGCGCGCCTGAACGGCCGAATGCGGCAATCGCCGAGCGCCACAAACGCAAAGAGGGCCCGCAGGCCCTCTTTGCCGAAACGACGCTGCAATCAGCGCTGCGACACCTTCATCACCTTCGGCGTCACGAAGATCAGCAGCTCGGCCTTTTCCTTGCTGCGGCTCTTCTTCTTGAACAGATTGCCGAGGAACGGGATGTCGGCCAGGAACGGCACCTTGGACAGATCGGTGCGGTCCTTGAACTCGTACACGCCGCCGATCACGACCGTCTGGCCGTCTTCGACCAACACCGCGGTGTTGATGTTGCGCTTGGCGATCTGCGGGACCTGACCGATCGAGGTGTCGATGAAGCCTTCGACCTCGTCCTTCTTGACGTTCATGTTCAGGAACACGCGGCCGTCGTTGGTGATGGTCGGGTTGACCTTCATCTCCATCAGCACGTCCTTGAACTGCACGTTCGGGATCGGAATGCTGTTGCCGCCCTGCTGCGGCGAGATGGTCACGTAGCCGACTTCCTTACCCTGGCTGATCACCGCTTCGCGCTGGTTGCTAGTGACCACGCGCGGGTTGGAAACCACTTCGCCGCGACCTTCGGTCTGCATCGCGCTGAACTCCATGTCCAGGTTCACGAACTTGCCGAGGATGGTGAACGCGAGCGCGCCGCCGGAAGTGGCTGCCTGGAGGTTGGTGTTGAGGCTGGCTGGGAACAGGAAGGCCGGGTTGGTGATGGTCTGCAGCAGCGAGCGGGCCTGATCGCGCAAGCTGGTGGCTTTGGCGTTATCGATGCCGTCGAACAATTTCGCGTCATCCGTCAGCTTATTGGCCTGTTGCGTAATCAGACCGTTCTTGGCGGCGGTGTTGCGGTAGTTGTTGATGCTCTCCAATGTACCGCTGGTGATCACATCGCCCTTCTGACCGGACACGCCGAAACGCGCGCCCAGATCGCGGGCGAAGCTTTCGTTGGCGATGACGATGCGGGCCTCGATCAGGACCTGATCGACCGGACGGTCGATGACCCGGATCAACTCCTTCATCTGCGCGACTTTCTTCGGGATGTCGCTGATCATCAGGGTGTTGGTGCGCTCATCGGCGACCAGGCGGCCACGCGGCGAGAGGAAGCCGTTTTCGTTGTTGCTACCTTCGCCACTGCTACCGCCGGCACTGCTACCGATGCCCTTGGCCTCGGTCAGCGCCTTATAAATCTGCGCGGCATTGTGGTAATTGACCTGCACGTACTCGGTGGTCAGATCGACACGGTTGTCGAGAGCGATGCGCGCATCTTCGCGATCCTGCTCGTACTTGGCGACTTCGGCCTGCGGCGCGACCCACACCACGTTGCCGCTGCGGCGTTTGTCGAGACCCTTGGCCTGCAGGACGATGTCCAGGGCCTGATCCCACGGCACGTTGACCAGGCGCAGGGTCACGTTGCCCTGCACGGTGTCGGCGGCGACGATGTTGAGGTTGGACTCTTCCGCGACCAGCTGCAGCACCGTGCGCACCGGCACGTCCTGGAAGTTGAAGGTCACCGGACGGCCGCCGTAGGTGCGGGCGACCGGGGCCGGAGCGCTGATGCTGCCGGAGGTCGGTGCCGCGCCGGACGCCGGCTTGGCGCCGCCGGCGGTGGCCGCCGCGCCTACCGCGCGATTGCCGCTCTGCGCCGTGCGCGGAACCACTTCGACGATGTAGTCGCGACCGGTCTGGTACGCCATCGTGTCGTAGGCGCCGCTGGTGTTGAGCACCAACTGCGCGCCGGTGCCGCTGGTGCGCGCGTCGATGCGCTGCACCGGCGTGGCGAAGTCGGCGACGTTGAGCGGACGCTGCAACGAAGCCGGCAGCTGCGCGTTGCCGACGTTGATCATCACCTGCGCGCCCTGGCTGCGCATGTCGGGCAATGCGCCTTCACCGCTGAAGCGCACGATCAGCTTGCCGGAGCCGCCGTCGCCGCGCTTGAAGTCGATGTTGGCGACCGAAATCGTGCCCGGCAATTGCTTGGACGGGTCGTTGCTCGGCGTCGGTGCCACGGCCGGCGCGGCCGCGATCGCGGCCGGCGGCTGGACGGCGGGTGCCGCCGGAGCCGTCTGCGGCGCCGCTTGCGCGGCGCTGATGCCGGCCAGCAGACCGACCACCAGTCCGGCCATGCGGGGCCCGGCCATGCGGGTGCCGGAGGCCATGGGGCGTCGGTCCGACGGCATGTTGTTGGCGTTGAATACGATCATCATGCTATCCCCTAATCATTGATCTTCCAGCGCCACGGAAGCCGGACGTTCCAGCCAACCGCCTGCGCCATCCGGCACCAGTTCAACCAAGTCGATGCGTTCCTCAGTCACGGCGGTCACACGACCGTCGTTCTGCCCCATGTACGCACCGGGTCGAACACGATAAGTCACTTTGTCGGGCGCCATGACCAGCGCCACGATACCGCTGCCGCGTCCGAGGGTGCCGACCATGTCGAGACCATCGAGCGGGAACTGTTCCAGCGGCTGCTTGCGTCGCGCCTTCTCCGGACGCGGACCCGATCCGGTGTCCTCGTCGGTGAAGGCGGTGCTGAACGGATCGCGCAGATCCTGCGCGGCGTACTCGAAGGTTTCGAACTGTTGCATGACCGGCAGCGGATCCAGCGGCGGCGCCGGCTTGGCCTTGATCTCGGCGACCCACTTCTCGAGATTGGGCGCCTCGCCGGGCGTGCTGGTGATGCTGCGGAAGCAACCGGTGCTGAGCAATGCCAGGCCGACCGCGCAGGCGGCGGCGAGCGAAGAGCGGTTAAGCACGAAGGAAGCGCGCATGTCAGGTGCCCTCCTTCTTGTCGCCAGCCGGCGCCGGAGCGCCGTTCGCGCCTGCAGCGCCGTCGGCCGGCTTGTTCTGCGCAGCCATCTCGTCTTCATCCAGATAGCGGTAGGTCTTGACCGTGCCGGCCAGCTCCAGGGGGCTGTTCGGGGTGATCCCGCCCAGCGCGTCCTTGTTGTTGCTGCCCTTGGGCTTCAGCGAGATGTCGTGCATGGTCATGATGACCACGCGCGGCAGCGAAGCCACGCCGCTGACGAAGGCGCCGAACTGGTGGTAGGTGCCCACCATGCGCAGCGCGATCGGCTTCTCGGCGTAGAACTCCTTCGGGACTTCCGCGCCGGGCTGGAACAGCTCGTTGGAGATGCCGGTGGCCAGCGCGGTCTGGGAGATGTCCACGATCAGGTCGGGCATCTCGGTCTTGCTGGGCAGCTGGCGCAGCATCTGCTGCAGCTGCTGTTCCATCTGGGTCAGCTGCTGCTTGAGCGGCTCCAGGTTGGCGGCCCGGCCCTGCTTGGTCTCGAAGGTGGTGCGCAGTTCGGTTTCCTTGCGCTCCAGGCCTTCCAGCTCGGTGCGCTTGTCGCTGACGAACAGCCACCAGGCCAGGCCGATGATCACGATGCCGACGACGGCGCAGAAGATGATCTGCGCCTGACGCGGCCAACCGCCGATGTTGTTGAAGTCCAAGTTCTTCATCGAAGCCTTTCTGCTCACGACGCGGCTCCTGTCTTGGTCGGGGCGGCCGGCGCGGGCTTGGCCGGGGTGGCGGCGGGCTTGGCGGCCTCGGGCGCGGGCTTGGCCGGGGCAGCGGCGGGCTGTGCGGTACCAGGCTTAGCCGTCGGCGCAGCCGCGGGAGCGGCGGCACCGGCAGGCGCGGCGGCCGGAGCGGAACCGGCCGGAGCTGTACCGCCCGCGGGCGCGGTGCCGGCTGCGGCGGCGGCCGCATCGGTCGGAGCCGCGACCGGCGCGTCCGGAATGCCGTCGCCGTCCTCGTCCTTGGGCGCGTTCGGGTTGGCCAGCTTCACCGTCAGCTTGAACTCGTACGGCAGACCCTTACCACCACCATCTTTCGCCTCGATGATGGTCAGGTCCGGCTTGCTCATCCAGCCGGAGACCTCGAGGTTGCGCATATAGGTACTGACGCGGGCGTTGGACTGAGCGCGACCTTCCAGGGTCAGCGTCTCGGCGTCCTGCTTGATCGCGGTCAGCACCGCGCCGTCGGGAATGGTGCGCACCAGCGAATCGAACAGGTGCACCATCTGCGAGCGGTTGGACTGCAGCTTCTCGATCACTTCCTTGCGCGCGAGCAGCTTGGCCTTCTTCTTGTCGAGCTCTTCGATCTCGGTGAGCTTCTTATCGACTTCCGCGATCTGCCCTTCCAGGAAGGTGTTGCGGTTCTGCTGGCCGCTGATTTCGCTGCTGTAGTAGAAAACGATCAGCACCGACAGCGCCGCGGCGGCCAGGGCCGACAAGGCGAGGATGGCGCCGAATTCCTTCTGTCGTGCTTTGCGGCGCTCGGCGCGCCACGGGAGCAGGTTGATGCGTGCCATCAGTCGAAGCTCCTCAGGGCCAGGCCGCAGGCAATCATCAGTGCGGGTGCGTCCTGCGCCAGCGCATGGGCCTGGACGCGCGGGCCCAGAGTCATGTGCGCGAGCGGATTGGCCACGGTGGTCGGTACGCCGAGCTGTTCTTCGACCATCTCGGCGATGCGCGGAATCGAGGCGCCGCCGCCGGCCAGGACGATCTGATCGACGCGGTTGAACTCGCTGCCGGCATAGAAGAACTGCAGCAGACGGCTGACCTGCTGGACCATCGCTTCCTTGAACGGCTCGAGCACCTCGGCCTGATAGCTCTCCGGCAACCCGCCCTGGCGCTTGGCCAGACCGGCTTCCTCGTAGCTCAGCCCGTAGCGGCGCATGACCTCGTCGGTCAGCTGCTTGCCGCCGAACACCTGTTCGCGGTGATACAGGCTGCGACCGTTGCGCAAGACGTTGAGCGTGGTCATGGTCGCGCCGGAGTCCACCAGCGCCACCAGTCCGTCGCGCGGACTGCTGAGCGTGTCTGCGAGCAGGGCGAAGGCGTTCTCGATCGCGAAGGCTTCCACGTCCATGACCCTGGGGGTCAGGCCGCCGAGCTCCAGCGCCGAGGCACGGACTTCGACATTCTCCGAACGCGAGGCCGCGAGCAGCACCTGGACCATGTCCGGGCTGCCCGGCATCGGGCCGAGGATTTCGAAGTCGTGGTTCACCTCGTCGATCGGATACGGCACGTAGTTGGCCGCCTCCAGCTCGATCTGCGACTCCAATTCGTCTTCGTCGAGATCGCTCGGCATGCCGATGACGCGGGTGATCACCGAAGAACCGGCGACCGCGGCGGCGGCGTGCTTCACGCGGGTCCCCGATCGAGCGACAGCGCGTTTGATCGCCTCGCCCACCGCTTCGACCTCGACAATGTTCTTTTCCACCACCGCATTGGGCGGCAGCGGTTCGACCGCATAATGCTCAACGCGGTAGCGATTGCCCACTCGTGAGAGTTGCAGCAACTTTACCGCGGTCGAGCTGATATCCACACCGACCAAGGCCGGCTGGCTTTTTGTGATGAGTCCCACAGTTATCTCCCCATGCCACAAGCGCTTACGCGCACTTCGTGTGGCCCCGGATTAGATAACGGACTTTTCACAGGCTGGCAACCACTTCTTTTGGGTTTGCCAACCCAGTCGTGCTTTTTTGACCCTTGGCGTCACGTGACCACCACCGTCAGTCCACAGGTCAAGTGCCAGATGCAACGAATCCGCCATGAGCCAGCGACATGCGATCGCAATCACGAGACGGGGCGTGCTCGCCAGGGCCCGGATGTCGCTCCAGGCCGCTGTTCACCGATCCTGCAATCGCCGCGCCGCCGCGATCCGTGCCGGCCGCTACAGTTCGCGCGGCCGCCTTAACGCGGCAATGCGCGGCCGCTCACAGGTCCGGCAACACCGTCGGCAAACCGGTGAGCCTGGGTGAGCCCCGCCCGGCGAGGCGCCGCCGCCTCGCGGCCAGGGCCGCGGCCCGACCCGCGCCCGGCCGCGACCGCCCCGGCCCGGCACAGCCCCCCGTTCCACACCGATACAAATCGGGATCGGGGTCGCGATCCGCGCTCCTCTATACTTGCCCGTCACGACCACCGACTCCGGAACCCGATTCGATGTCCCGTATTCGCCGTTGGCTGCGCTGGGCGCTCTACGCGTTCATCGGCGTGGCCCTGCTGGGCGCCATCGCGCTCGGCACCTTGTATTACCTGATCGTCCCCAAACTGCCCGACGTCGAAACCCTGCGCACGGTGGAACTGCAGGAACCGATGTACGTCTACGCCCGCGACGGCCGCCTGATGGCGCTGTTCGGCGAGACCCGGCGCTATCCGATCGCAATCGAAGACGTGCCCGAACGCCAGAAACAGGCGTTCATCGCGATCGAAGACTCGCGCTTCTACCAGCACCACGGCATCGACTACAAAGGCATCGGCCGCGCGATCTGGCTGCTGGCGACCACCGACGACAAGCGCGTGCCGGGCGGCTCGACCATCACCCAGCAGGTCGCGCGCCAGTTCTTCCTGAGCTCGGAATACAGCTACAAGCGCAAGCTCGGCGAAATGCTGCTGGCCATGCGCATGGAGCGCGAGCTGAGCAAGGACGAGATCTTCGAGCTGTACTTGAACAAGAGCTTCTTCGGCAACCGCGCCTACGGCGTGGGCGCGGCGGCGGAGTTCTACTACGGCAAGAAGATGAGCGAGCTGTCGCTCGACGAGATGGCCTCGCTCGCCGGCATTCCGAAGTTTCCCTCCAGCGGCAACCCGCTGAGCAATCCCGAGCGCGCCAAGCTGCGCCGCGACTACATCCTCGACCGCATGGCCGAGCAGCGCTTCATCACCGCCGCCGAAGCCGCCCAGGCCAAGGCCGTGCCGATGCACGCCACGCCGCACGAGCGCCCGGTCGAGGTTTACGCGCCGTACGTGGCCGAAATGGTGCGTCAGGAAATGGTCGCCCGCTACGGCGCCGAAGCGCTGACCAAGGGCTACCACGTCACCACCACCATCGACCCGACCCTGCAGATCGCCGCCGACAAGGCCATCCGCGACGGCCTGGCGGTGTACGACCGCCGCCACGGCTGGCACGGCGTGGAACAGCACTTCGACCTCGCCCCGAGCGAGGACGCCACGGCCACGCGCGTGCGCCTGCGCGGCATTCCGGCGCAGGCCAACCTGCTGCCGGCGGTGGTGTTGTCGACCAGCGGCTCGCAAGCCACCGTGGTCCTCGGCGACGGCACCGAGCTGACCCTGGACGACAAGCAGGGCTATGCCGGACGCAGCCCCGGCAGCCTGCTCAAGCGCGGCGACGTGGCCCGCATCGCGCGCCTGGAAACTCCGGCCAAGGCGGTCGCCGAAGCCAAGCCCGGCGACCCCGCCCCGGCCGCGCCGAGCGAGCCGCCGATTGTCAGCTATCGCCTGGATCAGCTGCCGCAGGCGCAGGCCGCGCTGGTGTCGCTGGAACCCAGCAACGGCGCCCTGCGCGCGCTGTCGGGCGGCTACAGCTTCGCCGGCGCCAAGTTCAACCGCGCCACCCAGGCGCGGCGCCAGCCCGGTTCGAGCTTCAAGCCGTTCGTCTACGCGGCCGCGTTCGAACGCGGCTACAACCCGGCCTCGATCGTGCTCGACGCGCCGGTGGTGTTCAAGGATCGCCGCGGCCATCTGTGGCGCCCGCAGAACGACAGCGGCAACTTCGCCGGCCCGATGCGGGTGCGCGAGGCGATGGTGCAGTCGCGCAACCTGGTCTCGGTGCGCCTGCTCGACGCGATCGGCGTGGACTTCGCGCGCAAGTACATCAGCCACTTCGGTTTCGAAGTCGAGCAACTGCCGCCGAACCTGTCGATGTCGCTGGGCACCGCCTCGCTGACGCCGCTGTCGGTCGCGCGCGGCTACGCCACCTTCGCCAACGGCGGCTTCCGCATCACCCCGTGGTTCATCGACGAGGTCAAGGACCGGGCCGGCGCGGTGGTGTTCAAGGAAAAGCCCGCCACCGCCTGCTCCGAATGCGTCGGCCGCGGCGCCACCGCCTCGGCGGCGTTGCCGGCCAACAACGTCGTCGACGGCTTCGACCTGGGCCCCTCGCCCGGCACCGACAGCGCCGACGCGAAGAAGCCCGATCCCAAGGACAAGAGCGCAAAGGACAAGGATAAGAAGCCGGCGGAACCGGCGAAGAAGCCGCTTACCCCGGCCGAAATCGCCGCCATGAACGTGGCCCCGCGCGCGATCGACGACCGCATCGCCTACCAGATCATTTCGATGCTGCGCGACGTGGTCAAACGCGGCACCGGCACCGCGGCCAAGGTGCTCGGCCGCGAAGACGTCGGCGGCAAGACCGGTTCGACCAACGACCACCGCGACGCCTGGTTCTCCGGCGTCGGCGGCCCCTACGTCACCACGGTCTGGGTCGGCCGCGACAACTACAAGTCGCTGGGCTACCGCGAATACGGAGGCAAGGCCGCGCTGCCGATCTGGATCGACTACATGCGCGTGGCGCTCAAGGATCAGCCGATCCAGCCCAACGAGCCGCCGCAGGGCATGGTCAAGGTCTCGGTGGCCGGCAACGGCGCGCTGATTCCCGACGGCGCCGGCGGCGTGATGGAGTGGGTCAAGGCGGAGGATCTGGAGCGCATGCAGACCTACACCGACTACGGCCACGAAGACGCCGCGCCCTCGGAAGAGTCCTTCGACATCTTCTGATCGCGACCGTCCGCACCCCGACGAAGGCCGCATGCCCCGCGCATGCGGCCTTTTTCTTTGCCCGCGCGCCGGCGCCGGCGCTCGTGCTTGCCCTATCTGGCGCCTGAATCCCCTGCCCCGGCCTGGACATTGCCGTGATAGACGAACGTGCTAGTTTTGGGGCTGCCGGCTTACCCGGCCGCGGCGAAAGCCCTCGCCGTGCCGTGCCAGCCCGGAGGTCGAGATGCACCAGGCCCGACAGCACGCACATCAGCATGCGCAGACCCGCATCCGCGAGCGCCGTCACCGCCTCGCCCACGAAGCCGCCCGCCTGATCGCCGAAAGCGGCATCCGCGACTACCACCTGGCCAAGCTGAAAGCCGCCGAACGCCTCGGCATTTTCGACGACGCCTCGCTGCCGCGTAACCGCGAGATCGAAGATGCGCTGCGCGAATACCAGCGCCTGTTTCAGCGCGAACACCTCGGCGGCCTGCGTCAGCGCCGCGAAGCGGCCCTGCGCGCGCTGGAGTTCTTCCGCGAATTCGAGCCGCGCCTGATCGGCCCGGTGCTCGACGGCACCGCCGACGCGCGCAGCCCGGTCGCGCTGCATCTGTACAGCGACGATCCCGAAGCGGTGCCGATGTTCCTCGAACACCACCGCATCCCGGCCGAAGCGCGCGACCGCCGCCTGCGCCTGGACCGCGAACGCAGCGAAGACTTTCCGGTCTGGGTGTTCAGCGCGGAAGAACTGACCTTCGACCTGACCGTATTGCCGCTGGACGTACTGCGTCAGGCGCCGCTGTCGAACGTCGATGAGAAACCGATGCGGCGCGCGACCGCGAGCCAGCTGCGCCAGTTGCTCGCCGACGAGGAAATTTCCGAGTTCGAACGCGGCTAGAGATTGCCGCCTCGCCCGCGCGGCCCACTCCCCGCGGGCAACATCAGCAAGCGAGCACAAGGATGCGCAGCGATCAATCGACGAAAATCCGCGCGAGCCGCGCGGCCACCGCGTTGTGCACCGCGATTGGCCTGTCGTGCCTGTCGGCGTTGAGCGCCGCCGCCATCGCCAAACCGCCTGCGAGCGCATCCGCGGCGCGCGCGAATCCCGTCACCGCCGCACCGGCCACGCTCGCCGAACTGATCGCCGCCCTGCGCGCCCGCGCCGCCGCATCGCAAGCCAGCCCCGCCGTGCGCGCCGACTATCAGGCGTTGCTGTCGGCGCAAGGATTGAGCGCGAGCCAGATGCCTTACGCCGACTACGCATATCTAAGGCTGTTGTTCGAGGCCACGCGCGACGGCGGTTACTGGAACCTGCATTGGACGATCACCGATCGCGAACCCAATTCGGACGCGATCTGGACCCAGTGGCGGGCGCTGCGTGCGGTCGGCCCCGGCCGGGTCAGCGCCAACGCGGAATGCGACGAAATCTCCGCGCTGTACGCCTTCCTGGCGCGACGCGGCGGAGTGCGCAACGTCGGCCTGTTCTGGCCGACCGGCAACCACACCGTCGCGGTCTGGAGCCTGCCGGGCGCGCCGCGTGAAGCGCGCATCGTGGTGCCGACCACGCAGATTTTTCTCAGCCAGTACGACAGCTTCGGGACCCGCGGCTTCGATCCGTGGAAGCAGCCGCGCATCTACGAGTACGGCCGTCGGGATGTGACCGACGACCTGCGCCTGCCGCCCGAACTGAGCGCTTTCTTCCTCGCCCAGGCCGCACGCTACGCCGACGCCTCGGGCCTGAGCCTGCAGCGCTTGCGCGGATTGCGCGACCGCGTGCTCGACGGCGCGATGAGCCGCGAGGAGGCCGTACAACACGCGCAGTCGCAGCGCCAACGCCTGCCGGCGGGCGCCGACCGGGATCAGTTGGCGTATGCGTATTTCATCCGGCAGATGCGCGAACCGGGATGATCGCTTGCGCTGTGTGGGCGATACGCGCCGGACTTAAGTGCCGACGCAACTCGACCGCGAACCAGTCGCGCCTCTGCCTCGCACAAAAGAAAACGCCCCGCGAACGGGGCGTTTTCAGTTATCGCGACAGCGAACGTCTCAGCGCTTGTCGGCGGCCACGTAGTCGCGCACGCCGTGACCGGTGTAGATCTGGCGCGGACGGCCGATCTTGTTCTCCGGATCGTTCTGCTGTTCCAGCCAATGCGACACCCAGCCGGCGGTGCGCGCGATGGCGAACATCACCGTGAACATTTCCACCGGGATGCCCAGCGCCTTGTAGATGATGCCCGAGTAGAAATCGACGTTCGGGTAGAGCTTGCGCTGGACGAAGTAATCGTCCTTCAGCGCCGCTTCTTCCAGCTTCATCGCCACTTCCAGCAGCGGATCGTTGACGCCGAGTTCGCCGAGCACGTCGTGGGTCATCTTGCGCACCAGCGCGGCGCGCGGGTCGTAGTTCTTGTAGACGCGGTGGCCGAAGCCCATCAGGCGGAAGCCCGATTCCTTGTCCTTGGCCTTATCGACGGCGGCCTTGACGTTCTCCGGACGGCCGATCTCGTTGAGCATCTTGAGCACGGCTTCGTTGGCGCCGCCGTGCGCCGGTCCCCACAACGCGGCGACGCCGGAAGCGACGCTGACGTAGGGGTTGGCGCCGGTCGAACCGACCAGACGCACGGTCGAGGTCGATGCGTTCTGCTCGTGATCGGCGTGCAGGATGAACAACAGGTCCATCGCCTTGGCGGCGACCGGGCTCAGCTGCAGCGGCTCGCTCGGCACTTCGAACAGCATGTGCAGGAAGCGCGTGGTGTAGTCCAGGCTGTTCTTCGGATAACGGATCGGCCAGCCGATCGAATAACGATGGCAGGCGGCGGCGATGGTCGGCACCTTGGCGATCAGGCGGATCGCGGCCAGGCGGCGCTGCTCCGGATCTTCCAGGTCCAACTCGTTGTGATAGAAGCTCGCCATCGAGCCGAGCATGCCGACCAGCATCGCCATCGGATGGGCGTCGTGGCGGAAGCCGTAGAGGAAGGTGCGGAAGGCCTCGTGCATCATCGTGTGATGCGTGACTTCGTGTTCGAACTTGCTGAACTCGGTCGCCGACGGCAGTTCGCCGTTCATCAGCAGGTACGCGACTTCGAGGAAGTTCGAGTTCTCGGCCAGCTGCTCGATCGGGTAGCCGCGATACAGCAGCACGCCTTCGTCGCCGTCGATGTAGGTGATCGCCGACTTGCAGCTGGCGGTCGCGGTGAAGCCGGGGTCGTAGGTGAACATCCCGGTTTCTTTCGGCAGCTTGGCGATATCGACGCAGGGCGCGCCGAGCACCGGATGCTGCACCGGCAGAGCGAAGTTCTTGTCGCCGGCGGTCACGGTGACCTGATCGAGGCGGGTTTTGTTGGAATCTTCGGACACGAAACACTCCTCAGTCTGCTGCCGCAGAGGGTGGCTGCGGCAGGAGGGGAACAGGGGGTCGCAAGCACGTTGCGATAGTGAATTATCGCACAACGCTCTCAGAGCCAAAGCTCGGACTTCGCCAGGGCCGGCGCCACCGGGGGCACGCAGCGTTTCGCGCCCGGGCCGGGAATCCGGGGTCGGCGGGCGCTTGCGGCGATTATTTGACCGTCTGGTTGCCGCGATGTGGCGGCAGGCGTGCCGGTGGGCGGCGGCGGGATGGTCGCAGGGCGGATTGCGGCTGGATTCGCGCGGTTTCGGGCTGGAACGGGGTCGGAATCGGGGCGGCCGCGGAAGTGGCGATGATTGCGGCGGGCGGGTTGCCGGAATGGTCGGCTTTGTTCATCGCCGGCGATCGGGATGGCGGCGATGTGGGCGCTCAGCAGGACGTGGCAGCGCTCGGTCGAAAGCTGCGCACGCGAACAGGGCGGCAGGCTTCGACCGGATCAGTGGAGATTGGCTCGCGCGCGAGCCGGGGCCGAAGCGATACCGGGCCCGTTTGATTCGAGGTGGACGCGCGCAGTCTGGCGCGGCCTGATCGGCATCGGCGTATACGCTCTCGACGACCTGCTCGAGCTAAGCCACGCAACGCCTGAAAGCGCGCAAACGCAAACGGCCGCCCTCGCGGGCAGCCGTTGTGCGTGCAGCGATGTGTTCCGAATTGCTTCGGCGACGCGAATTACTTCTGCGCGTAACGCTTGCGGAACTTATCGACGCGGCCGCTGGTGTCCATGATCTTGTGCTTGCCCGTATAGAACGGGTGCGAAGCCGAAGAGATATCGACTTTGATCAACGGATACTCAGCGCCATCGACCTTGATCGTTTCCTTGCTCGACAGGGTCGAACGGGTAAGGATCTGGAAGTCGGTGGTGACGTCCTGAAAGACGACGTCGCGGTATTCGGGATGGATGCCTGCCTTCATGGCACTCAACCTTAAGGTGTGCGGGAAAGTCGGGCAGTATAGCGGGGGTTGGGGGGTGGTGCAAGTGTGGGTTTTGGGAGCGTGGGCTTGGGGCGGCTTGCCCTGCCCGGTCGAGCTGCTGGCAGCCATCTGAACGTTCGGAGCGCCGGTAGAGCCCCTCTCCCGCTTGCGGGAGAGGGGTTGGGGTGAGGGCGCGGGCGGGCGCGGAAGTCTAATGAAAGCACTCGCGTCTGTGGCGTCTCCTCACCGGCGATTAGCCACTCTATTTATGAGAGGGGTAAATCGCTGCGCCTTGGGAGATGGGGCGAAGCCGCCCGGGGATGGGCGGCTTGGGGCTCTGGGCTTGTCTGGGACGACGAAGCGGTTGGCGTCTTCGGATCGTGTCGCCGGCTGCCTAACGCCTACGCGGGGGACGCGGATAGGGCGGCTTGGATCAGACGCTCGAAGCGCTGTTGATCGTATCTCATCAAAATAGCCGCCTTATCCGGCCTCCCCTCCTGCCGCCGCCAATCGACCACCGTCGCGCCGCGGCTGTGAGTGCCGTCCAGCTCGATCGACACCGGCCGCGACTGCACGTCCAGCGCGCCTTCGGGTTCCAGCGCGAACGCCATCGCCAACGCGTCGGCCGCATGCCAGTGATCGCCGCGGCGGTCGATCGACCACATCCGGGTCTTCTCCGAAATGCGCTCGTAGAACTGCCCGCGCGCGGAATCGGTCTTGAACCAACCGACCACGCGATCATGAAGCAGGCCGTGCGCGACCACCGCTTCCCAATCGGCCAGATCCAGATGCTCGAACGCCTCGAACACGATGTGCGCGGCTTCCGGATCGAAGTAGATGTTGAACTCCGCCGCCGGCGTGATGTTGCCCTGGCAGGTCACCGCGCCGCCCATCACCACCAAACGAGCGATACGTTGCGGCAAGGTCGGATCGAGCTTGAGCGCGAGCGCGACATTGGTCAGCGGCCCGAGCGCGACCAGCAGCAGTTTGCCGGCGTGTTCGTGCGAAAGACGGATGATCGCCAGCGCGGCGTGCTCGGCTTCGACTTGCCGCTTGGCCGCTTCATAGCCGACATCGCCGAAACCATCCTGCCCGTGCACATAACCCGCATCGGGCGAAGGATGCAGCAACGGCGCGTCGGCGCCGGCGAACACCGGGACATCGACACCGGCCACTTCGCACAGCTTCAGCGCGTTGGCGACGGTGTGTTTCAGGCCGACATTGCCGGCGGCGATGGTCAAGCCGACCAACTCGTGGCGCGGATCGTTGAACGCCATCAGCAAGGCAAGCGCGTCGTCCACGCCCGGGTCGGTATCGATAAGCAGGGGAATGCGGTCGGTCATGTAGTCACTCGTTCTGCGGAACTGTGCGCAGCGAACACCGCTGCGCCGGCCGGATCGGCCGATGAGGCCGAATCGGCCGGGATGGCGTGCAGCGCGCCTTCGTAGCGCAGCAGTTCGCCGAAGGGAAACAACGAGAACACGACAGCGAAGCGATAACGCTCGCCGTTTTCGTCGCGTTCGATGCGTTTGTAGGCGTCGGTGCGCGGAAACAGAAACAGCGGCAACGGCAGGCCGCGCACATCGACGCCGAGCAGGCGCCAGCGCCAACCGCCACCGTCGAGATCAACGCCGAGTTTCATCCGCGCCGGGCCGGTGGATTCCAGCCAATGGCCATCGGGATATTGGCCCACAGGCCTGAAGATCGAGAGCAGCTCGCTGCCGTCGTCGAAGCGTCGGCGCCACTGCATCTGCTGTTCGTCGTGGACGATATCGACCCGGAACCCACGCCGCGGCCGATCCACCGGAATGCCGAGCTTGCGCGCCAGCCGGCGCCCGATGCGCCCGGCCAGTCCGGTGCCGGTGGAGATGGCGATCTCCCCGCCCAGGGTGCCGCCGCTGCGGTGCAGCGCCTGCAGCAAGGGATGCAGCCGGTCGAAAGCCGGGCCGAACCATTGCGTTGCCGCGTTTTGAAGGGCTCCCGGCATCCGGGTGGGGCGCTCCAGCTGGCGGGCCACTATGCCAAATATCGGGGCGCTGTGGTAATCGGCCGTATCGCCCCGTTTCAGGACCGTCCCGCAGGGCGCGGCCGCGCGAGATCGATCGCGCGCACGGCGCCGGTTACGCCGAAACCAACGCCGCCGAAACGACGTTGGCCGAGACCGATCATCCAATCCCCGCGCGCCGCATCCAGGCGCGCGAGGACCGGATCGAAGGGATCAGATGCCCTGCCCCGGCGGCAGGCGCGCGAGGATTTCCGACACGTCCCAGGCCGCGCCTTCGTGGAACCAGATTTCATCGACGCCGCGCGGCCACGGATCTTCGCCGCCGGGGAAGAAGCCAACCACCGTCACCGCATCGCCGCTGCCGTAGTTCACGATCAGATCGGCGCCCACGCGCGCCAGCGTCACCTGCGCCGGGTCGATCCCCGCGCCGAAATGCACGACCTCGATGAATTGGCCGATGCTGTCGGCGCTGTAGACCCGATCCTGACCGTCGCCGATGTTGAAGTAGTAGAAATCGTTACCTTCGCCGCCGTACAGATGATCGGCGCCGCTGCCGCCGAACAGAATGTTGTCGCCGCTGCCGCCGTACAAGACATCGTCGTCGCCCAGGCCGTACAAAGTGTCGGAGCCGTCGAGCCCCTCGATGAGGTCAGACTGATTGCTGCCGTAAAGCACGTCGTCGCCGGCGGTGCCGGTTACGGTCGAAAACAAACCCGGCACGTTGCGCTGCAGCCGGGCTTTAACCGCGAGCGTCGCCGGACTCCAGGTGAAATCGCCGAAAGACCGCGTCTGCGCGGTCGCCGGAGCGGTAGCGCCGCCGGCGGTGGGCGGCTGATCGAATGCGATGGGCATGCAAGACTCCTGTCGATGGCCCGGTTGCTTCGGCGGCGGGCGCCGCCATCCCTGAGCACCCGTAGCCGTACCATTAGACCCAAAGCGGCTCGCCGACGCTGCGACTGCGCGAGGCCGGCGGCAAACTTCGCCGCCGCCTCCGAAACTCAAGCAGACGCGTAGCGCACCGCTCCGCCCACCCAACGCGACACGATGCGCTCGGCCAGTTCCGGCGAGGTCTTGAGCAAGCGCTCGCCGAGCTCCTGCACCAGCGGCAGCAGATCCGCGTCGCGGCCCAGGTCGGCGACGCGGAAACCCGCAAGGCCAGTCTGGCGGGTGCCGAGCAGCTCGCCAGGGCCGCGCAATTCCAGATCTTTTTCCGCGATGACGAAACCGTCGTGGGTCTGCCGCATCGTTTCCAGCCGCTGCCGCGCCAGCCCCGATAGCGGCGAGCGATACAGCAGCACGCAACTCGATGCCGCGCTGCCGCGGCCGACGCGGCCGCGCAGCTGGTGCAACTGCGCCAGGCCCAGGCGCTCGGCGTTCTCAATGATCATCAGCGATGCGTTGGGCACGTCCACGCCGACTTCGATCACGGTGGTGGCGACCAGCAGATCCAGCTCGCCGTCCTTGAACGCGCGCATCGTTTCCTGCTTTTCCTTCGCCTTCATGCGGCCATGCACCAGGCCGACCCGCAACGGCGCCAGTTGCACGGACAGTTCCTCGAACGTGGTCTGCGCGGCTTGCGCGATCACTTCGTCGGAATCGTCGATCAGCGTGCAGACCCAGTACGCCTGCCGCCCTTCGGCGCAGGCGGTGCGGATGCGCTGCACCAGTTCGGGACGGCGTTCCTCGCTGAGCGCGACGGTCTGCACCGGCGTGCGGCCCGGCGGCAGTTCGTCGATCGCCGATACGTCGAGGTCGGCGTAAGCGGTCATCGCCAGGGTGCGCGGGATGGGGGTTGCGGTCATCACCAACTGATGCGGCACGATCGCATCCTCGCCGACCGCGCCGCCGGCGCCCTTGTCGCGCAGCGCCAGCCGCTGGTGCACGCCGAAGCGATGCTGCTCATCGACGATCGCCAGCGCCAGATCGCTAAAGGCGACGCCTTCCTGCATCAGCGCATGGGTGCCGACCACGACCTGCGCTTCGCCGTTGGCGACTTGCGCCAGCACCGTCTTGCGCGCACGGCCGGTGACTTTGCCGGCCAGCCAGGCCACGCGCACGTCCAGGGGTTCGAGCCACTTACGCAAATTATTGAGATGTTGCTCTGCCAGCAATTCGGTCGGCGCCATCAGCGCGGCCTGGCGGCCGTGCTGGACGGCGAGCATCGCCGCCAATGCGGCCACCACGGTCTTGCCGCTGCCGACATCGCCCTGCACCAGTCGCAGCATCGGCGAAGGTTTGGCCAGATCGACGCGGATTTCGTCGAACACGCGCTTCTGCGCGCCGGTGAGCTTGAACGGCAGCGACTTGCGCAGGCGTTCGGCCAACGGCATCTGCTTGAGCGGGCGCGCCTTGTGCGCCTGCTGGCTGATGCGCTGACGGCGCAGGCTGAGGTGATGGGCCAGCAATTCCTCCAGCGCCAGCCGGCGCTGGGCCGGATGGCGGCCGTCGATCAACGCGGCCACGTCGGCATCCACCGGCGGGCGGTGCACGGTCAGCAGGGCTTCGCGCAGAGTCGGCAGTCGCAGGCGTTCGCGCAGTTCGCTCGGGATCAGCTCCAGCGACGCGTCGTCGGGCAGGCGGTCCAGGGCGAAGCCGATCAGGCGGCGCAGCGTCGCCGGGCCGATGCCTTCGATCGCCGGATAAACCGGATCGAGTTGCTCGCCCAGGGCGATCTCGTTTTCGTCCTCGAGCACGCGGTAACTGGGATGGACGATCTCCAGGCCGTTCTGCCCGGGTTTGGGCGTGCCGTACAAGCGCACGCGCGCGCCGATGCGGAACTGCGCGACCTGGGCGGCGCGGAAATGGAAGAAGCGCAGCACCACGGTCGCGCGCGAATCGTCGCCGACCGCCACGCGCAACATCGGCCGGTATCGAAAGCCGCGATCCACCGCCTCCACCCGCCCTTCGATCTGAGCCGCGACACCGGGCTGCAGCAGGCGGATCGGGGTGATCTGAGTGCGGTCCTCGTACTGGCGCGGCAGATGCAGCCAGAAATCCTGCAGGCTCACCAGCCCGCGCGCGGCGAGCTTTTCGGCCACGCTCGGCCCGACCCCGGGCATGCGGGGCAGCGGTTGGGTGTGGAGATCGACGGAGGGCCCGTCCTTACGGCTCGGCATGACCTAAGGATAGGGCGGGAATCGGGAATGGGGAATCGAGAATCGGAACTCCCGATTCCCGATTCCCCACCGTCAGTACTTCGCGGTGAACTCGATCCCGTACGTGCGCGGCTCGCTCACCCGCGCGCCGACCGTGCCGAGCACGTTCTTGCCGTAGGTGCCCAGCGCGTTGATGTACTGGTTGTCGAACAGGTTGTTGCCGTAAGCGGCCAGGCCCCAGCGGCCCTGCGGCGAGGTCCAGCCGATACGCAGGTCGGTGCGGTTCTGCGCCTCGCCCAGGTCCAGCGCCGGGCTCACCCCGCAGCGGTTCTGCGCGCGCGACTCCTCGCTGCAACGCACCTTGCCGCGATAGGCGTGGCGCAGCGACACGCGCACATCGCCGTGCTCGCCCAGCTCCCACACGTAATGCGCGCCGCCGGCCGCGGACCAGTACGGCAGGCCGGTCGGATCGCCGCTGGCGTCGATGCCGTCGGAGGTCACGTAGTTCTTGTAGGTCGAATCGATGAAGCTGGCGTTGAAGTCCAGGCCGAAGTGATCGGTGGCCTGCCAGCGCATGTCGAAGTCCAGGCCGTAGGCTTCCAGGTCGGAGGTGTCGATGACGAAGCGCGGGATGTCGGTGCTGCTGTCCAGCCGCACCGCCTGGCGGTTGTCGTAGACGTAGTAGAA
This sequence comes from Lysobacter sp. TAB13, assembly GCF_052113885.1. Classification (NCBI taxonomy): domain Bacteria; kingdom Pseudomonadati; phylum Pseudomonadota; class Gammaproteobacteria; order Lysobacterales; family Lysobacteraceae; genus Lysobacter; species Lysobacter sp. TAB13. The sequence continues at coordinate 38,644 of NZ_JBFRDR010000027.1, read as the reverse complement.
CGCCGATGCGTTGACCTGCAGGCGCTGCGCCGGGAACGCCTTCTTGATGCCGGCCTCGAAGTTCCACACGTCTTCGTTCTCGAAGCTGCTGCCGATCTGCAACGAGTTGAAACCGCCGGCCTTGTAGCCCTTGGCCAGCGACGCGAACACCATGGTGTCGTCGTTGAAGTGGTAATCGACGACGAAGCGCGGGCTCAGGTCGCTCCAGCTGTCGGAGGTGCGGCGCAGGATGCCCTTGTTCAACATCGCCGGCGGATCGATGAAGGCCACGTCGAACACGAAAGCTTCGCGCGGCAAGCCGACCAGATCGAAGAAGCCGATCGCCTGCAGCTGATCCAAGGTCGCATCCAGCGTCGGCGCGTAGCGAGGCGTGTTGAGCCACGAGAACTTCTTCTCATCGCGGGTGTAGCGCAGGCCCACGGTCAGGTTGAGTTTGTCGGTCGCGTGCCAGATCACGTCGCCGAACACCGCATAGGCCTTGGTGTCGAGCGTGTTGCGGAAAGTCTCGTTCCAGCGATGGCCGAGCAGGGTCAGCGGAATGCCGTTGGCCTGCAGGATATCGTCGAAGAAGCCGAACAGGCGCCCGTCCGGCGTCGGCGCCAGGCCCAGGTTCTGCACGATGGTGTCGACCGAGTCGGTCATCGCATTGACTTCGCTGGTCTGCCGCGCGCGCTCGTCGAAATAGCTGGCGCCGGCGACCCAGTCGAGTTTGTCCGTGCTGCCGGCGAACTTGAACTCCTGGTAGTAGCTGCGGTTGCTTTCGGTATTGGTCGAATCGACGTAGAGATAGCGGCGATTGGTGCCGTCCTCTTCGACCCGGTTGACCGAGTCGTAATCGCGCCAGGACGTGGTCGAGGTGAAACCGCCCCAGTCGAAGCTGTGATCGACGATCAGGGTCACGCCGTCGAACCGCCGCGATTCTTCGTTGCCTTCGGCGTCGCTGACGGTGGGAATCTTGCGCGGGTCCAGATACGCCGATTCGTCCACCGGCAAGGTCGGCAGGCCCGGCGCCGGCGGCAGCGCGACGATGCCGGTGGTCGCTTGACCGAGCTGATCCAGGCTCTCGTGATCCCAACTGATCAAGGCGCTGGTGCGCTCGCCGAAGCGGGTCTTGAACGCGGCGCGCGTGGCCCAGTTGTTTTCCGGGTTGAGGTCGCGGCCGGTTTCGGCGTCCTGGATCCAGCCGTCGGCGTGATTGATCAAGGCGTTGAAACGGAACGCCGAATCCTCGCCGGTCGGCAGGTTCAACATGCCATCGACGTATTGCTTGCCGTAGTTGCCGATGCGCAGCCTGGCCTTGACTTCGGTGGCGGCGGTATCGGGCTTGCGGGTGATGATCGAGATCGCGCCGGCGGCGGTGTTGCGGCCGAACAGCGTGCCTTGCGGGCCCTTGAGCACTTCGATGCGTTCCACGTCGGTGAACGGCAGCAGCACGCCGCCGCCGCGGCCGGCGTACACGCCATCGACGTAGACGCCGACCGCGGGATCGGTGCCGATGCCGAAGTCGTCCGTGCTGATGCCGCGCAACTCGAATCCGGGCTGGGTCGGCTGCTGGCTGTCCACCACCAGGCCCGGCACGAAGCTGTCCAGATCGCCCAGGTCCTGCGCGGCGACGTCGTCGATCAGCTGATCGGTCACCACCTGCAGCGCGATCGGCACGTCCTGCAGTTCCTGCTCGCGGCTTTGCGCGGTGACGGTGATCTTGTCCAGTTCCTTCGGCGCCGATTGTTGCGCGAAGGCGGCCGGCGCGGCCAGGGCGAAGGCGCCTCCGCACAACGCGGTCAGCACGGTGTTGGTCGCGATGACCAAGCGGTGTTTACGCAGCGACATCTCAAGCTCCCCTCTCGTTGTCGTGGATAAGAACGCATGCATCGTTAGCGTTCTTGTTTGATCTTTCGGTGTCCGGATTCCTTTCGAATTACGGTATTCGGCGATAACGCGAAATCTTTTGTGGGAGGGGCTTCAGCCCCGAGGCTCTTCGATCAGGCTTTTCGAAAGTCGCTTGCGACCGGAGCGAAAAGCATCGGGGCTGAAGCCCCTCCCACAAAAGATGCCGCGGCTGTTTCGCCATGTTGAGATCATCCGCACTGCCCCTGCTGCGCGGCGATCCAGTCGCGGATCAGTTTTACTCCTTCTTCGTGCACGACGCTGCGCCCCAGTTCCGGCATCATCACCGACGGATCGTCGCTGAGCATGCGGAAGGTCAGGATCGATTGGTCGGGCTTGCCCGGCACCACATCGTGACGCCGGTCGCCGGTGCCCTTGCCCGCCGCGATCGGCAGCTTGCAGCGGCCCAGCCGCAACGGTTCCTGCGTGGCCGCGTCCAGCCACAGCCCGGAGGTGTTGCCCGGGCCTTTCGGGTTGTGACAGTGGCCGCAGTTGATGTCGAGGTAAGCCCGCGCGCGCGCTTCCAGCGGCGCCTTGGCGTCGCGCCAGTTGGCGTCGCGCGGCGCCGACTGCGGCGGCGGCGCGCCATGCAGATAGCCGACCTGGGTCCAGCGCGCGATCTGGTTGGCCAGGCCGTCGTCGTAAGCGAAGTCGCGATTGAGATGGCGCGCGCGCGGGCCGAGCGGATGCAGGGCCTTGGTCTTCATGTCGGTGGCGTGGCAACCGGCGCATTGGTTCTGATCGGGCACCTGGTAGTCGGCGCTTTCGCGCTTGCCGCCGGCATCGACCAGGTCCAGCGATACCAGCTCGCCGCCGCGCATCAACTTGGCCCGGGTCTGCTCCGCGTTCCAAACATAAGGCAGCGCGAACCAGCCGTCCTTGCGCCGCAGCAACAAGCGCGTTTCCACCAATCGCACCTTGCGTAGGTCGAGTCCGCCGCCGCGCAGGTCCGGGCCGTCGTCGGCGCTGCGCAGCACGCTGTCGCCTTCGCCGCGCGGGTAGTAGAAGGTCTTGCTGAAGACGGTGCCGACCGGAAAGTCGAACTCTTGCTGCGGGTCGTACGCCGCCGCCTGCCCCTTCGGCATCCACACCGTGCGCAGCTTGTGCGCGTAGTCGGAAAACAGCGGCGTGTTGAGGTCGTAGGGCAAGACGTCGGAATTCAATTGCAGGCGGCCACCGGCGATTCGCAGCACATTCCAGTCGGCCAGATCCTCCGGCTGCCCTTCGGCGAAGAAATGCACCGCCTGCCAAGGCGAATCCGCGGCGATGCCGGCGGGCGCCCGCGCCGCCGGTCCGGTTTCGTCCGCGGCCGGTTTCGCGCAGGCCGCCAGCAACAACGCCAACAACAAGATCGCCGCATGACGCATCGTGATTAGGCGCATCGATCAGCCGCGCTTGAGGTCGATCGCCGGCAGCTTCGGCAGATCGCAGGCGTAGGGCTTGGTGTCCTGGCTCGGGTTCTTGTAGCCGCCGGGACCGTCGGCGTTGACCACGCCGGACACGTCGCGGATGCAGATCTGCGGGCCGGTCTTCAACGCCGCGTTGGCGTAGCCGTCCCACAACACATCGGGGAAATGCCCGCTCAGGCCGTAGATCGCGGTCTTGAGCGCTTTCAGATCCAGCCCATCCGGCGAATCGCCGCCGCCTTTCAAACGGTTGCCGTAGATCGAGATGCGCTCGGGATACGGATCGAAATCCTTCGCCGCCTTGTCGTCCTTGTAACCGGTGGAATAGACGCTGGAGACGATGATGTTGGTGGTGGCGTTGTCGCTGATGTCGTTGTCGAAGATCTCGACATCGTCGTTGGAATTCACCACCACGCCGCTGCCGGCCGGCACGCTCGACACCGGCGTGCCCTTGGCGCCGAAGTTGGCGGTGTTGTTCTTGAACACCTTGTTCTTGAACACCCGGATCGCGCCGCCCTGCTGCGACAGCGCCGGCATGTTGAATACCAGGATGCCGCCGGTGTTGTTGGTGGCGATGTTGTCGTACACATCGGCATTGATGGTGTTTTCGATCTCGATGCCGGCGACGTTGAACTCGGCGCGGCTGTTGCGCACGATCACGTCGCGCGACTGGCCGACGTAGATGCCGGCGTCGGACGCGCCGATCGACACCGAATTTTCGATCAGCACGTTGCGGGTCTTGACCGGGTACAGGCCGTAGGCGCCGTTCTTGGTGCTCGGGCCACCGGTCCATTCCACCCGCACGTTTCGGATGGTGATGTTTTCCGCCTCGTTGACCTTCAGGCCGTCGCCCTTGCTGTCCTCGATGGCGATGTTTTCCAAAGTGAAGTTGCTGGCGTTGACCAGCAACCCCTCGGCGCCGGCCTTCTGGCCCTTGAAACTCAGCACCGACTTGTCCGGACCGGCGCCGCGGATGGTCACCCCGTCCACGCGCAAGGTCAGGCTGCGGTCGAAGGTGTAGCGGCCGGCCGGCACTTCGATCACCTCGCCGGGCTTGGCGTCGAGCAGGCGGGTGCGGAAGCTTTCGGCGAAGGCGGCGTCGCCGGCGGCGACCTGCGCGGTCGGCGTGTGCTGGGCCTGCTCGGGACCGCAGCCGGCGGCCAGGGCGGCCGCGGCGGCAACGGCTAGGACGGAAGCACGGATCGGCTGGATCGGCTGGCTCATGGGGTCCCCGTGATGTTGGCGATCGGGCGCGGCCGCGCGGGTTGCGGCGCGCGACGGCCCGAAGGTGGCTGAACGACGAGTCTCCGCCGCCGGGGTGAGCGCGCGTGAGGGCGAATGCGGCACACTAAGGGGGGATTCGCGGTCAACCGTGCGGCCAAGTATCGTGAGGGGCGATGCCTCAGCCATCCGATCCGGACAACACCAGCGTCAAGGGCGACATCTCGCTGATGTCGCCGAACCTGCTGTGGGGCTTATTGGAGACCGCGGACCGGATCGGCGCGCCCAGCGACGACTGGTTCGTCGGCACCGGCCTGAGCCGCGCCCAGGTCAGCGACCCCGGCGTGCGCCTGCCCGACCGCCCGACCGCGGTGGCGATCGAGCGCGCGCTCAAGGTGCTGCCGTCGAGCATCGGCCTGGACATCGGCCGCGGCCAGCACGTGGGCAATTTCGGCCTGCTCGGCCTGGCCATGACCACGGCGGCGACCTTCGGCGAAGCCTTGCAGATCGGCCTGCGTTTCACTCCGGTGGTCGGCAGCCTGATGCGCTTCGTCGAAAGCGCGTCGGAGGCCGGCACGCTGGCCCTGGCCGGGCAGATGACCCTGGCGTTTCCGTCGATCCACCGTTTCGTCACGGAAGAATTCTTCAGCAGTTGCCTGGCGCTGGGGCGCGGGCTGGTCGGCGAGAGGCTGCGGCCGCTGCGCCTGGAGTTCAGTTATCCGGCGCCGGAGTACCGCGCCAGTTATCAGGACGTGTTCGACTGCCCGATCGCCTTCGATCAGCCGCAGGACCGGCTGGTGCTGGACGAAAGCTGGCTGATGGTGCCGTTGCCGACCCACAACCCGATCGCCTCCAAGCAAGTGCTGGCGCTGTGCGAAGCGCAGATGCCCCGCGGCCCGGTGCCCGGCGAAGTGTCGGCGGCGGTGGAGCGTTTGCTGCGCGCGCAGTTGCCGCAGGACCCCAAGCTGGCCGGCATCGCCGCGCAATTGCATGTCAGCGAACGCACCTTGCGCCGGCAATTGACCGGCGAAGGCAGCAGCTTTCACGAGATCCACGACCGCCTGCGCATCGACCGCGCCTACGCGCTGCTGCGCGAACGCGGCCCGACCATCGCCAGCGTCGGCGCGGCGATCGGCTACAAGGACCCGCGCGATTTCCGCCGTGCGTTCAAGCGCCTGACCGGGGAAACGCCGCGCGCGCTGCGCGAGCGTTTGTGGGTGGAGATGGCGCGCGAGCGTAAGTAGGTTCGCGCAGCGAACCGGTGTTTGGTGGGAGGGGCTTCAGCCCCGATGCTTTTCGCTCGGATCGCGATGAAGTTTCAGGCGACCTGAGCGAAAAGCATCGGGGCTGAAGCCCCTCCTACAAGAGCGCTTATGCTGCCGGCGCGCGCTGACTCAGCGCAGCACCATCACTGCATCGACTTCGAACGCGACGCCGCGCGGCAATGCCGACACTTCCACGGTCGAGCGCGCCGGGTACGGCGGATTGAAGTACTCGCCCATCACCGCGTTGACCTTGCCGAACGCGCCCAGGTCGGTGAGGTACAGGCCCAGGCGCGCGATGTCGGCCAGCGAACCGCCGGCGGCTTCGCACACCGCCTGCAGGTTGCGGAAGGCGCGATGCGCCTGCGCCTCGATGTCGCCTTCCACGACCAGTCCGCTGGACGGGTCGAGCGCGATCTGACCGGACAGATACACGGTGTCGCCGACGCGCACGGCTTGCGAGTACGGGCCGATCGCGGCCGGGGCTTGGTCGGTTTGGATGATTTCGCGGGACATTTGAGAGCCGGGAATTGGGAATGGAGAATCGGGAATCGTAAGGGCAAAAGCCGGGGCGTGGGGTCCGGGATCGCAAAGCGGGCCTGGCCCGCAGTTTGGCGGCCGCGTAACCGGCCGATCTCGCAAAGCCTGCTCTTACGACTCCCGATTCTCCATTCCCCATTCCCGGCTTTACATCCGCTGCACACCCAGCACCACCGCCAGCCTGCGCACCCGCCGCATCACATCGGCCAGGTGCTTGCGATCGTGCACTTCGATGGCGAAACGCATGATCGCGATATTGGCGTCGCGTTCCAGGTATTCCACGCGGTCGATGTTGGATTCGGCTTCGGCGATCGCGGCGGCGACCTGGGCCAACGAGCCGGGGCGGTTGTCGACTTCGATGCGCAGCGCGGCGGCGAAATCGCCGGAGACCTGACGGTCCCAGCCGATCGCGACCCAGCGGTCGGGCGATTTGCGGTAGTCGGCGAGGTTCGGGCAATCCATGCGGTGCACCACGATGCCCTTGCCGGCGGTGTGGTAGCCCATGATTTCGTCGCCCGGCAACGGCAGGCAACAGTTGGCGAAGCTGATCACGCCGCGCTCGGCGCCGGTGATCAGGATCTTGTCTTCGGGCAGGCGCGGACGGTCGATGGCGCGGCCGCGGGTCTTGCCCGGCGCCTCGCGCGCCAGCGCCAGCGCGACCTGATTGGGCATGCGGTTGCCCAGCGCGATGTCGGCCAGCAGCGCTTCCAGGCGCGGGTAGCGGTTTTCGCTCAGATACACCTCAAGGCGCAACGCCGAGATGCGGTCCAGCGAGGTTTCCAGCACTTCCAGCGAGCGGTCGAGCATGCGATGGCCCAGCTGCACCGCGTCTTCGTGTTCGAGCTGCTTGAGCTGCTGGCGGATCGAGGTGCGCGCCTTGCCCGATACCACGAACTCCAGCCACTGCGGCTTGGGCGTGGACGACTTGGCGGTGATGATCTCCACGCGCTGGCCGCTGGCCAGCTTGGTGCGCAGCGGAACCAGCTTGCCGTCCACGCGCGCGGCGACCGCGCGGTTGCCGACGTCGGTGTGCACGGCGTAGGCGAAATCCAGCGCGGTGGAATTGCGCGGCAGCGACATGATGTCGCCCTTGGGCGTGAACAGGTAGACCTCGTCCGGGAACAGATCGACCTTGACGTTTTCGAGGAATTCCAGCGACGAACCAGTCGCGCGCTGCGACTCCACCAGGCTGGCGATCCAACTGTGCGCACGCGACTGCGCGCTGTTCGGGCCTTCGCCGCCGTGCTTGTACGACCAGTGCGCGGCGATGCCGCGTTCGGCGATCAGGTCCATGTCCTCGGTGCGGATCTGCACTTCCACCGGCGAGCCGTAGGGCCCGAACAGCACCGTGTGCAGCGACTGGTAACCGTTGGCCTTCGGGATCGCGATGAAGTCGCGGAAGCGCGAATCCAACGGCTTGTAGGCCGAATGCACGACGCCGAGCGCGTGATAGCAGTCGGGCACGCTCTTGACCACGACGCGGAAGCCGAACACGTCCATCACCTGGGTGAAGCTCTTATGCTCGTGATGCATCTTGGTGTAGATGCTCCACGGCGATTTCACCCGGCTGATCAAGCGATGTTGAAGCTTCTCCTTCGCCAGCCGCTGGGCCAGATGCGCTTCGATCTGCACCAGCGACTCGCGCCGCACCACCGGCTGGGTGCGGATGCGTTTTTCGATGACCGCGTGCCGCCACGGATGCAGGGCGCGGAAGCCCAGGTCCTGCAGCTCGGCCTTGATCAGGTTCATGCCCAGGCGCTGGGCGATGGGCGCGTAGATCTCCAGCGTCTCGCGGGCGATGCGTTCGCGCGCTTCCGCGCTCTGCGCGCCGAGGGTGCGCATGTTGTGCAGGCGATCGGCGAGCTTGATCAGGATCACGCGCAGGTCGCGCGCCATCGCCAGCAGCATCTTGCGGAAGCTTTCCGCGGCGGCTTCCTGGCGGTCGCGGAACTGCAGCTTGTCGAGCTTGGTGACGCCATCGACCAGTTCGGCCACGGTCGGGCCGAACTCGGTGGCCAGGCATTCGCGGGTGACCGGGGTGTCTTCGATGGTGTCGTGCAGGATCGCCGCGACCAGGGTTTCCACGTCCAGGCCCTGGTCGGCCAGCACCTTGGCGACCGCGACCGGATGGGTGATGTAGGGCTCGCCGGACTTGCGCGTCTGCCCGGCGTGCGCGGCCGCGCCCACGGCCCAGGCGCGGCGCAGCAGCAGGCGCTGGGTTTCGGGCAGGTAGTGCGCCGCCAGCTCGAGCTCGCGCACGTAGTCCGGCAGCTCCGTGTCGTCGGGAGCGGCGGGATAGGTGTTCAACGCGGGCTCGGCAGGTGTCATAACGGAAATTTACGCGTGCGGCAGCGCATGGCGCAACGCATTACGTACTTTGAATGTGGCGGCGGCTCAGGTCGGCGCAAGTACGCCGTCACGGCTTGCGCAGTTGGGGGCTGTCTGGTTCAGCCGGGCAAGGGCTGCGCCGGGATGCGCGGACGGATGCGGGTGCGGCGGAATCGCGGGTTGCGCTTCAGGTATACAGCAGGCGGGCGCTGGAAGTCGCTGGGAATCGTGCCCGGGCCTCTTTTGCGGGAGGGAGGTCTTTTATGAGAGGGAGGTCTTTTGTGGGAGGGAGCTTTAGCCCCGATGCTTTTGGCTCCGACCTGGATGAGGTTTCGGGCGACTTGAGCCAAAGGCATCGGGGCTGAAGCCCCTCCCACAACAGACTTCGCGGCTGCGCGGCTTGACGGGCGCGCAAACGAAAACGGCCCCGCCGAGGCGGAGCCGTTTCGGTACCGCGGCCCGCGCGGAGAGCGCGGGACGGGTGGTTCAGTCGTCGCCCTTGGACAGGTCGTCGTCGGCGACCACTTCGGCCGCGGCCCATTCCAGGGCTTCGCGTTCCTTGCGCTCGCGCTCGGCCTTCTCGACCGCGTCGATGTATTCGGGGTTGACCTGACGCGCGGCGATTTCGCGCAGCGCCAGCACGGTCGGCTTGTCGTTGGCTTCGCTGTTGTCCAGCTGCGGCTCGACGCCGTTGGCCAGCTGGCGGGCGCGCTTGGCGGCCAGCATGACGAGTTCGAAGCGGTTATCGACCACTTCCAGGCAATCTTCGACGGTGATGCGGGCCATGGGGCTCCTGCGGCCGGTGCGGCCGTCTTTAGTGACGCGGATGGGGACCGGGAAGTCTAGCCACTATGCGATTCCATGGCAAGATTTATGGTCTTTAGACTTTATGAATCAGCCACTTAACGATCCGAAGGCGGGGCCGTCCAGGTCGCTCGCGCCGAATCGGCGGCAGCCAGGGCCGCCCGCGCCGCGATCCGGCCCCGACCCTCAATCGGCCAGCAGCGCCGTGATCAGCCGCGAATGCCGCGCCACCTGCGGCTCCAGGCGCAGGCGGCTGGCCTGAAAGATCGCACACATCTCGTCCACCGCGGTGTCGAAGATCTCGTTGACGATCACGTAGTCGAACTCGCCGTAGTGCGACATCTCCTCGCGCGCGGCGGCCAGGCGCTGGCGGATCACTTCCTCGCTGTCCTGCCCGCGCGAACGCATGCGCGACTCCAGCGCCTGCCGCGACGGCGGCAGGATGAACACGCTGACCGCGTCGGGCACCTTGGCCCGCACCTGGCGCGCGCCCTGCCAGTCGATTTCCAGCAGCACGTCCTTGCCGGCCGACAGGAACGGCTCCACCGACTGCCGCGCCGAGCCCTTCCAGTCGCCGTGCACGCGCGCGTGCTCGAAGAAATCGCCGGCCTCGACCATCGCCTCGAATTCCTGCGCGCTGACGAAGTGGTAGTGCTCGGCATGCCGCTCGCCCGGACGCGGCTGGCGCGAGGTGAACGAGATCGACAGGCGGATGTCCGGATCGCGCGCGAGCACCGCGTTGACGATGCTGGATTTTCCGGCTCCCGAGGGAGCGGCGACGATGTAGAGAGTTCCGCGCATTAGGACTCGAGAATCGGGAATCGGGAATGGAGAATCGGCAGAGCGGCAATCGCGAACGGCGTCAGCGGGAGCTCTTTACGATTCCCGATTCCCCATTCCCGATTCCCGGCTATTCGATGTTCTGGATCTGCTCGCGAACCTGATCGATCAGCACCTTGAGCTCGACCGCCGCGGCCGAGCTGCGCGCGTCCACCGACTTGGAGCCCAGGGTGTTGGCTTCGCGATTGAATTCCTGCAGCAGGAAATCCAGGCGCCGGCCGACCGCTTCGCGCAGCTTGAGCACGCGCCGCGCTTCGGTGACGTGCGAGTCCAGGCGGTCGAGTTCTTCGTCCACATCGAGCTTCTGCAGCCAAATCACCAGTTCCTGCTCGAGGCGGCCGTTGTCGGCCGGCTGGGCCAGATCGGCCAGCCGCGCTTCCAGCTTGGCGCGCTGCCCGACCCGGATCGCCGGCATCATCGTGCGCACATCCAGGGCGATCTTGGCGATCGCGTCCACGCGCTCGCCGATCACCGCCGCCAGCTTGCCGCCTTCGCGTTCGCGCGAGGCGACGAATTCGTCGAGCACGCTGTCCAGCAGCGCCAGCGCCTGTGCCTGCAATTCGGCCGGATCGGTGCTGGGCGCCTGCAGCACGCCGGGAAATTGCAGCAGGTCGGTGAACTCGGTGCGCAGCGCCGGAAAGCGCGCCGACAGGTCGATCGCCAGATCGCTGAGTTCGCGCAGCCGGGTCGGATTGAGCTGCAGCGCGTCGCCGCCTTCCGGCGGACGCAGGCGCAAGGTCAGATCGAGCTTGCCGCGGCCGATGCGCGCGCCGATGCGTTCGCGCAACGCCGGTTCCAGCACGCGCAGCTCATCGGCCAGGCGCACGCCGAGCTCGAGAAAGCGGTGATTGACCGAGCGCAACTCGCAGCCGAGCGTGCCCCAGGGTGTCGCGCGTTCGCCGCTGGCGAAGGCGGTCATGCTGCGAATCATTCGCGAATTCCGAGCCTACAGGGAGCGAATGGTAAACTCGCCGGCCCTCAAACGGTAAATCCGCGCTTATGACCGGTCCCAAAGCCGCACCCGCCCAGGCTCCGGCCGGCCCGCTCGCACGCCCCAGCGGGCGCGTCGCGGACCAGATGCGCGAGGTCACCATCCAGCGCGGCTACACCCGCCACGCCGAGGGATCGGTGCTGGTCAGCTTCGGCCAGACCCAGGTGCTGTGCACCGCCAGCGTCGAAAACAAGGTTCCCGGCTTCCTGCGCGGCAAGGGCGAAGGCTGGGTCACCGCCGAGTACGGCATGCTGCCGCGCGCCACCCACACCCGCAGCGACCGCGAGGCCGCGCGCGGCAAGCAGGGCGGCCGCACCCTGGAAATCCAGCGCCTGATCGGCCGCGCCCTGCGCGCCTGCATCGACCGCAAGGCGCTGGGCGAACGCACCATCACCCTGGACTGCGACGTTTTGCAGGCCGACGGCGGCACCCGCACCGCGGCGATCACCGGCGCCTACGTGGCCCTGGTCGATGCGGTGCGCTGGCTGCAGGCGCGGCGCGAGATCACCCGCGATCCGATCTTCGGCGCGGTCGCGGCGGTGTCGGTCGGCGTGTACCGCGGCGTGCCGGTGCTGGATCTGGACTACGCCGAAGACAGCGACTGCGACACCGACATGAACGTGGTGATGAACGACGGCGGCGGCTTCATCGAGCTGCAAGGCACCGCCGAAGGCCATGCCTTCCGCCGCGAAGAACTCGACGGCCTGCTGGCGCTGGCCGAAGCCGGCATCGCCGAACTCGTGCTCAAGCAGCGCGAGGCGCTGGCGGTTTAAGCGCGCGATATCCGCGGGCGGATCGGGAGGCTTCCCGATTCGCCTCGCGGCGCGCGCGCCGCATGTCCCACGACACACCACGCAAGCTTCGAAGCCTTCGGCGCGACAGCGCCCATCCCGATTCCCGATTCCCAAATCCCGAATCCCGAATCCCGTTTTCAGCACAACCCCCCGATCACGCGCGCTCACATCCGCGTAATCCGTCGCAAATTCCGCTGCCCGCGCTGAACTTCCCGCCGCTTGCGCGATCATTGTCGCAAGCCGTTCGACATCGCCTCGATCCGGCGCCGCTTCGACGGGGCCGGCACGGCCTCGCGTTTTCGACCGCCACCGCCGCCGGCCGCGCGGCGGGCGCGGTCCCGCACGAGAATCGTCATGAATCGCAGCATCGGCAGCATCACCCTGGTCGTCGCCGACTACGACCAGGCCATCGCCTATTACACCCAGTCGCTCGGCTTCGTGCTGCTGGAAGACATCGACCAGGGCGGCGGCAAGCGCTGGGTCCGGGTCGCGCCGGCCGACGGCGCGCAAACCGCCTTGCTGCTGGCGCAGGCCTCGGGCGAGAGACAACATGCGCGCGTCGGCGACCAGACCGGCGGCCGGGTCGGGTTTTTCCTGCACACCGACGACTTCCATCGCGACCACGCCGCCATGCTTAAACGCGGCGTGCGCTTCGTGGAATCTCCACGCGTCGAGACCTACGGCACGGTCGCCGTATTTGAAGACCTGTACGGTAATCGCTGGGATTTGCTGGAACTTAAGGCATGAGATTAGTGCTGGCCAGCAGTAACGCCGGGAAGCTGGTGGAACTGCGCGACCTGCTCAGCGACACCGGCATCGAACTGGTGGCGCAAACCGATCTGGGGGTCGAAGACATCGAGGAAACCGGTAGCACGTTCGTCGAGAACGCGCTGCTGAAGGCGCGCCATGCCTGCGCGGTCACCGGCCTGCCGGCGCTGGCCGACGACTCGGGCATCTGCGTGGATGCGCTGGGCGGCGCGCCGGGTCTGTATTCGGCGCGCTATCACCGCCACGGCGACGCGCAGGGCAATATCGATAAGCTGCTGAGCGCGCTCAAGGACGTCCCCGACGATCAGCGCGGCGCGCATTTCTATGCGGTGATCGTGCTGCTGCGTCATGCCGGCGATCCGCGTCCGATCATCGCCGAAGGCGTGTGGCACGGCCGCATTCTGCATCAGCGCCAGGGCGATCGCGGCTTCGGCTATCAGCCGGTGTTCTTCGATACCCAGCATCAGGTGTCGGCCGGCGAAATCGACGACGCGCTGAAGAACCGCGTGAGCCATCGCGCGCTGGCGCTGGCGGCGTTGCGCGACAGGCTCGCCGAGGTCGCGCGATGAACCGGATGCTGCGCGCCGCCGCGCCGCCGCGCCGGGCCTTCCGCACCGGCGGCCACACCGTGCTGCTGGTGGCGGTGCTGTACCTGATGGCGCTGCCGATCGCGATCTGGATCCGCCAGGACGGCCTGCGCGCCGGGGTCAACAATTTCAGCACCGAGATCGAACTCGCCCTGGGCCTGCTCGCGGTCCTGGTCGGGCTGATCGCGGCCGCCGCGGTCCAGCGGGTCAGCGTGGACGCCTCCGCGGGCGGGCTGATCCGCTACGCCAACATCACCAGCGGCCATCGCGCCCGCGCCTTCGAGCCGCACGAAGTGGTCGGCATGTCCCTGCACCGGGCCAAGGACGGGCGCCTGCGCCTGACCTCGACCCTGGAGCTGCGTCTGGCGCCGTCGGAGCACCGGGGCTGGACCACGGCGACCATTTTCGACGGCGATATGTCCGGCGACGGCCGCGCCGAACCGCTGGCCACGATCATGCGGCTGGTGGTCCAGGCCCGTCCGGACGTGTCCCTGGACGCCAATCTGCGCGCCCTGCTGGCCGCCCGCCGCTACGGGGCGGCGCTCGACCGGTAAGCTATCGGCTCCCCTCCGACCGATACCGGGCCCTGGCGCCCGGCCCCGCGCTGTTGACTCCTGCCCTGACCACCCCGCCGCTGTCGCTGTACGTGCACCTGCCCTGGTGCGTGCGCAAATGCCCGTATTGCGACTTCAACTCGCACGAGGGCCGCGGCGCACTGCCGTTCGACGCCTACGTCGATGCCCTGATCGCCGACCTCGAACACGACCTGCCGCTGGTCTGGGGCCGCACCGTGCACAGCGTGTTCTTCGGCGGCGGCACCCCGAGCTTGTTCCCGCCGGAGTTCATCGAGCGCTTCCTGCAGGGCGCCAGCGCGCGCCTGCGCTTCGCGCCGGGCGCGGAGATCACCCTGGAGACCAACCCGGGCACCGCCGAGCACGGCCGTTTCGAGCTGTACAAGGCCGCCGGCGTGAACCGTCTGAGTTTCGGCATCCAGAGCTTCGACGACGGCTGCCTGAAGCGGCTGGGCCGCATCCACGACAGTGCCGACGCCGATTCGGCGGTGAAGCTGGCCCAGGACGCGGGCTTCGACAATCTCAATCTGGACCTGATGTACGCCCTGCCCGGCCAGACCCTGGCCATGGCCGAGACCGACCTGCAGCGCGCGTTCGCCCTGGATCCGGCGCACATCTCGCACTATCAGCTGACCCTGGAACCCAACACCGTCTTCGCCGCGCGGCCGCCGCAGGACATTCCCGACGAAGACGGCGCCTGGGACATCCAGGAGCATTGCCAGGCCCTGCTGGCCGAACACGGCTACGGCCAGTACGAGGTCAGCGCCTACGCCCGCCCCGGCCGGCGCTGCCAGCACAACCTCAATTACTGGCGTTACGGCGATTACCTCGGGATCGGCGCCGGCGCCCACGCCAAGATCACCCTGGGCGCCGAGCAGGACATCCTGCGGCGCTGGAAGCTCAAGCATCCGACCCAGTACCTGGCCGCGGCCGGCACGCCGGCGGCGATCGGCGGCGACGACCGCATCGCGCCGCAGCGGCGGCCATTCGAATACATGCTCAATGTGCTGCGGCTGGTCGAGGGCTTCTCGCTGGACTCGTTCGAATCCTGCACCGGCCTGTCGCGCCAGGACATCGAGCCGCAGTTGCAGGCGGCCTATGCCCACGGCTGGCTGGAACGCGACGGCGACCGGGTGCGGCCGACCGAGCTGGGCCGGCGTTTCACCAACGATGTGGTCGGGCTGTTCCTGTCGCAGTAGCCGCATCCGCGTAGTGCCTGAACGCCGCCGTCGGACGCGGCGGCGCCTGGACGCCCCGCCGCACCGGCGCCGTGGAATCACGGCTTCGCCACGGTGCCGCGGCCAGACTGCGGCGTGGCCGTTGCACGCACCTGAGAACGTAACTGCCAATGGCCGCCTCCCGTCGGCTGCACGCTGCGCCCGGACCTTTCGGGCTGGCCTGCGCCGGGGGAGGCGTGGTTATATCTCGCGGTCGTCAGCACCGAAATCCCATGTCCGTCACGTTCGACCCACTGGACGCTTCACCGCGGGCCACCTTGGCCACGGCCGCATTGCCTCGCCGCGTTCGCCGTTTGCTGGAACAGCTGTACGCGCTGGTCAGCGACGAAACCGCGCCGCAACTGGAACGGATGCTGGCCGAGTTCGAACAGCAGTTGTTCCGCCAAGCCGATCAGGCGCGCAATCCCGGGCTGCAGTCGGGTTATCTGGAGACCCTGCGGCTGGTGCGGTTGCGGCGGTCGGATCTGATTCCGCGTTATCTGCTGGCGTTGGAGAGTTCGCTGACTCGGTTGCGGGATCCGGCGAGAGATGCGGCGGGTGGGGTTTCGCGTCTTGCCGCTAACGCCGCGCCTGTGTTTCGTGAGCTTCGGTTGGTGGACGACAGCGAAGTGGACGAAAGCACGGTGCTGCGCAGCATCGCCAGCCGCCACGAATCGCGCGCCGGGCTCGGCCTGTTGCTGTTGGGCCAGCGCTTCGGCGTGCTCGCCGGTGCGCCCGCGTTCGACAGCGAGCGCCTGCCGGTCGGGCCGCAGCGGCTGATCCGCAGCTTCGCCGAGGCCTGCCAGCCGCTGCAGATCAGCCTGGAATCGCGGCTGGATCTGTACCGGGTGTTCGATCAGCAGGTGATGCTGGGCTACGCGGCCCTGGTCGAATCGATGAACGCCCTGCTGACCCGCGAGAACGTGCTGCCGAGCCTGTCGTTCGTGCCGCTGCGCGCGCGTCCGACCGCGCAGACGGCGGCGCCGGCCGCGGCCGAGATCGCGCGAGGCGAATCCGCCGCCGGCAGCCCGCCGCAAACCCCGGCCGCAGCCGCGACCGGCGCGGCGCGCCCGCACACCGCCTGGTCCGGCCAGGCCGGCGCGACGCCCGCCGCCGACGCGCTCGACTTCGCGACCTTGCAGCAGTGGCTGTCCGAACGCCGCGAACTGGTCGACAAGCTGCGTCCGCGCACGCCGGCCGCGCAAGCGCCGGCGCCGGCCGAACCGCTCGACACCGCCGAATTGCTCAACGCGCTCAACCAGATCAAGGACGAAGGCCCGCGCGGCCCGCAGCCGCTGCGCAAGATCGCCGACCTGCGCCAGGCCTTGATCGCGCGCAGCCGTCCCGGCGACGGCGCGCCCGCGCCGGCCACCTTGTCGCGCGAAGACGGCGACGTGTTCGAACTGCTCGGCCTGCTGTTCGAGGAAATCGACCAGCGCCTGCGCGGCGACGCGATGATCTCGACCCTGCTCAACCGCCTGCAGGCGCCGCTCCTGCACGCGGCCCTGCAAGACCGCTCGCTGCTGGCCCACGACGGCCATCCGGCGCTGCAACTGCTCAACACCGTCGCCGAAGCCGGCGCGCGCTGGACGCCGACGGAAGACGTCGACCCGCAGCTGCACGAGCCGCTGCGGCAAGCGGTCGATCACGTGATCGAGCATTACCGCGGCAGCCCGGACGCGTTCGACTCGGCCAACCAGCGCTTGCAGGATCATCTGCAAACTCTGGCGCGCAAGGCCGAGGTGACCGAGCGCCGCCACGTCGAAGCCGCGCGCGGCAAGGAAAAACTCGAACTGGCCAAGCGCCGCGCGTTCGAAGCATTGGAAACCAGCACCGCCGACCAGCGCCTGCCGCGCTTCGTGCAGACCTTGCTGAGCCAGGCCTGGGCCGACGTACTCACCCTGACGTTGCTGCGCCACGGGGAAGAATCCGAAGCCTGGAAGCGTCAGCTGGAAATCACCCAGCAGATCGTCGCCGCCAACCAGAGCGGCGCCGGCGCCGCGCCGCCGCGCGGGCTGGATGCCGACATCGAACACGCGCTGACCTTGGTCGGCTATCACGCCGACGACGCCGGCGCGATCTCGCGCCAGCTCACCGTCGGCCCGGCGCTGAGCGATGAAGCCGCCTCGCGCACCGAGCTGGCGATGAAACTGCGCCAGCGCAGCCGCCTGGGCGAAGACAGCCCGCCGATGCCGCGCGCGCCGATGCCTTCGCGCGACGCGCACGAGCAGGAATGCTGGGAACGCATCCGCGCGCTGCCGTTCGGGACCTGGTTCGAATTCGTGCAGAACCAGCAGGGCGACGCGGTGCGGCGCCGGCTGTCGTGGTTCAGCCCGGTCACCGACAACGCCTTGTTCGTCAATCAGCGCGGCCAGCGCGTGGGCGAGCAATCGCTGGACAGCCTGGCGCGGATGATGGCGCGCGGACAGGCGCGGGTGGTCGAGCAGGAACGCAATCGCCTGGTCGATCGCGCCTGGCACGCCGCGCTCGACGTGCTGCGCGGCTTCGGCGGCGCGCGCAAAAACGCCGACGCCGACGGAGCGCGGGCATGAACGAAGAATTCCGCCGCACCCGTCGTCGCCGCATCGTCGAGACGGTGCAGGTCGTGGACACCATGACCGAGACCGTGATCGGTCATCTGGGCAATCTGTCCGAGACCGGGATGATGCTGATCGCCAGCGCGCCGCTGACCGACGATGCGCTGTACCAACTGCGTTTCCACCTGCGCGACGCGCCGCAGCACGCCTCGCCGATCGAAGTCGGCGCGCACCTGCTGTGGCAGGACCGCGCCAGCGTGCCCGGCCAGACCTGGACGGGTTTTCGTTTCATCGCCATGCCCGAGGACGGGATGCTGCATTTGCGGCAGTGGCTGGATTCGCCTGGGGCGAGTTACGAGTAACAGCTCCCTTCTCCCGCTTGCGGGAGAAGGTGCCCGAAGGGCGGATGAGGGCGCGCGAAACTCGGCTGACGACGCAACCGGCTACCCCGCGCGCCCTCACCCCAACCCCTCTCCCGCAAGCGGGAGAGGGGCTTCGTACCTGGGACTTGGTCGCTCGCCGCCGACAGCCCCATCGCACCGGCAAATCCCCCTCCCCCGCAATCCGGCAAAATAGCCCGGTTCCCCTCAGGCCCGCCCGCATGAACGCCTCCGCCCGCACCGCCGATTCTTCTGCGTCCGCCGCCGCCATCGACGCCCTGTACGCGCAGCACATCGCCGAACTGCACCGCCGCACACAACAAGCGCTGAGCCGTGGCGGCTTCGACCATCTGGTCGTGCCCAGCGGCAACCTGCATTACCAATTCTTCGACGATCGCGACTATCCCTACGCGGTCAACCCACAGTTCAAGGCCTGGCTGCCGCTGACCCGCAATCCGGGCAGTTGGCTGATCGCCACGCCGGGCCGCAAGCCCACGCTGATCTATCTGCAGCCCTTCGATTACTGGCATGTGGTGCCGCAGGCGCCGAGCGGTTATTGGGTCGAGCACTTCGACGTGATCGTGATCCGCAAGCCCGAGGAAGCGCTGGCGCATCTGCCCAAGGACGCCGCGCGTTGCGCGATCCTCGGCGAGCCGCAAAGCGCGCTGGGCGGCTACACGCCGAACAATCCGCAACCGGTGGTCGATTACCTGGAATACCACCGCGCCTACAAGACGCCCTACGAAGTGGCGATGATGCGCGAAGCCACGCGCAAGGGCGTGCGCGCGCACCGCGCCGCCGAGGCCGCGTTCCGCGCCGGCCTGAGCGAATTCGACATCCATCTGGCCTACTGCGGCGCCGCTCGCCAGGACGCCAACGACCTGCCCTACGGCAACATCATCGCGCTCAACCACAACGGCGCGGTGCTGCACTACATGGAGCTCGACCGCGAAGCGCCGGCGCAATCGCGCAGCTTCCTGATCGACGCCGGCGCCAGCCACCACGGCTACGCCTGCGACATCACCCGCACTTACGCGACCGATGCGCGCGACGAATTCCAGGCGCTGATCGACGCGGTCGATGCGGCGCAGCTGAAGATGTGCGATCAGGTCCGCGCCGGCACCGACTACAAGCGCATCCACCTCGACGCGCATCTGGCGCTGGCGGGCATCCTCAAGGACTTCGGCGTGCTCAAGACCTCGCCGGAAGCGGCGGTGGCGACCGGCGTCAGCGGCGTGTTCTTCCCGCACGGCATCGGCCACGGCATCGGCCTGCAGGTGCACGAGGTCGCCGGCTTCGCCGCCTCCGATCGCGGCGGCCGCATCGACAAGCCCGCCGGCCATCCGTATCTGCGCCTGACCCGCGTGCTGGAGCCGGGCATGGCGGTGACGATCGAACCGGGTTTGTATTTCGTCGATCTGCTGCTCGACGGCTTGCGCCAGGGCGAGCACGCCGACAGCGTGGACTGGGCCCGCATCGAGCGCTTCCGCCCGTTCGGCGGCATCCGCATCGAAGACGACGTGGTCTGCACCGACGCCGCGCCGATCAATCTGACCCGCGACGAATTCGCCGCCACGGCCTGAATCGCGCATGCGCCGGGTCCTGTTCGTGTGCAGCCAGAACAAGCTGCGCAGCCCGACCGCCGAACAGGTGTTCGCCGGCCGAGGCGACCTAGAGGTCGCCTCGGCCGGTCTGAATCACGACGCCGAGCAACCGCTCGGCGCCGAACTGGTCGAGTGGGCGCAGCTGATCTTCGTCATGGAAAAAGCCCAGCGCAACAAGTTGCAGCACAAGTTCAAGGCGCAGCTGCGCGGCAAGCGCGTGGTCTGCCTGGATATTCCCGACGACTACGAGTACATGGCGCCGGCGCTGGTGCAGTTGTTGCTGGCGCGGGTGCCGAAGCATTTGTGATCGCCCGTCGCGGCCTGTCCGTGTTGAACTTCGTCGTAGATCCACGACCTCTTCATCCACCACCGGAGCACCGGCATGACCGACGCGCACGATCCCGTCCTGCACACGCTGCAAGCCTACGCGGCCGCGGTACTGGCCAAGGATGTCGAAGCCCTGGTCGCGCTCTACGACGACGACGTGCATCTCTTCGACATGTGGAGCGACTGGTCGATGCGCGGCATCGAGCCGTGGCGCGCGATGGTGCGCGACTGGTTCGGCTCGCTCGGCGATGAGCGAGTGGTGGTCGGCATCGACCAGGCGCAGGCGACGCTCGGCGCCGATCTGGCGATCGGCCACGCGATCCTGAGCTACACCGCCTTCGCCGCGAACGGTGAACGGCTGCGCTCGCTCAATAACCGCATCACCCTGGGACTGGCGCGGCGCGACGGCGGGTGGAAGATCGTCCATGAGCACACCTCGGCGCCGATCGAGCATCGGACCACGAAGGCGATCTTGCAGCGCGAGTGAATTTTTCAATCGGCGGGCGGGCGAAGTCTCGCGTCATCGCAAACATCGCGATGACCTTGTCCGATTCCGGCGAGCGCCGCGTCGAGGCGCCGACTAGCCTGACGCGAACCCGTCAGGAGCGAATCCATGTCCCGTCCTTCTGCCCTCGCAGGCGCTTGTCTGTTCGCCGCTTCCCTCGCATCGCCGTTCGCGGCGACGGCCGGGCAACGCGAAGATCTGGCCGCAATCGAAGCGCTCGACATCCGCTATCAGGCCGCGGTCAAAGCCAACGACGCGGCGACGATGGCGGACATCCTCCACGACGATTTCGTCCTGATCAGCGGCCGCGGCCAGGTCAGCGACAAGGCCGCGCTGCTGCGCGAAGCGCGCGAAGCGCGCACCGTCTACGAACGCCAGGACGCCAGCGAACGCCGCGTGCGGGTGTGGGGCGACACCGGCGTGGTCACCGCCTTGCTGTGGCTCAAGGGCACGACCGATGGCGTGCCGTTCGAATACCGGCTCTGGTACAGCGACACCTACGCGCGCACCGCGCAGGGTTGGCGCTACGTGCTCGGGCAGGCGTCACTGCGTCTGCCCGATGCGCCGTGAGCGCGATCACCAGACCTTGAACACGCGTCCGCTCTGGATGCCTTCGACGCTGCGCTGATACGCCAGCGCCGCGCGCGCGGCGGTGACCGGTTCGAACCCCGGGAAGAACGCGCCGTAGGCTTCCCACGATTCGCTCAGCACGTTCGGGCTGACCGCGTTGATGCGCAGGTCGCGCTTGAGCTCCAGCGCGGCGCCTTGCACGAAGCCTTCCAGCGCGCGGTTGACCGCGCTGGCATTGGCGCCGGCGCGGATCGGCTCTTCGGCGACGATGCCGGTGGTCAGGGTGATCGAACCGCCGTCGTTGAGGTGATGCTGGCCCAGCAGCGCCAGGCGCACCTGGCCGAGCAGCTTGTCGTTCAAGCCGATGGCGAAATCGGCCGGGCGCATCGATTCCAGCGGGCCGAAGTGCAGCACGCCGGCCGCCGACACGATCGCATCGAGCTTGCCGGTCTTGGCGAACAGCGCCTCGACGCTGGCGTCGTCGGTGATATCGACCGGGTAGTCGGCGCTGCTGCGGCCGGCGGCGAGGATGTCGTGGTTTTTCAACGTGTCGGCGATGGCGCGGCCGAGGGTGCCGCTGGCGCCGATGAGCAGGATCTTCATGGAGGTAGTCCGGGTTGGGAAAGCAGGCGCTCAGTCTGCGCGCCGGGGCGTGCACGGTGAATACGCTAGGATTTCGCGCTCCCCTAACTCCGGGTTAGCCCACGTGGACAAGTTGCGCAGCATGGCCGTGTTCGTCGCGGTGGCCGATACCGGCAGTTTCGCCGCCGCGGCGCAGGCGCAGCATCTGTCGGCGGTGATGGTCGGCAAGCACATCCGCCAGTTAGAAGAACACCTGGGCGCGCGCCTGCTCCAGCGCGACACGCGCAAGCAGCGGCTGACCGAAGTGGGCGTGGCGTTTCTGGAGGAGGCGCGGCTGATTCTGGAACAGGTCCGCCGTGCCGACACCGTGGCCGAGCGCCTGCGCGACGACCGCCGCCCCAGCGGCCATCTGCGCGTGACCGCGCCGCTGACCCTGGGCGGCGCGGCGATCGCGCCGGTGATCACGCAGTTCCTGCGTATCTATCCGGACGTGTCGCTGGATCTGGCCCTGGCCGATCGCATGTCCGACCTGATCGCGGAGGCCTTCGACGCCGCGATCCGGATCGGGCCGTTGCCGGATTCCGATCATCTGATCGCGCGGCCGCTGCGGCCGTACCGGATGACCGTCTGCGCCTCACCGGATTATCTGCGCGAGCGCGGCACGCCGACCGATCCGCGCGAACTGGTCGATCACAGTTGCCTCAACCATCTGCTGTGGCATCGCGACGCGGGCTGGCGTTTCGGCAGCATCGGCCCGGAACCGCTGCGGCTGAGCGGGCGGTTCGCGTCCAATCACGGCGAAGCGCTGCGGCGCGCGGCGCTGGACGGGTGCGGCATCGTCCTGCAGCCGGAGGTGCTGTTGGCCGACGATATCGCCGCCGGGCGATTGGTGCGTTTGTTCGAGCACGACTTGCCGCCGCCGCGGCCGGTGCATCTGCTGTATCCGCGCGATCGGCAGCCGTTGCCGAAGCTCAGTCGGTTTATTGAGTTTGTGTTGGAGCGGTTGGGGCCGGAGGTATAGAAAAGCGGCGGCACCCGCCTTGCTTCGCCCCAACCCGAAGAATTCCCCCCTTTGAAAAAGGGGGGCTAGGGGGGATTTGCTTTTGCTTTTCGCTTTTGCGAAGAGCAACAACAACGGCAAAAGCAAATCCCCCCTAGCCCCCCTTTTTCAAAGGGGGGAACTGCATTCGCAGGGAGGAATTGCATTCGAAGCGCGTCGGAGATCTCGACGCGGCTTCCCCACCAAGCAATCAAGCCGCCCGCCGCCGCCCCATCAAAGCCTCAATCTCATCCGCACTACGCGCCAGCTTGTCCGTCAGCACGTCATGGCCGTCCTTCGTGATCGCCACATCGTCCTCAGTGCGTATCCCGATTCCGCGCCACTTCGCATCGACGCTGGTGTCGTCGGCCGCGATGTACAAACCCGGTTCGATGGTGAACACCATCCCCGGCTCCAGCAGCCGCGAATCGCCGTCGATGCGGTACTCGCCGACGTCGTGCACGTCCAGGCCCAGCCAATGCCCGGTCTTGTGGCGATAAAAACGCTTGTAGCTGCCGTCGGCGAGGTTGCGTTCCAGCTTGCCCTTCAGCAAGCCAAGACGCAGCAGCCCTTCGGTCAAGGTTTCCACCGCCGCCTGATGCCCGGCCTCGTAGGCCACGCCCGGGCGCGCCTGGGCCAGCGCGGCGGCCTGGGCGGCGCCGACCAGGTCGTGCAGCGCGCGCTGCGGCGCGGTGAAGCGGCCGTTGACCGGAAAGGTGCGGGTGATGTCGGCGGCGTACCCGCGGTATTCGGCGCCGGCGTCGATCAGGACCAGATCGCCGTCGCGCGAGGTCGCGGCGTTGGCGCGGTAATGCAGCACGCAGGCGTTGGCGCCGGTGCCGACGATGCTGCCGTAGGCCGGGTCGGCGTCGAAGCTGCGGAACACGCATTCGATCTGCGCCTGCAGCTCGTACTCGCGCACGCCCGGGCGCGCGGCGCGCATCGCGGTTTCGTGCGCGAGCACGCTGATGTCGGCGGCGCGCTGCAGGAACCGCAGCTCGTCGCGATCCTTGAACAGGCGCAGCTCGTCGAGCAGATGGCCCAGTTCCAGGAACTCGTGCGGCGGTTGCGCGCCGTGGCGCACCATCGCGCGCACGCGGTTGAGCCAGCCGATCAGCTTGAGGTCGAACTCGGCGTCGCGGCCGAAGTGGTAGTACACCCGGGTGCGGCCTTCGAGCAGGCCCGGCAGGATGTCGTCCAGGTCGGTGATCGGATAGGCGTCGTCCAGGCCGAAGGCCTCGACCGCGCCTTCCGGGCCGTAGCGCGGGCCGTCCCAGGCTTCGCGATCGGCGTCGCGCTCGCGGCAGAACAGCAGGGTCTCGCCGTGGGCGCGGCCGGGCACCAGCACCAGCACCGCTTCGGGTTCCGGGAAGCCGGTGAGGTAGCTCAGGTCCGAATCCTGGCGGAACGGGTAATGGGTGTCGCGGCTGCGGATCAATTCGTGCGCCGAGGGCACGACCACGATCGCGTCGGGGCCGGCCATCTCCATCAACTGCCTGCGGCGGCGCGCGTAGGCCTTGCCCGGCATGGTCAGTGCCGTGTGCATGTCAGTTCAGCCGTTGCCGGTGTTGCGCCGCCAGGGCGACGTCGCCGTGCAGGCCCAGGGCCACGATGCGGACGAACTCTTCCAGTTCGGTCAGCGCTTCTTCGTCTTCCTCGTCGCCTTCGTCCTGCGGTGCGGTGGCGGCGAACTTGGCCAGATCGGTCAGCGCTTCGCGGCTTTCCTCGGACAAGGTCGGGGCCGAGCCCGCGGCCAGGCCGAAGCCGCCGAGGAAACCGCGGCACCAGTCGAACAAGGCGCCGCTGCGCTCGGTCATCGAGGCGTCGTGGTCGGGCAGCAGCAGGACGAAACCGTATTCGGGATCGACCATCTGCGCGGCGCTGACCAGGCGCAGGCGGTCGAGCGCGCCGTTCGCGGGCGGGGTGGCCACCGAGGCGTCGGCGAGCACGCGCGCCGGCCATTCGCGCACCGAGGCACCGCCGCCGGCGAGCCAACCGCACAGTGCGCCGTGCAGTTCGGCGGCGGAGGTGCTGAGCGAGAGGTCGCGGCTCTCGGCTTCGACTTCGGAAAACAGGGGCAGTTGGGTCTCGGCCACAGGCATGCAATCGGAGGGGATGGGGCAGTTTAGCAATGCCCGGCGCGCATGGCGTCGAAAGCGGGCGCTGGCAGCGCGGCGGCTGACGCGCGGCGCGGTCCGTGGCCCGCGGGCGGTGCGAATGGCGCTGCGCTCGATCCGCCGGGCATTCGATCGCCATGACCGAGCCGGCCGCGTTCGCTCACTCAAGCCAAGCGCGCAGGCCCTGAGCGCAACGCGCCGCACCGCGGCCCTCACGCGTCCTACACACGCATGCGCACAGCGAAGTACGCCGGCACAAATCGCCCGATCCCGCACCGTCGCCGCGTTCGAATCCTCCCGCATAGCCGAAAAAGATGAGTCGCAGTGCTTGTTGCCGCCACGACCGCCTGCCTACACTGCGGCTCTTGCGCCTCACGCCACGGTGTCCGTGCGTCACTCGTCCTTCGCCCGTCTGCTGACTGCCGGACTGCTCGCCTCGCTGTGCTGGGCCGCGGCGTGGCCGCAGCGTGCGGCGGCGGCGACGCGCGACTTCTACTTCTCGCGCCTGGGCAGCGAGCTCGGGCTCAGCCAGAACTCGGTCACCGCTTTCACTCAGGACGCGCACGGCTTCGTCTGGGTCGGCACCCAGGGCGGCCTGCATCGCTACGACGGCCAGCGCTACGTGCCGTACCGCCACGATCCGCGCGATCCGGCCAGCCTGCCCGACAGCTACGTCACCGCGCTGGCCCTGGACGGTCAGCGTGCGCTGTGGATCGGCACCCATTCGGAATACCTGGCGCGGCTGGATCTGGCCAGCGGCAGCATCCACCGCTACGGCCCGCCCGATTCGCAGGCCGGTCGCCAGGTGGTGTCGCTGATGCCGTGGCGCGATCAACTGCTGATCGGCACTCTGGCCGGGCTGGAACGGCTGGACCCGCAGACCGGCGCGCGCGAGCTGATCCTGGCGGTGCCCGGCGAACCCAGCCGGCAATCGCCCTGGCAGGGGCTGGCGCAAGGCCGCGACGGCAGCGCCTGGTTCGCCAGCGCCGCCGGCCTGCACCGGATCGCCGGCAACGGCCGGATCGACCGCATCGGCGCGCCGATCGCGCTGCGCAGCGTGATGATCGACCACCGCGGCCGGCTCTGGGCCGGCGCCGCCGAGGGCCTGTACCGGCTCGACGGCGGCACCGGCGTGTTGATCAAGGTCGAGGACGAAGCCCTGTCGGCGCTGCGCGATGCGCGCGCCATCGTGGAAGCGCCGGACCGGCGGATCTGGATCGCCGGTTACGGCAACGGCCTGTACCGGCACGATCCCGACAGCGGCCACAGTCAGCGCGTGCATGCGCAGTCCGGGGTCGATGCGACCTTGCCCGAGGACACCATCGACACGCTGATGGTCGATCACGGCGGCCTGCTGTGGGCCGGCGGCCAGTACCGCGGCGTCGCGGTGGCCGATCCGCGCGGCACCCGTTTCAGCTACGTGCTGGACCTGGACGACAACCGCGCCACCGGCCTCAGCACCGGCGCCGGCGCGGCGTCCGATGCCAGCGTGCGCAGCCTGGCCCAGGACGACAGCGGCGCGATCTGGATCGGCACCGACAACGCCCACCTGCGCCGCTACGACTTGTCCGGCGATCACTTCCAGGACATGAGCGCGATGCTCCCGGCCGGCACCGACGTGCGCCGGATTACCGCGATCGCGCGCGAACCGCAGATCGACAACGCGCCCGCGCCGCAAGCCGGCGACGCCAAGCCGCTGATCAAGCCCTCGCCGGGCCGGCTGTGGCTGGCCACCGGCGCCGGCCTGCTGCGCCTGGAGCCGGGCACCCAGCGCATCGAGAACGTCGATCTGCGCGGTTATCGCGACGCCGCGCTACGTTCGCTGATCTTCGCCCGCGACGGCAGCCTGTGGCTGGGCGGCGACGACGTCGGCGCCCTGCACTATCTGCCCGAATCCGGCGTGCTGGTGCGCTACGCCTACCGCGAGGGCGATCCCAAGGGCCTGAGCCATCCGCGCGTCAACGCGATCCTGGAAGACCGCAAGGGCCGGGTCTGGTTCGGCACCGGCGACGGCCTGGACCTGCTCGATCCCAACACCGGTTACCTGCGCCACTACCGCCACGTCACCGACGAAGCCGACAGCCTGCCGGGCAATTTCGTGCGCGCGGTGCACCAGTCCGCCGACGGCGCGATCTGGGTCGGCACCCAGGCCGGCCTGAGCCGGGTGGTCGAATTCGGCGACGGCCGCATCCGCTTCGAGCATCCGCTGGCCGAAGTGCTGGGCGATCATCCGGTGCCGGTGGTGTTCTCCATCGCCGAGCGCCCGGCCGGACGGCTGTGGCTGGGCACCGACGCCGGCATCCTGCGCTTCGACACCGGCGCCTCGCTGGTGCGCCGCTACGGCCTGGCCGACGGCCTGCAGGATCTGGAATTCAACGCCGGCGCGGTCGCCACGCTGGCCGACGGCCGGCTCGCCTTCGGCGGCGTGCGCGGGCTGAACCTGTTCGATCCCAACCGCATCATCGATTCGCGCTACACCCCGCCGGTGCGTCTGCTCGGCGCCTGGATCGGCTCGGACACCAGCGCCGGTTCCAGCGCGCTGTGGCAGTCCTCGCGGCTGGAAATACCCGACGGCGCCGGCATCCTGCGCCTGCGCATCGGCGCGCTGGATTTCGGCCCCAACACCGGCATCCGTTATCGCTATCGCATGGACGGGTTCGACCGCGATTGGATCGACAACGGCCCGCGCCAGGACATCACCTACACCCGCCTGCCGCCGGGGCACTATCTGTTCCGCGCCCAGTCCACCAATCGCGACGGCGTGTGGAACACCCAGGAACTGCGCATCACAGTCAGCGTCGATCCGCCGCTGTGGCGGCATCCGCTGGCGATCACCGCCGCGGCCCTGGCGGCGTTGGCGCTGCTGCTGAGCTTCGGCTGGCGCTGGCATCGCGCGCGCCAGCGCGAACGCGGCTACTTCACCCAGATCCGCGAACGCGAAGAACGTCTGAAGCTGGCGCTGTGGGCCTCGGGCGAACAGTTCTGGGACTACGACCTGCAACGGCGCGAGCTGCACCGCATGCGCGTGGACGATCACAACGCGCAGTCGCCGGAAATCGGCGTGCAGGCCGACATCGCGGACGATCACGAAATCCATCCCGACGACCTGCCGCGCGTCACCGAGCTGCTGCGCAAGCATCTCAAGGGCGACGCCGCGCTGTTCCTGTCCGAGCACCGCATGCGCACGCCGCGCGGCGACTGGGGCTGGGTGCGCGCACGCGGCCGGGTGGTCGAACGCGACGGCGAAGGCCATCCGGTGCGCGTGGCCGGCACCGGCCGCGACGTCACCGCGGTGCGCAGCGCCGAGCGCGAGCGGCGCATCTCCAGCGAAGTGCTGCGCTCGATGGCCGAAGCGGTGGCCGTGTTCGATCGCGACTTCGTCTTCGTCTCGATCAATCCCGCGTTCTCGCGCATGACCGGTTACCCCGAGAACGAAGTGATCGGCCAGACCACCGGCCTGCTCGACAGCCGCCAGCACGATCCGGAGTTCTATTCGGACATGCGCGACGAGTTGCAGCGCAGCGGCCGCTGGTCGGGCGAGATCTGGCAGCAGCGCAAGGACGGCAACGAATTCCTGTGCTGGCTGCAGGCCTCCATCGTCCTCGACAGCAGCGGCCAGCGCGGCCACTACGTCGCCGTGCTCACCGACATCACCGACCAGAAGCGCGCCGAGCAGGAACTGCGCTATCTGGCCAACTACGACACCCTGACCAGCCTGCCCAACCGCACGCTGCTGTCGGAGCGGCTGTCGCGGGCGATCGTGCGCGCGCGCCGCCACGGCCACCGCATCGCGCTGCTGTTCCTGGATCTGGACCGCTTCAAGGACATCAACGATTCGCTCGGCCACGCCGCCGGCGACCGCATCCTGCGCGCCGCCGCCGTGCGCCTGCAGGAAACCGTCGGCGCCGAGCACACCGTCGCCCGCCTGGGCGGCGACGAATTCACCGTGGTCCTGGAAAACCTCGACACGCCCGAGCAGGCCGAGGACGTCGCCCGCCGCCTGATCAAGGCCTTCGAAGCGCCGCTGGATTTCGACCAGCGCCACGACGTCGCCATCTCGCCGTCGATCGGCATCAGCATCTATCCCGATCACGCCCAGGTGCCGACCGACCTGCTCAAGCACGCCGACACCGCGATGTACCAGGCCAAGGCCGCCGGCCGGCGCACCTTCATGCGCTACACCGAGGCGATGGACATCGAGATCCGCCAGCGCGCGACCATCTCCGCCGCGCTGCGCAAGGTGCTCGACCGCAACGAACTGCGGTTGGTGTTCCAGCCGCGCCTGTCGCTGCCCGAAGCGCGCATCACCGGCGTGGAAGCGCTGCTGCGCTGGCAGAGCGCGGAGTACGGCAACATCCCGCCGACCCAGTTCATCCCGCTGGCGGAAGAAAGCGGGCTGATCCTGGAAATCGGCGAGTGGGCGATGCGCGAGGCCTGCAACCGCCTGCGCCTGTGGCGCCTGCAGGGCCTTGACCAGCTGTCGATTTCGGTCAATGTCTCGGCGATCCAGCTGCTGCGCGGCGATCTGCCGAAGATGGTCGCGCGCGCCCTGAGCGAAAGCGCGATCCCGCCGTGGCGGCTGGAGCTGGAACTGACCGAAAGCGTGGTGATGTCCAACGCTGCGCACACCTCCAACACCATGCAGGCGCTGCGCGAACTGGGCGTGGCGCTGGCGGTGGACGACTTCGGCACCGGGTATTCCTCGCTGGCCTACCTCAAGCGCCTGCCGATCAACACTTTGAAGATCGACAAGGAATTCATCGGCGACCTGACCCGCGACCCGGACGATGCCGCGATCACCAGCACCGTGATCACCATGGCGCATTCGCTGGGCCTGAACGTGGTCGCCGAGGGCGTGGAGCTGGAAGAGCAGATGGAATTCCTGCGCGCCCACCATTGCGACGAAATCCAGGGCTACTGGCTGGCCAAGCCGCTGGAGGCCGACGACTGCCTGGCGTTCATCCAGCAGTGGCGGCCGCCGGAGAGCGTGCGCGCGGCGCTGTAGGGCCGGATTCGGGATTCGGGATTCGGGATTCGAAAATACTGGCCCGCCGGGGCGGTCCGCGGCGGCAGTCCCGGGCGCCGCCATGGATACGATCGCGCACGGATTAGACCGGTCGCCCGGCTGCCTGAACGCCCCCCGGGCTCACCGCCGGCCCAGACCCGGCCGGCCCCGCCGTCCGCCTTGACCGCCCCCGCCCCGGCCTGCCATCGTGCCGGGATGGACCGCGCCGAACTCATCGCCGAACTGCAATCCGTGCTCAGCCGCGTCGATGAACTCGGCGAACGCGTGCGCAAGCTCAGCGAAGAGAACCGCAGCCTGCGCCAGCAACAGGAACAACTGGTCGGCGAACGCTCCGCCCTGCTGGCCAAGAACGAACAAGCGCGCACTCGCGTGGAAGCGATGATCGCGCGCTTGAAGTCGCTGGAACAGCACACGTGAAGCCAGTACCCCCGAACTCGCCCATGGGCCTGCCTGTATGAGTACGACGAGCGAAGCCGTCAGCATCCGCCTGCTCGACCGCGAATAC
The DNA here is from genome assembly GCF_052113885.1 of Lysobacter sp. TAB13. Classification (NCBI taxonomy): domain Bacteria; kingdom Pseudomonadati; phylum Pseudomonadota; class Gammaproteobacteria; order Lysobacterales; family Lysobacteraceae; genus Lysobacter; species Lysobacter sp. TAB13. Next base: position 8,235 of record NZ_JBFRDR010000027.1, on the reverse strand, counting down.
ACCGTGGGCTGCGAGCCCAACGAACGCGACGACCTGCTCGCCGCCGCGCGCATGCTCGACAGCAAGATGCGCGAAATCCGCGGCAGCAACCGCATGGCCGCGCTCGACCGCGTCGCCGTGCTGGCGGCGCTGAATTTCGCCCACGAACTGCAGCAACTGCGCGGCGACGGCGACAACCGCGACCGCGAAATCTCGCGCACGCTCGACGAACTGCATCGCAAGCTCGACAGCCTGTTCGACGCCGCGATCCGCTGACGCGGCGCGGCTCTCGGCGCGGCGGCGAACACCGCGCCCTGTCAGCGCTTCGTCCGCGCCATTGCGACGCCGCGCGACCCACGTCACGCAAGTCCCCGTTCATCCGCGCTCGCGCAATCAAGTGCGTGAACCGCAACGCAGCATCGCCGACGAGCGGATTCGCCTGAGCGCGCTCGCGCGCTATACTGCGCGCACGTCCTCTGCTGTGCGCGACGGCGTGCGCAAACATTCGCCTTGTCCCTTAATGACGACACCGGGGGCGCGCCGGAAGCCTGGAGTGCAAGTCCGCCTCGCAGCGGGAAGCCCGAAGGCCTCCAAGCGTTCCCACTTGAACCCTGGGTTCAAGGTCGTTTCGCAAGCATCGCCATTGGCGGAGGACTACTAATCCCGGAACGGGCGCGAGATCACCACAGGTGATTCCGCGCCCGTTTCCGTATGCCCGCGCTTTACGCGCCCCCGCCAGGATCCCCCGATCGCATGACGGACGACCGTTCGACGCTGCGCCGCGCATTGCGCGCACAACGACGCAATCTCCCCGCCGCGGTGCGCATCAGCGGCGCCGAGGCGCTGGCTGCGAACCTGCTCGCCCTGCCGTTCGCGCCGCAATCGGGCTACGTCGCCGGTTACTGGGCGATGGACGGGGAAATCGCCCTGCACGCCTGGCAATTGCGCCTGCCCAAGGACTGCATCTACTGCCTGCCGGTGCTGCACGAAGATCAGCAACTGCGCTTCGCGCCGTGGCGGCCGGGCGATGCGCTGGTGCCCAATCGGTTCGGGATTCCGGAGCCTTCGTTGGCTGAAACCTCCTTGCTTCTGCCAGAGCAGCTGAGCCTGATCGTCCTGCCGCTGGTGGGATTCGACGCCCGCGGCCACCGGCTGGGCATGGGCGGCGGCTGGTACGATCGCAGCCTCGCCTTCCGCCAGCGCAGCCCGGCGCCACCCTGGCTGGCTGGCGCCGGCTACCAGGCGCAGCGCGTCGAGCAAATCGAAGCCGCCGACTGGGACGTCGCCCTGGACGCGGTATGCACCGAAGCCGGCATCCTGGATTGCCGCTCCGCGCTGTACGTTTGACCTTCCCCCGATGCCGCCCCCGCCGCATCCGAACTGAGCCGCCCCGTATGACTGCACGCCGCCGCTATTGGCTGATGAAATCCGAACCCGACGCCTTCTCCATCGACGACCTGGAGCGCGTGCGCACCGAGCCGTGGAACGGCGTGCGCAACTACCAGGCGCGCAACTACATGCGCGACGGCATGAAAGCCGGCGACGGCGTGCTGTTCTACCACTCCAACACCGCCGTGCCCGGCATCGTCGGACTGGCCACCATCGCCGCCGAAGCCTATCCGGACCCGACCCAGTTCGATCCGAAATCCGATTACTACGACCCCAAGAGCACCCGCGAAGACCCCCGTTGGCTGTTGGTGGACGTGGCGTTCGAGCGCAAGTTCAAGCGCACCGTTTCGCTGGACGAGATCAAGGCCCGCGCCGAGGAACTCGGCGAAGACTTCGCCCTGACCCGCCGCGGCAACCGCCTGTCGGTGCTGCCGGTGTCGGCGGCGCAGTGGAAGTTGTTGTTGTCGATGGAGTGATGGTGCCGGGAATCGGGAATGGGAAATCGGGAATCGTCAAAGCGTCCCGCTACCATCCGATCTCCGCGCAAATTCACGCCTCTGGCTTTTACCGATTCCCAATTCCCCATTCCCGATTCCCGACCTCAAAATGACTGAAGCCAAACGCCTGGCCGGCGAAAAAGCCATCGACTACATCGAAGACGGCATGATCGTCGGCGTAGGCACCGGTTCCACCGTCGCGTTCTTCATCGAGGCGCTGGGCCGGGTCAAGGAACGCATCAAGGGCGCGGTGTCCAGTTCCGAGCAAAGCACCGCGCGGTTGAAGGCGCTGGGCATCGAAGTGCTGGACCTCAATTCCACCGGCCCGCTGTCGCTGTACGTGGACGGCGCCGACGAATGCGATCCGCGCAAGCACCTGATCAAGGGCGGCGGCGCCGCGCTCACCCGCGAGAAGATCATCGCCGAGGCCAGCGCCAAGTTCGTGTGCATCGTCGATCCAGCCAAGCGCGTGGACGTGCTCGGCAAGTTCCCGCTGCCGGTGGAAGTGGTGCCGATGGCGCGCAGCATGGTCGCGCGCGAAATCCTCGCCATGACCCGCGGCCAGCCGGTGTGGCGCCAGGACGCCAACGGCGCCGGCGTGGTCACCGACAACGGTAACGTCATCCTCGACATCCACAACCTGGCCATCACCGATCCGGTGGCGATGGAATCGGCGATCAACCAGATCCCCGGCGTGGTCAGCGTCGGCCTGTTCGCGCGCCGCCGCGCCGACATCGTCATCGTCGGCGGCGAGCCGCCGCTGGTGCTGTAAGCTTCACCGCGCGACGAGCACGGCCGCTGCTGCGGCCGTGCTCAGCAACCGTTTTCTGCCGTGGCGACCGTAGCCGCGGCGACAACCCGGGCGAATCGCCCACATCATCGTGAGTACCGACACCCAGCGTTACCCCGCTTCACTGAGCCAGCAGATCTACGACCTGCCTGCCCTGATCCTCAATGCGCGTCTGGCCGATGCGCTCGAACGCGGCATCGCCCGCTACCCGATCCACCGCTCGCTGCGCTTCGCCGCACGCACCGGCATCAACGCGGTGTTCGACGATCTCGCCGCCAACCTCGACCTGACCGGGCAACGCCCCGGCAGTCGCAGCCTCATCCTCGACGGCGAAGGCCTGTTCGTCGAAGCCCATGCCGGGCACAAAGCCGATTACTGCTCCTTCCATTTCGGCATTTGGGCCGATTCGGTCGCGCGCGTCGAAGGCCTGATCCAGGCGATCGAGACGCGAGTCGCGCAAGTGCGCATCGACGAAGCGATGTTCTCGATCGACTGGCATTTTCTCGGCGGCCGCGGCGAGCTGCAGAGCACCAGCATCGAAGAACTGGCCGACGACGAATTGCACGACGAGGCTTATCCCGAAATCGGCGATGTCGCCGGCTTCATCGATCGCTACCTGCGCGCGAAAGAAACCGTGCTGGTGCTGCAGGGGCGCCCCGGCACCGGCAAGACCCGGCTGATCCGCGCCATCCTCGGCGAGATGTCGCGCCGCAACGGCGGCAGCGCACAGGCCTTGTACACCGGCGACAAGAAAGCCTTGGAGTGCGACGCGATCTACGTCAAGTTCATCACCGGCGACGACCACGCCTTCGTCGTGGAAGATGCCGATCATCTGCTGCGCCCGCGCGCGCAAGGCAACGAACACCTGCATCGTTTCCTCGCCATCGCCGACGGCGTGGTGCGCGGACAGGGTCGTAAAATCATCTTCTCCACCAACCTGCCCAACGTCGGCGATCTCGACGACGCGCTGGTACGGCCCGGACGCTGCTTCGCCCGCATCGACGTGCGCGAGTTGCTGCGCAGCGAAGCGACGGCGCTGATCCACCGCCTGGCATCTCGACGCGGCTTCGACGCCGAAATCGCACTCGCCGCTCTCGCCGCCGCCGGCGGCAAGACCCACTCGTTGGCCCAAATCTACCAAGCCATGGACCGCGCCCAATAGCGACCTCGCGTTTGCGCCGCTCCCGGCTGTGGGAGCGGCGTAAGCCGCGAGCATGTACCCGCCCGCTCAGTCGCAACTCCATTTCGCAGCGACGCGGCGCACTACGCCCCAAGCCCGCGAATTCCGCTAACCACTTGATCCAAAATGCGATCTCACCCCATGCGATCGCCGCCGCCGAAGCTGAATCCGGCCAGCGAATGCGCCACCCCGCATACAGAGCGATACTGAATTCCCCTACGCGACCCACCGCCGTGACCCTGCGCTGCCTGTTCGTCGACTTCAACTCGTACTTCGCCTCGGTCGAGCAGTTCGACCATGAGGCCTTGCGAGGGCGTCCGGTCGGCGTGGTGCCGGTGATGGCGGCGACCACCTGCTGCATCGCCGCCAGCCGCGAAGCCAAGCTGCACGGCGTCAAGACCGGCACGCCGGTGCACGAGGCGCTGGAGCGTTGCCCCGATATCACCATCGTGCAGGCGCGGCCGGCGCGTTACGTCGAACTGCACCATCAGCTCATCGCCGCGATCCAGGACTGCATCCCGATCGACGGCAAGCCGCTGTCGATCGACGAAGTCGCCTGCCGCCTGATCGGCCGCGAGCGCCAGCGCGACAACGCCGTGGCGATCGCGCACAAGATCAAGCAGACGCTGATCGATCGCGGCCTGAGCCCGGCGATCCGCTGCTCGATCGGCATCGCGCCGAATACGTTCCTCGCCAAGACCGCGTCGGACATCGAGAAGGTCGATGGCCTGACCGTGGTCGAACTCGCCGATCTGCCCACCGCGCTGCATGGCATGGGCTTGCAGGATCTGTGCGGGGTCGGCCCGTCGATGCTGCAACGCCTGATCGACGCCGGCATCGAGACCGTCGAACAACTCACCGCCGCGCCGCGCGAACATCTGCGCGCGATCTGGGGCGGCATCGAAGGCGAGCGCTTCTGGGCGCAATTGCGCGGCATCGAGCCGCCGTCGCGTCAACGCAAGGCGGTCGCCTCGGTCGGCCATTCGCATGTGCTCGATCCGCAGTTGCGCAGCGCCGCGGGCATGCGCTCGGTGTTGTTCAAGCTGCTGGCCAAGGCGGCGATGCGTTTGCGCATGGAACAGTGCAAGGCGCGCGGCCTGAGCATTCACATCCGGTTCGTCGGCAAGGAGCAGCGCTTCAGCCGCGATCTGTCCTTCGCCCCGCTCGACGACACGCCGACCTTGCTGCAACTGATGGCCGAAGCGATCGAACCGCTGATGCGCGCCGCAGGCAATGGCCGCTGGAAGGTGAAACGGTATCCGCCGCTGTCGGTGGCGGTGTCGCTGATCGATCTGCAACCTTGCGCTGCCGACACCGCCTCGTTGTTTCCCGAGCGCCAGCGCAATCAGGCGCTCACCCGCGTGCTCGATCAGGTCAATCAACGCTACGGCAACAACCGCCTGTACTTCGGCGCGATGCAGGACGCGCTGGTGCACGGCGCCGCGCCGATGCGCATTCCGTTCCAGCACATTCCCGACGAAGCCAGCGAAGCCGATCTGGGCGCGGCGACGCTGGTGGCCGATCCGAGCATGGACGAGCTGTGGCTGCAGCGCGAGCGCCAGTTCAAGGCGATGGCGGAGACCGCGCATCGGCAGGCGCGTGAACGCAGCGCCGGCTCGCCCAAGCCCGCACCCGCGGCGCCCGCCCATCAGCCGTCCGGTGTCGGCGGTTGGGTACGCAAACGCCGCACTTCCGACGACGAAGGCGGCGTCGGCACCACCGGCTCGTTGTTCTAAGAAAACCCTTGAAATCAAGGCGTAGAGCCCCTCTCCCGCAAAGCGGGAGAGGGGTTGGGGTGAGGGCGCCCCAGGTTACGCATCCACCGCCACGAAGCCCCCGGTCTGCCGCTTCCACAACCGCGCATACAAACCTTCGCGCGCGATCAGCTCTTCGTGCGTTCCGGTTTCGATGATGTGGCCCTTGTCCATGACCACCAACCGGTCCATGCGCGCGATCGTCGATAGCCGGTGCGCGATCGCGATCACCGTCTTGCCTTCCATCAACGTTTCCAGGCTTTCCTGGATCGCCGCCTCGGCTTCGGAATCCAGCGCCGAGGTCGCTTCGTCCAGGATCAGGATCGGCGCGTTCTTCAACAACACGCGCGCGATCGCCACGCGCTGACGCTGCCCGCCGGACAACTTCACGCCGCGCTCGCCGACCAGGGCCTCGTAGCCCTCGCGGCCTTCGCCGTCGACCAGACGCGGGATGAACTCGGCCGCCCGCGCCTTGCGTGCGGCTTCGAACATCTCCTCGTCGCTCGCGTCCGGACGGCCGTACAGCAGGTTGTCGCGGATCGAACGGTGCAACAGCGAGGTGTCCTGCGTGACCACGCCGATCTGCGAACGGAGGCTTTCCTGAGTCACGCCGGCGATGTCCTGGCCGTCGATGAGGATGCGCCCGCCTTCCAGGTCGTACAGACGCAGCAGGATGTTCATCAGGGTCGATTTGCCCGCGCCCGACGGACCCACCAGGCCGATCTTTTCGCCCGGTTTCACCGCCAGATCCAGATCGGCGATGAGCCCGCTGTCCTGCCCGTAGTGGAAGTGCACGTTCTCGAAACGCACGCTGCCCTCATCGACCTGCAACGGTTTCGCCTGTTCGCGATCGACCACCGTCAACGGCCGCGAAATCGTCTCGATGCCGTCCTGGACCGTGCCGATGTCCTCGAAGATCCCATTCACCGTCCACATGATCCAGCCGGACATGTTGTGGATGCGGATCACCAGACCGGTCGCCAGCGCGATCGCGCCGACGCTGATCGAGCCCTGATGCCACAGCCACAGGGCCAGGCCGCAGGTGCCGACGATCAACAAACCGTTGAGCGTGGTGATGCTGATGCCCATCATCGTGGTCATGCGGGTCATGTCGCGCGAGCGCTGGGTCTGCTCGATCATCGCCTCGGCCACGTACTCCTCTTCACGCCGCGAATGCGCGAACAGCTTGAGCGTGGCGATATTGGTGTAGCCATCGACGATGCGTCCCATCAACTTCGAACGCGCGTCCGATGCGCGCCACGAGCGCAGCTTCACCCTCGGCACGAAGTAGAACAGCAAGCCGATGTAGATCACGATCCACACCGCCAGCGGCGCCGCCAGCCATACATCGGCCTGGGCGAACAGATAGATCGCCGAAGCCGAATACACGATCACGTACCACAGCGCGTCGAAGGTCTGCGTGGTGGATTCGCGCAGCGACGGGCCGGTCTGCATGATCCGGTTGGCCACGCGGCCGGCGAAATCGTTCTGGAAGAAGCTCAGACTCTGCCGGAGCATGTAGCGGTGGGTTTGCCAGCGCACCAGGTTGGTCATGCTGGGGTGCACGGTCTGGTTGAGCAGCAGATCGTGCAGGCCCAGGCACAGCGGACGCACGATCAACATCACCGCCGCCATCCACAGCAACTCGTCGCCGTGCTGCACGAACAACTGCGCCGCCGGCGTGGTGTTGACCAGGTCCACGACCTTGCCGAGGTAGTCGAACATCACCACTTCGACGATCGCGACGAAGAAACCGACCACGGTCAGCATCACGAAGATCGGCCAGGCCTGTCTTATGAAGTGCCAATAGAACCGCGCGACCGAACGCGGAGGCATCGCCTCCGGCGCGGGCCGGAACGGATCGATCAACGATTCGAACCAATTGAAAATTTTCATGGCGTAGTGCCTTTTGAACTTAGGAACGACTCCCGGGCGCGCGCATCGTCCGAAGTCGCGGCCGAAAGCCGCACGGGACGAGCAACGCACGCGAGCGAACAAGCGCCGCATCGGCGCGAGGCAACGGATCGGGAGTGAGGCGGCGGACGCGCGCGTGCGATCCAGGGCCAAAGCGCCCGGGAGCGGTGAACGGTCTGCCAAGGGCGGCCCGGGACGACCCGGAGACCGCAAGCGCCGACTTAGCGGCGGACCTTGCCTGTGGTGGTGAACTTCATTCGACGACTCTCCTTTTCCGACTTAACGATCGATGCCGTCAATGCGCGGCAACGATCGGTGGCGCGGCCCGTCCCGTCGGGACGATGCGGCCGGCAAGCTGGCGCCCCAGGCGGCAGCGGGGCGAGTGTACCCGGACTTGGCGGCGACATGCCGCCGCGGCGCTGAACTGGCTGGTTTCTTTTTGTACATGGCCGGATTCGGCACGGTTCGGTGTCAAGACGTCGATCGGCGGGAACCGGAGCGAGCGGGAGCGTTCAAGGATTCGACGGAAGCGCCATTCAAGGATTCATCGGATCCGCAGGAATCGCCATGCGCGGCGGTAGTCGATTAACTCCGCGCGGGAATTAACTCCCGAAGTAACTGGAACCACGGAAGTAACTCGGGCGAAGTGGCCGGTGGTAGTAAGTTTCCCGCGCGCAAAGAAAAACGCCGCAACCAGTGGTTGCGGCGTTTTAGGGTAAAGCCCCTGGCGAT
>NZ_JBFRDR010000026.1:0-69050 GCF_052113885.1 Lysobacter sp. TAB13 | reverse complement strand
CCAAGACCACCTTCTACCTGCACCTCAAGGAGTGCGAGTTTCGCTTCAACCATCGCCACGACGACCTCTATCGGGCGACCCTTAAGTTGCTACGATCCAACCCCCTCTGAGGGGCGTTTGCTTCCTAAGACCCTTTTCAAAGGGGGCAATGGTTTCGTCGGTGGTTGTTGCTAGAGCAAATCCCCCGGCGCAGACGGATTCGCCTGAAGCACGCAACGCGGGCGCCAGCCCCCTTTTTCAAAGGGGGCAATAGTTCGTCGGCGGTTGGTACTGTGGGTTACTGCAGTTGCCGTTGCTGTTCCCCCCTTTGAAAAAGGGGGGCAGGGGGGATTTGCTTTTCGCTCCAAACACCCAGCGACCTCACCACGCAGCCCGGACAACCCAACCAGAAAGCCACCCGGCATTCTTCCCACCCCAGCCGAGCACTAAACTACCCGGACCGGAGGCGAACCCATCGCCCCAATCGTCATCCAAACGAGACCTCCTTCGCTCCCCCATCGCCCGCGCAAGGATTCCCCATTGATCTACGACGTAGTGATCGCCGGTGCCGGCCCCGTCGGCCTGTTTCTCGCCTGCGAGCTTCGCCTCGCAGCCCTGTCGGTGTTGGTGATCGAGCAAGCCGAAGACCCCAGCGCCCCTCTGAAACGGCTCCCGTTCGGCATGCGAGGCCTTTCGACACTCACGCTCGAAGCCTTCTATCGCCGCGGCTTGTTGAACGACATCGAACCGCCGCAACCCGCTACCGACTCGGCCAGCAACACCACAGCCGCCCGCCAAGCGACGCAAAAGCCGCGACGCCAATTCGGCCACTTCGCCGGCATCCCCTTCGACTCCGCCAAGATCGACACCGCCAAGTGGCCGTATCGCCTGCCCAGCCCCGCCGACACCAACACGGGGGCCGAGATGGAACGCATCGAGTCCATCCTGGCCGCTCGCGCAACCGCGATGGGCGTCGAGATCAAGCGCGGGCTGCGCGTCGAAGGCCTTGATCAGCTAGACGATGAAGTCGCCATCCGCGCCAACGGCGAAACCTTTCGCGCCCGCTGGCTGGTCGGTTGCGACGGCGGCCGCAGCGTGGTGCGTAAAGCCGGCGGTTTCGAGTTCGTCGGCACCGATCCCGAGTTCACCGGCTACTCGGTTCGCGTCGAAATCGCCGACCCGCACAAGCTCAGCCTGGGTCGCCACTACACGCCGACCGGCATGTACTTTCAGGCGCAGCCCGGGACCATCGCCATGACCTCCTTCGACGGCGGCGCGTTCCACCGAACCCAACCGGTCACGCTGGATCAAGTGCAGACGGTGCTGCGCCACATCTCCGGGACCGACGTCACCGTGACCGCGCTGCTGCTCGCCACCACCTGGACCGACCGCACCTATCAGGCGACGGCTTACCGCAACGGGCGCGTGTTGCTCGCCGGCGACGCCGCGCATATCCACTCGCCCCTGGGCGGCCAGGGGCTCAACCTCGGACTCGGCGATGCGATGAACCTGGGATGGAAGCTGGCCGCGACCGTCCGCGGCGACGCGCCGGCCGATCTGCTCGACAGCTATTTCAGCGAACGCCATCCGGTGGGCGCGCAGGTCCTGGACTGGTCGCGCGCGCAGGTCGCGTTGATGCGGCCCAGCCCGAGTTCCCGCGCGCTCGAAGCCATCATGCGCGACCTCATCGACACGCGCGATGGCGCCACCTACTTCGCAGAACGCGTGTGGGGCGTCGGTCTTCGCTACGACTTCGGCGACAGCCACCCGTTGACGGGGCGCAGCGCTCCCGACTTCGAGTTGATCGATGGGACCCGGCTCGGCGAACTGCTGCGCAACGGCAAGGGCCTGCTGCTGGACTTCGACGCCGATGCGCCGTTGCGCGCGCTCGCGCAGCGATGGAGCGATCGGATCACCTATGTCGCCAGCGACGCCAAGAACCGGCTGGGCGTGAGCGCCGTGCTCGTGCGCCCGGATGGCTTCGTCGCCTGGGCAGGCGAGAGCGTGGCCGAACATGAGCAAGCCGCCCAGGCCGCGGCCCGATGGTTCGGCGAACCCGAAAGCTGACGCGCGATTCCGATCGTTAGCGGTCTTCGATCCGGATGTGGATCGGCACGCCGGCGCTCAGTCGCCGAGCCCCCGAGGCAGCGCCAATCCCGATGCGCCCGCAACCACTTTGCGCACGCTGGACACCGCCGCCGACGATAGCGAACGATGCACCAGGAAAGCCGGCGCACTGCCGCCGATGTCGGTCAGCGAAGCGTAGGTCAAGCGCGTGCCGGTGCCGATCGGCGTCATCGTCCACTCGCCGCGCGCGCGCAACGCAATGCAGTCCGGCATCGGTTTCCTGCCGGCATAGTCGAGCGACACGAACTTCACCCGCATCTCGCCGTTGGCCAGCGCGTGCCGCTCGAAGCGCATGGAGTAACAACGGTCGCTGGTGACCGACGTGCTGAGCACATCCGACCACAGCGCCATGTCCGGCCCGCGCTGGATGAAGGTACGGCTGATGTTCTTGTTCTTTTCGTCCAGGTACTTCCCGAGCAGATAGTCCGCGACCGTCTTCGGCGAAACCTTCAGCGACGTGGTGACACGCAGCTCATCGAAACGCTCACCGGGAATCCGCCGCGCCTCCAGGCGGATGCCGTCCTTGTCGCTGACCGAGCGCCACGGGGGCGCCGGTTCGCCGGCGAACGCCGGCCATGCCGCCGGCAGGAACAGAAGACAGGCCAAGTACCGGGCCGACCCGCGCGAAACCGCCGGAACCCGGCATGAGACTGGAATGCGGAACCTGGCCATCGTCGTCTCCCGGCGCTTGAGCCATACCGCGGATTCGATGCCACGGGGATGACAGGGTCAAGACAACCGGGGTTCGATCGGCCGCGCCCGGCTCGGCCAGGCGCAGGAATCCGGGCTTCGACGCCGATACGACCAGCGCGCGGCCGAACCACAGGGAAGCGGCTCTGGCCGCATCCCGGTGGTTCGGCGAATCGGAAGATTTGATGTCGGCTACGGCGCGAAACCGCTGTTCAGCCGCGGCCTCGCGCAGAGCCGCCGCGCGCGTCCGATCAGCCGCGAACGGCGGCCTCGATCGTGGCGATATCGATCTTCTGCATCTTCATCATGGCGTCGAACGCGCGCTTGGCCACCTTCTTATCCGGATGAGTGAACGCATCCGTCAACGCACGCGGGGTGATCTGCCACGACAGCCCCCACTTGTCCTTGCACCAGCCGCACTCGCTTTCCTTGCCGCCGTTTCCGACGATCGCGTCCCACAGACGATCGGTCTCGGCCTGATCGTCGGTGGCCACCTGGAACGAGAACGCCTCGCTGTGCTTGAACATGGGCCCGCCGTTCAAACCGATGCAAGGAATGCCCATCACCGTGAACTCGACCGTCAGCACATCGCCCTGCTTGCCGTCGGGATAATCGCCGGGCGCGTGATGCACCGCCCCCACCGTGCTGTCCGGAAACGTCTGCGCGTAGAACTTCGCGGCATCCAAAGCGCCGCCGTCGTACCACAGACAAATCGTGTTCTTGCTGATCGCGTTCTTGCTGACCATCGCCGTTCTCCTGTCTTCACAGCGGATACGTGCATTCAAGTCGCGCAGAGCGCCGCAATGCGTGGGCGCGCTGCCGGCCACGAGGCGTATGCACAATCGTCTCATGGCGCCGCCGCATGCCCGATCACATGTTTAAACGCGGCCCGGGCGAGTGCCGGGCAAAAGTATCATCAGGAGGGCGGAAAACAACGGGACAATGTCACCTGCCCGACCTGACATTTCGATGGTGGCGATACCCGATTGTTGAAACCCGCCGTCGTCCGGCGACGGCAATCAGGTCGCGCGCGCGAGCAATACGAGGTCTTCGTCCTGCGCCAACGCTTCGGCGTCGTATTGGAACAGTCCGGACGCGGAGACCTCGATCATGCAGCCGCGGTGCAGATACGCCCATTCCGCCGCAACGCAGCCAGGCAGCGCCGTCTGTTCGGCGATCATGACAACGACCACGCCGCGCGCATCGCTTCCCCAGCGAATGCTGTCGCCCAGTCGGACGTCTTGGCCTTCCTGATAGTGCAGTGTCGTCATCGCCCCATGCCCTGCACCTTGTGCGTTTCCTCCTGCGTCTGCCCGAGCGCCTGGGCCTGGGCCGTTTGCCGGGCGATACGCTCGTTGACCGCTTCTACCTTTTCGAACGAAGCCGCTTCCGGCGTGCGAGCGGCCTCATCCGTTTTCATATGCGCCCGCAGGTGCGCCGGGTCATCGAGCCGCCCTTGCACGACGAAGACGTTTTCGCCTGCGGCGACGTGTTCGTTTTTGACACTGAAGACCACGTGATCTACTTGCGATAGGCCACTGCCTTTCGCCAGAACCAACAAGCTTGCTGTCAAACGCTCGCTGGTTTCGTCCCATCGGCGGCCGTGTTGGTGGTCCTGCTCGCGTACCTTGTCAGCAATTTGCGAGTACAGCAGATGATCTGCATGTCCAGGCTGCGACGGAGTCAACTTTGCGGGCGCCCGCACAGACGCATCCGAGAGAATCTCCGGATCGATGGGGATGTGTTGATTCTGATTCGCACCGGTCCGCGTATGTTCGAAATGATGCAGAGCCGGCGGCGACTGGCCGGTATCGTAGTAAGCCTGCGGACGCTCGGGGTTTGGATCAATCTCCAATCCAAGCCGTTCGATCAAGCGTTCGTTGAGGCGCAAAGCCGTCATATCGATATGCATCCGCGGCTCGATCCCGCCGACCGCATGGGCGTGCTTGCGATCAATCGTGACTACTCGCTCTATCGCATTCCTGCCGTAATAGTTCGGATAGTCCGCTTCCTTATGCGGGCCCAGCCCCGTCGTTCTCCCCTCCGGTACACCGGGAGTATGGGCCGGAGCCTTGTCGAAGTAGTTCCGCTCCATCGCAGAAATGTTGGCGGGTGTTGGCTCCAAGCCGAAATCCTGACTGAAAACAAGACCACCGCGCGGTATCGCGGTTCGCGAGGCGTCAATCTCGATGAAATCACGCACCTGGGAGGCCTTCGAAGCCAAAACGTCATCCAGTTTGCCGAGAGTTCCCGCTTGTGCCATACGGCTAACCACCGCGTTCCACCCGGCCACCTCGGCGCGCGCTTCGTCCTCTCGCCCAGCCTGGATCAGTTTGGATATCGGCGTCGTGTAGTCGTTGATCGGATTTCGGTCGCGCGCAATGTCGCGCACTTCGCGGTCGAAGACTTCGTATGCCTCGCGCTTTCCCTGGTGATTGAAGCCATGCTGGACTTCATGACCGATGACAAACGTCAGGTTATCGGGATTGAATCCCGACTGATTGACGGAACTCTTTGGCAGAAGTCTGCCCGCCGGCAGATTCATGGTCTTGGAGTCGCCATCGTAAGTTCCACCGGCGCCAAATCCAGGATCAAGAATGGCGAAGTTCTTCAGATGTGCTTCCGGCTCAGCGTTCACTGCCTTGCGCAGCTGAGCGGCCAGAACAGGGGACGCATTGATGGTGTCCTGCAAATTTCCGATCATTTCCTGGGATATCGGATTTTTGACGCCCGCGTCATCGACATAAGTTCCGCGCGAGAAGCGGAGGCTCATATCTTGCAGCTTCAACGTCGCAACTAATTCGTCGGAAGGATGTCGTTCCAGGCCGTTCAACGCGGTGGCGGGCAAGGTTACGACCCCCGAGGCCATGTCGTAGCTTCCGATCGAATGCGCCGCCCCTTCCTGCGTCGCTGAAAAGCCCGTCAGATATCCTTGCTTCGCCGCTTCGTTGAGATTCTTCGAAAGTGCATCATCGGCGCGGATCGCGGCCTTCAATGCCTCCTGTTGGGTTGCCTCTTGCAACCGAGCGATCGCGGCTTCCAACTGCGGATTCGGCCTGCTCACGGCTTACTCCGCGCTATGAACTGAAACCGATTCGACGCAAGCCCTGGTGGCTGCGTCGTCGCGCGACAGCGGCACACCCCACTCGCGAATCAGAACATCTACCTTTCCCTTCCTGAACGAGTAATTTTCCAGCTGCCCGATTTCCCCGTACTCAGGCCCACCGGAGTACCCGGCACGCTTGAGTTCGGAGACGAAGTCGTTCAAACCGACTTCGCAAACAGGTGTTGGATCTTGACCGGCCGTCTTATTGGCGAAGTCCAGACTGAGCGTCTTCTTCGTCATGCGAGCCAGCTCGAGGTAGTCGACGCCATAAGACCATCTGCTCTCGGGAAGGGCGATGCGGAAGGCGTAGCCATCTGAGATGGTCCGTTTCAGGGGAAGGCCGAGTCCCTGTGAAACAGTCGCAACCGAAAGGTCGTCGACGCTGTCCAAAGAGACCAGGAACTTGAGGAATTTTCTGGACACCTCGCCGGGGGTCAACTCGGGATATTCCGCGAGCGAACTTAGCTTGTAATCGCTGGATGACGTCATGTCTTTGAGCTCCTTGGGGGCAACAGTTTCGGCTGAATTTTTCGACCCGTGAGCACACGCGGTCAAAGCAATACAGTTTAATGCGAGCAGCGTGGCCGCCGCGCGACTCGAAAGCAAGAACGTAGGGCGATACTGATAGTTGCGCATTCCCTGCACCAATCGTTTGGCAGACGCATGGAGCATAAGCGAGCCATCACGCAGCGCATAGCGAACGCGGTTCGATCTAGAGCAAAATCGTGCACGGCGACGGATTTAGACTGCTTAAAGTACGCAAAAGCACCCAACTCAAGCCCCTCCCGCGACGGGGTGCGCCGTGCAAGTGGACTGTAAACACGGCGGTCACGGCGGTGCTCCGGTTACTTCAACGAAAGGAACAACTCTTTGAGATAAGCGATACGCGCCCGAGTCCGCTCCACGCGACAAGCCTCGGTCAAGTCCGCCGCCTCGCGGCGCGACATGCCTTGGGCGAAAGGTTCCAGCAAACAGTCGGCATCGCGAGACGCTGCCCAGGCCTTGTGCGATCCACTCTGATAGGTGGACAGATCATCGAGGTAGGCCGGGTCACCGTTGGCGTAGGACGCATACTGCTTGCGTGCCTTGGCCAGGGCGTCCTGACTCAGTGCGACCAGTTGCTGGTCCAGCCGATACATGTCCCCGTACGGTTTGCACGCATGCAACCGCATGCGCTCGCAATCGGCGATCTCGTCGTCGGGCTTCTTTGAGAAACACAGCTCACGCGCCTTCACGTCTCCGACGGCGGAGCAGTCTTCTTCGGCCGCTGGTGCCGGCGGCGCGCTTGCACCACGGACGGGGTGCGCTGCGGTAGCGCTGCCGCATCCCAGCAGTAGGGCCACCACCACTGCTCCGAGCCGTAAACCTTGGAATCCGAGCATCCTTGGCCAACTCCTTGTAAAGACTTCTTGGCGATGCTTCCAGTCAATGCGGACAGATCAATTGACCGACTGCGTCAGCGTGATAGAGCTGACACATTCAGAGCCCGGACTTGGGGTGGAAAAGATCACCAGCATTCCGTTTCGCTTGGCAGTGAATGTCCGCCCGCGCTCATTGTCGTGCTCTTGGGGCTGGCCACTTGCGGTGGTTACGCCCGTTATCGCCCCAGCTCGCGCAAGCGGAAAGCACTTTTCTTCACCAAGAGCGAGGCCAAATTTTCGTTCGCCTTGGTAGTTCTCGATGGACGCACCGTCGATGACGTATCCATCAGCGAGCCTCATCGCGCGCCCGACTTTCATGATCGGTGGGTCTTGACGGAATACGCTGAACTGACCGATCGAACGAAGGTCCTTGGATATGCGGTCGTAGCCACTGGCTCCCTGTTCAAGCGGCAGGCGAAGAATGTCTTCGACCGTCAAGTCGGCGGAATCGCTCTGCATCACTGACTTTGTTCCCGACTTACTTGCACAACCCAGCGGAAGCAGGAGAAACAATGTGCCAACAATGCACCGATGAATCTCTGGACGTTTCATTTAGGCCGACACTCCCTGTTCTCTGACGCTAGCCTAGGCGCGTCAGACGCGGGCGACAATGCGTTTCGTCGGTGCCACTGAGCGACTCGTTACGCACGCTGGAGGCCATCAGCGCCGCCCATGATCAGTCAGTGGCTCAACTCGCGCCGACGCCCGATCGGCCGATCACTCGCTGAGCCCATCTCGATTTCACTGCCAAGGCCGTGTGATCAGTCGCCGCTGTTCCTAGTTTTGCAGCGCATCGACAACACCCTCTCCGCCACACTGAGCGCACAACTCGAAAACCGCCCAGCGCCCCGAGTCATCGGAATACTCGTTGCACACGTCACCGGTGCCTCGGCAAGGCGCGCACCAATGAAAGCCATGGCGAGTGGAGCCGTCCCCTCGGCGAGCGGCCGACAAGAACAAGCGCTTACGGATGTCTCGTTTGAGAGCGTCGGTATCCGTCATATCGCCTCGCTAACCCGCACCTCGACTTTGTCGCGTCGAGTTTGGCATCCGGCTCGCTGACCTGTCAGCCCATTCAATACCGGCGGCGCGTGTGACTACGGATTCGCGCGGTTACTCACCGGCTGGGTCGGGATGACCTCGGCTAAGGTGTCGGTTTCAGCGCAGAGGAAGGCGAGTGGGACGCCGAGCGATTGCAAGGCCTTCGCTATCGATGGAACACCCGCACTCCGGCATCAAGGGTCGGCAGCGGCATTGGCCCGCAGTGCGCCTGCGCAAGAAGAATATCGGGAAACTCGGCCAACAGTTCCGTCAGCGACAGTTCGCAGAGTTCTTCCTCCGACTCGCCATACGGCACATCGCAGTAGTAGTGCAGGATGAGCTCCTGCGTCTCGGGATGCCATAACACCGTAGCAGCGGCCACTTGCTCAGTCAGATTGCGCCGGATGATCCCCTGCGCGGCAAGAAACAAAGATCTATCATCCATAGCGCCGCTCCTCTCCACTCTCGATACGCGCCGCCCCATCAAGCCGCCGGGGTCGCACGCTCATGCTATCGGCTATACGCCGCTCTGCCCTTCCGCACCGGACGCGCCGGCGGATGAACCTGTCCAGCGGAAGGCCAGGACGCGGGTCCGGTGTGCCAACAAGGCACATCGATGAGCAAAAAATACATTCCGGAAGGCGAAAGAGCCTTAAAGGAAAGCCGGCGAGTCATTCCTTCAAGGCTTTTTCGGCTTCGCGAAAGCTGCGGCGGGACTACGGAGCGTGAATTTCAGACTCGCGAGAGCGACGGACGCTTTCCGGAGTCGGGATTTCGGACTCGCGAGAGTGAAATCGGCTTTTCGGGGAGTGGATTTCGCTTTCGCGAGCGTGGCGTCGGCCTTCGGGAGTGCGGATTTCGCTCTCGCGAGTCCCGAATTCACGCTCCGTCATCCCTCAGCGGGATTCGCGAAGGTCTCGGTGGTCATCCGCAATGAGGCTGGGGAACACACGCAGGCCCGGACGGGCCTCCGGCGTGGTGCTTCGGACTGAGGAAACGCCCGTGCGGTCCGACGCAACGCCGGCGCTACGCGCGCCAGAGCCCGACTTACGAACCCGCACGGCCTGCGGACGCTTGCACCAGGCGGGCCTTGAGGTCGGCCACGGCCTTGCGCTGCTCGGGTTTGGACAACAGGCCCAAGGTCAGGATGGCCTCGGCCATGGTGTCGGTTTCGGCGTAGAGGAAGGCGAGCGGGACGCCCAAGGCCTCGGCGATGCGGCGCGCGGTCGCCAGATCGGCGTCATGGACCGCCTTCTCGTAGCGGTTGATCCGGACGATGGCGGTTTCTTGCAGCGAATCAATAGCCATTGTTTTGCCCCCTCCTCAAAAAATGCGAATGTTCGAAATCGCAAGATAAGGGAGCATATAAACAACTTATTCGTCAATTACGTTAATCGTAATTACGAAAAACGTAATAAGCAATGTCTATTGATCAACAAAAATTACGCCGAAACATAAATAGATATTCACACACCCCACAAAATGGCCCACCCGAGCAACGAGACGCTATCACTCCCAGTTCTGATTTATGCATCGATGCAAACTAAATCCCGATTTACTTCCATCAATCCTAACGACAGCGAAGCATTTAGACCCTTCTTCAGCAATCATAGTAGAGAAATGGTCGAGACCAGATCCAACTTTGTGCTCACGATCCTTGTGAAGACCAAACAAGGCACCTACGTCAACTGCGTCCTGTCCTTCGATCCGCTCGCCGACCTTGTACGTATTTAATATTCTACGATAATGATTTGTAGCATCTGTTTTGCTATCGAAGTGCAACACTCCAACGTCAATCGGAATTTTCTTTCCCATCTGGCACCTCCTTGGCTTTGTTGCCTACCAAATTCAGACCTACCAACTCATCAACAATCACAGACGAAATACTTACAGCTGAAAAATCAAACCTTCGAAGAAATGCCGCAACGTCATCGACTGTCATTTCTGAATCATTTGCCAGATCTGCGATAGCAGCAGCGCTTATTCGCGACAAACCAAGCTCAATCATTGATCTAGCAGTTTTTGTAGCCACACCGAGTTCAAGCGCTAACGAGAAATCAAAAATAGATTTCTTTTTATCAGCAGCGTCGTTTCTTTCAAGAACCTCTCCTATCACATCGATATATGCCCTACCCAGCTGAACCCACTTGAATCTCAACTCGTCCTCGATGAACTCGAATCCAGTTCTGATGTGAGGATCTACGCTATCGCTCGCTCTAGATTTTTTCTGCTTGCTCTTTATCCATTTTGAGAGAATGACCGGATATTTGGTACCTCTCATCCAGGGCAACGCATAGTTTGAAACAAATCCGCCCAGCTTTACGGCATTTTGCAGAAGAACCTCGCGAGCTAACGAGTTGAACACCCTGGAGTAAACACTAAATGCTCTAGGCGCCGTCGGTTCGCATGGTATGTACTCTGCTATGTCCCCACTGAGAAAAAGCAATTCAAGATGATCTCTTAGCCTTGCCATTCCAAATGGATCAACTGTCCAATTCTCTTCAATTACTACGGCAGGCAACTTAATAATTCCAACGCCGTTTGTTGCAGCAACAGCAAGAGCGCCAATCTCGTCGCCACTAAGACCGTCTATTCGCGTGAGGGCAGTCTTGGCCGTCCCCTTAGCTGCTCTCGCAAGCAAGTATCCAGCTGCCGCTCGAATATCCGATGCGGCGTCATCCCCCCTCTTTTTTTCTTTAGGCATTGCTCCATTCAAGGCATCAATAACTCGCGACGTATTAGCCGTGACAGCCTTAGCCAAAGCCGATACAACTTTTAAATCACTAGGTTGATCTAAAGGCCTTTCATCCCAAGCATTGTAATCGATTAGAAAAACGTTACCTACGACATCCTTGCTCAATCGACCCGCTCTACCAATAAAATTCCATAGCATTGCCGGATCAAGTTTAGTTCCCTGCCCACGGGTGGGGGTATCTATAAAGATGTTTCGCGCAGGGAGGTTGACTCCTTGAAATAGAGTCGTAGTACAAACTAGGAATTTCAGATGGCCATCTTGGAAGCATTTTTCGATGGCCTCGCGAAGAAGTGCGGGCATTTTACCGTAATGAAAAGCTACTCCATACATGACCTTCCTAGCGAGACCGTAGCGGTCGTGAATATGCTCCCGTATAAAATCAGACAGTTTTTTTAGGTGCGGATTATTCTGCTCCTCCAGCCCTATAACTAAACGCGAAGCCGCCTTATCAGCCTCCACGGGGCCGCTGGCATACACGAGGGACCCGCCTTCCGCACCTAGCTCAAGTGCTACTGAAGTTAGGCGTGTCGCAGCCGCCCCCATACCTAATTTTGTATTTACTCTTTGAAGATGTGTCTGACCACCCTCGCTTAGAAGAAATAGATCAAGCGCATGAGGCTCACCTTCAACCGCTTGTACAACTATCCGGTTCTGAAGCACCGGCGATAATTTTGTTTCGTTTAGTGAAACGTTTTCTACGCCGGCGGATCTTAGAGCACTTGGGAATCCCGTGCCCCCCGGTGAAAGCAGAACAACTTGAACATTCTTATCCCGGTCCAAGATGCGCTCCAAGCAGTCTTGAAGAATCATCCCTCGGGCGCCATCCCCGATGTTCTGCGCTTCATCAATTACAAGTAGATTCGGAGAAATATTGCTAACTGACAGCAATACAGACAATCGCTCCTGGGTAAGAACGTAAAGAACCTTTTCTGTACCTGCGGGCGCTACCGCTGGAACTGTCGAAATATGGAGTCCAGGGATGTCCGATAACTTCGCAGCTAGCTTTCCGTAAACCTCACCCAGCAGAGCGCGAGTGGGAGCCAAGTACACTCCTGACAATCTCGCGGCCCCAATGTACCGCTTACACAAGTACTCAATTACGACAAATGATTTTCCGGCTGAAGTTGGGGCCGATATAGACCCTACCCTTATTTCAGGGAGTGCCTTCCAAACATCGAGCTGGAAATCCGTGAGGGCAGCGGCCCCACTGTGAAGATCTATAGTATTTAATTCACGCAGCAAATGAACTCGTAAATCCGCTGCCAACGTGAAATCAGCACTGTTGACGTTGTGCCTGACATATTCGATGCTCGGGAAATTCCCGACTTGCGCAAGTACCGAAACAGCCGTTTCGAATATTGCGCCATCTTTCGACACTAGCATCGCACTCAGCGCAATCGATTGAGCAAGAAAAATATCCTTCTCAAACTTTGATTGCGAGAAAACCGATGCGCTGTACAAGAGGCGACGCAATATTGCTTCATTTTGCTGACATGCCCCGTTTGCTCGCAGCGAGGCCACTACTCCAGATGAGCGGACGTTGTTGTAGTCCGTCCAAAAATTATCATGGGATCGGATGCTGGCTGCCAGATCCGTGGCGAAACCCGTCATTTAGATACTCCCGCCCCAAAAATCTCTCTCAATCTGTTTTTATCTGGCACCGCAAGCAACCAGACTTGTAAATGAGAAGGGCTCAACCCCCGCTTTATTGCTCCATCGTTCAGCGCATTCTGATAGCTCGGCCTCTTGGATTCATATTTTTTTGAGAAGCCGTCTTCGTGATCCTTAGGTGGAGCCCCATTCTTAGGTAGCTTTTTATTGAAAGCGGACTCCGAGTAACAAATAATTCCTACGGACCGCTCCACTCTTTGAGATTTGTTATCCCCATAAATATCCAGATAACTCAATGCCAGCGCCCGCTCGCTTGGCGAAAGGGTATCAAAATTGCCGAGATCGTTGATTATAGAATTCTCAAGCAAGTATTGTTTTCGATTCGCTGAGAAATCGGCAGTCGACTCACAATATTCACCGATTCCTTTTGCCGCTGTCTCGGAGAGCTTTGACTCCAAGAAATATAGAGTCATGATGCCGTCTTCAAACTTGGCATGCAGGCCGTCAACGCCATAAACAGGCATATTTGCGCTGGTCTTTAGCAACATTTTTGATGCTATTTGAAAGGCTCCCAACCATTCATTAGCAACGAGGTAGGCGAGTAACTCGCCTACCTCACTGGCCCGCCCTGGATTTTTCGAGTCGTACTCTATGAATTTGTTCCGAGCCTCCCTTGCTAGACGCTCGATGGGCGCGTAATCCCCTCCAGCATCCTGGGCTTCGCCCAAGACTTTCAGCCTTTTTCCGAGAGGAATCACGTAATTGACGACTTGATTAAGAAGAAAGGTCGCCAGAGCTTCTATATCTGGCTCATCCTCCCTGAAACGAGCAAATAGCAGATTGACGTCGCCGGGCGGAGAAACACTTCCGCAAGCAGCAATATAAGTCTGCACTTTTGTGTGCTGCTTCAACTTCGCTAAGGCAGCCGTTAACGCCTTCTGATCCTTGTCAGACATCCCCCCCTCCAAGCCTGCTCAGCGTGGCTGCCGCCAGTCTTGATCGCACGATGGAACGAGTCAACTAGAGCCTTTAATCGTGCGAACGAACATTTGCACGTAAAACTTAGGGAAAAACGGCCACACAGAGAGAGTCCAGACTTTTTTGATAAAAAAAAGCAGCCCGAAGGCTGCTTTTTCAGATCTGATGGAACCTTAAACCCCCAAGGGATTCGGCTTGTCCACATCAATCTTGTACTGCTTAATAGCCCTCGCCACATCCTTCCCCGTCATCTTCCCCTCCGCCGCCAGCGCCGCAATGGCCGCATGCGCGATGTAGTAGCGATCAACCTCGAAGTGACGGCGCAAGTTAGCGCGGGTATCGGAGCGGCCGAAGCCGTCGGTGCCCAGCACGGTGTAGCGCATCGGCACGAAGGCGCGCACTTGCTCCGGGTACATGCGGATGTAGTCGGTCGCGGCGATCGCCGGGCCTTGGCGGCCTTCCAGCAGTTCGGTGATGTACGGCTTGCGCGCGGTCTTCGCTTCCGGGTTGAGGCGGTTCCAACGCTCGGCGTCGCTGGCGTCGCGGGCGAGTTCGTTGAAGCTGGGGCAGGACCAGATGTCGGCGGTGACGCCGAAGTCTTTGTCCAGCAACTCAGCCGCGGCGATGGCTTCGCGCAGGATGGTGCCGCTGCCCATCAGTTGCACGCGCAGTTCGCCCTTCTTGGGCTTGCCGGCGTCTTTCAACAGGTACATGCCCTTGATGATGCCGTCGGCGCTGCCTTCGGGCATGTCGGGGTGGGTGTAGTTTTCGTTCATCAGGGTGAGGTACCAGTACTCATCCTGTTGTTCGGTCAGCATGCGCTGCATGCCGTGTTGCAGCAGGGTCACGACTTCGTAGCTGAAGGTCGGGTCGTAGCTGCGGCAGTTCGGGATCAGGCCGGCCTGGACCATGCTGTGGCCGTCTTCGTGTTGCAGGCCTTCGCCGTTGAGCGTGGTGCGGCCGGCGGTGGCGCCGAGCAGGAAGCCGCGCGCGCGCATGTCGGCGGCTTGCCAGGCGCTGTCGCCGATGCGCTGGAAGCCGAACATCGAGTAGTAGATGTAGAACGGCAGCATCTGCAGGTCGTTAGTGCTGTAGCTGGTCGCGGCGGCGAGCCACGAGGAGAACGCGCCTGCTTCGGTGATGCCTTCTTCCAGCACCTGGCCGGTGGTGTCTTCGCGGTAGTACATCAGCTGGTCGCGATCGACCGGCTTGTACTTCTGGCCGTGAGGGGCGTAGATGCCCAATTGGCGGAACAGACCCTCCATGCCGAAGGTACGCGCTTCATCCGCGACGATGGGGACGATACGGGGACCGACTTGCTTATCGCGCAGGGCGATGTTGAGGGCCTGCACGAACGACATGGTGGTGCTGATTTCGCGCTCGCCGGTGCTCTTGAGCAGGCGGTCGTAGGTTTCGAGCTTGGGCACTTCCAGCGAGGTGCTGGCTTTGCGGCGACGCTGCGGCAGGAAGCCGCCGAGGGCCTTGCGGCGCTCGAGCATGTATTCGACTTCCGGCGATTTTTCGCCGGGGTGGTAGAACGGGACAGCGCCGTCTTTCAGTTGCTCATCGGTGACCGGGATGTTGAAGCGGTCGCGGAACAGGCGGACGGCTTCGTCGTCCATCTTCTTGGTGCCGTGGGTCGGGTTGAGCGATTCGCCCGACGCGCCCATGCCGTAGCCCTTGACCGTCTTGGCCAGGATGACGGTGGGCATGCCCTTGGTGTTGACGGCTTCCTGGTAGGCGGCGAAGACCTTGTGCGGGTCGTGGCCGCCGCGGTTGAGGCGCCAGATGTCGTCGTCGGACAGGTTGGCGACCAGTGCGGCGGTTTCCGGGTATTTGCCGAAGAAGTTGTCGCGGGTGTATTTGCCGCCGAAGGCTTTGCAGTTCTGGTATTCGCCGTCGACGGTTTCCATCATCAGTTGGCGCAGCTTGCCGGTGGTGTCGCGCGCCAGCAGCGGGTCCCAGTAGCTGCCCCAGATGGTCTTGATGACGTTCCAGCCGGCGCCGCGGAATTGGCCTTCCAGTTCCTGGATGATCTTGCCGTTGCCGCGCACCGGGCCGTCGAGGCGCTGCAGGTTGCAGTTGACGACGAAGACCAGGTTGTCGAGGCCTTCGCGGCCGGCGACGGAGATGGCGCCGAGGGATTCGGGTTCGTCGGTTTCGCCGTCGCCGAGGAAGGCCCAGACCTTGCGGTCGGACTTCGGCATCAGGCCGCGGCCTTCGAGGTATTTCCAGTTGCGCGCCTGGTAGATGGCGCTGATGGGGCCCAGGCCCATCGACACGGTCGGGACTTGCCAGTAATCGGGCATCAGCCACGGGTGCGGGTAGGAGCTCAGGCCGCGGCCGTCGACTTCCATGCGGAAGTTGTCGAGCTGGGATTCGCTCATGCGGCCTTCGAGGAAGGAGCGTGCGTAGATGCCGGGGGAGCTGTGGCCTTGCACGCCGATGACATCGCCGGGGTGATCGGCCGAGGGCGCGCGCCAGAAGTGGTTGAAGCCGACGTCGTACAGGGTGGCCGCGGAGGCGAAGCTGGCGATGTGACCGCCGAGGTCGCCGGGCTTGCGGTTGGCGCGCACGACCATCGCCATGGCGTTCCAGCGGATCAGCGAGCGGATGCGCCATTCCATCGCGGCGTCGCCGGGGCTCTTGGCCTCCAGGTGTGGCGGGATGGTGTTGATGTATTCGGTGGTGGGCTGGAACGGCAGGTGGGCGCCGGCGCGGCGGGTGACCTCGACCATACCTTCGAGCAGT
Organism: Lysobacter sp. TAB13; assembly: GCF_052113885.1. NCBI lineage: Bacteria > Pseudomonadati > Pseudomonadota > Gammaproteobacteria > Lysobacterales > Lysobacteraceae > Lysobacter > Lysobacter sp. TAB13. The sequence continues at coordinate 52,591 of NZ_JBFRDR010000026.1, read as the reverse complement.
TGGTGGGCGCGCTCGGCGCCGTCGCGGGCGATGACGGCCTGGACGGATTCGACCCATTCCTGGGTTTCGGTCGGGTCGGGGTCGTTCTGCAGGAGGTCGTGCAGGGAGCTGGCAAGCGGCTGGTTCATCTATCTCGCGGCCCCGTGGCCGCGCCTCGAATGTTGGGGGACGGATTAGAGCGTCGAGTCTAACAAACGGGGGATGGGGTTCGGCTTGCTTTGGGTGGTCGGTGGGGTGGGATAGTTCGTATTGGCTATGGATGAATGGTGCTGGGGGCCGGGATACGGTGGGGTTTGGTTGGGCTTGGCGGCTGGAAGAGCAAATCCCCCCTGGCCCCCCTTTTTTAAAGGGGGGGAATGCTTCGGGTGGGGGGCGTGGTGGGTGGTGCGGTGATGTGTCCCGGTTATCCGAAGCGGTGCAGTAGCCGCTACTGAAATCCCCGAGATGGATTCCCCCCTTTGAAAAAGGGGGGCCAGGGGGGATTTGCTTTTGCCGTCCAGCCCATCAAGCCGGCGCTCCCCGCAACACCAAAATCCCCGCCACGATCAGCCCCACCCCGCCCAGCTTCATCGGCGTGATGGATTCGCCGAACAGCATCGAACCGATCAGCACCGTGCCGGCGGCGCCGATACCCGTCCACACCGCATACGCGCTGCCCACCGGCAAGGCGGTCAGCGCGCGGCCCAGCAGCCAGACGAAGGCGATCAAGGTGACCACCGAGGCCGCCGTCCACCACGGCCGGGTGTAGCCCTGCGAGAGTTTCATCGACAAGGCCCAGGCCACGTCGATCAAGCCGGCGGCGATCAGCATCATCCATGCGGTCGAGGCTTTCATGCAGGCGCTCGCTCGGGTTGTGCGCGCGCGTCCTCGCGTTCGCGGCGCAGCGCGTCGCGCACGCTGTCGCGTTGGCCGATGCGGTCCAGATAAGCGTCCAGGGCCGGGTACGGATGCAGGTCCATCTTCAGCACGCGGGCCCAGCCGGCGATGGTGTAGAGGTAGGCGTCGGCGATGCTGAAGCGCTCGCCCAGCACGAATGCGTTCTTGGCCAGATGGCGGTCCACCAGCGCCAGGCGCGGCTGCAGGCGTTCGCGGGCGATCCGCGCCGGCGCTTCGCCGTACTCGGGGTGGAACAGCCACGGGCTGAAGAGTTTGTGCAGCTCCGAACTGATGAAGGTCAGCCATTGGTTCAACTCGATGCGCTCGGCGCTGCCCGGTGCGGGGGCGAGACCGCTGTCGGGGTGTTGGTCGGCGAGGTATTGCAGAATCGACACGCCTTCGTGCAGCACGCGGCCGTCGTCGAGTTCCAGCAGCGGGACGTAGCCCAGCGCGCCGAGTTCGCGGAAGTCGCGGCCGTCGGCGACCACGATGGGGTCTGGGCCGATGCGCACGCGGCGCAGTTCGGCCTCGATGCCCAGTTCGCGCAGGACGATATGCGGGGCGAACGAGCAGGTGTGCGGGGTGTAGTAGAGCTTCATGAGCGTGTATCCGTGAGGGAGTGGCGCTACTCTCGTCGAACGCCCCGGCGCCCGGAATACGGCGCGACCCCAAGGATTGCTTGCGGATGCGACAACCTCGATTGTCCCTGGAAGATTTCGATCTGCTGCGCGCGATCGGCGCGCACGGCAGCCTCAGCGGCGCGGCCAAGGCGTTGGCGCTGGACCATTCCAGCGCGTTCCGGCGGCTGGCGGCGATCGAGGCGCGTGCGGGCGCGGCGCTGTTCCGGCGCAGCCGCAGCGGCTATACCGCGACCGAGGCCGGGGCGATCGCGATCGCGGCGGCGCAGCGGATTCTCGACGACGCCGATCGCCTGCAACGGCAACTGGCCGGGCGCGATGCGCAGGCCGAGGGGCGTTTGCGCATCACCATCCCCGACACGCTGGCCGGGGTGGCGGCGCGGATGTGCGCGGCGTTCACCGCGCAGCATCCGCAGGTGCGCTGCGATCTGATCGTCGCCAATGCCTTCGTCAATCTGCAGCAGCCCGACGCCGATGTAGCGCTGCGGGCGAGCGCGTTGATGCCCGATGGGTTGTCGGTGCGGCGGATCGCTTCGATTTCCACCGCGGTGTATGTGGCCGGCGGCGCGAAGGTGGGCAAGCGTTCGGCCTTGTCCGACGGCGAGTGGGTGGGGTTCGACGATGCGCTGTCGCATTTGTCGTCGGCGCATTGGCTGCGCGCGAACGTGGATGAGGCGCGCATCGCGATGCGGGTGAATTCGCTGCCGGCGGCGTTGGCGGCGTGTCAGGCGGGGATCGGGCGTGCGCTGCTGCCGTGCTATTTCGCCGATGCGGCGGGCGGGGTGAAGCGGTTGTCGGCGCCGATGGCGGAGGTGCCTACCGAGTTGTGGTTTGCGATCCATCCGGATCTGCGACGCTCGGCTCGGGTGAAGTTGTTGCGGGAATTTGCGATGGGGTGGTTGCCTGGGCGGGTTGAGGTGGCTTAGGGGATTGGACGGGAGCTGCGCTGGAGGGGGCCGGCTGAAGTCGCTGGATTCCCGCGTTCGCGGGAATGACGAGCAAAAACGTTCGCGGCTGCATCTACGACGCCACCCTCCTACCGTCATTCCCGCGAACGCGGGAATCCAGCGACTTCAGCGAGCCGCCACCCGAAAGCCGCCTCCCTCACCCCATCTCCCCATCCAACCACCGCAAGAACGCCTTCACCGGCGGATGCCGTTCGCGGCCGGGCACGCACAGCACGTGATAGCGCTCGCCCGGCACCGTGATCTGCGGCCGATACGGCGCCAGCAAGCCGCGCGCAACAGCTCCCGCAGTCACCACCGAACTGGCCAGCACCAGGCCCTGCCCCGCGCTCGCCGCGTGCAGCGCGTAGTGCTCTTCGTCGTAAGCGCGCATGACCACGCCGGGTTTCATCCAGTCCAGGCCGGCGCGCTCGCACCAGGTCTCCCAACTGCATTCGTACAGCCGCGAATCACCCCAGGCCACGGTGATCAAGGTCGGCGACGGTTTGGCCGCTTCGATTTCGATATGAGCAGGCGCGCCGTAGACGCCGAAGTGTTCCTGCATGCCGCCGTGCCGATGCAGTCCGGCCGGCACCGCGCCGCCGTAGCGGATGGCCAGATCGACGCTGGCGTCCTGGTTGAGATCGATCACCTGCGCGCCGGTGTCGATACGCACGGCGATGTCGGGATGCTGTTGGTAGAAGCCGCCCAGGCGCGGGATCAACCACAGCGCGGCGAACGAGGCGGTGGTGGTGACGGTCAGGCCGCCGCTGCTGCGACGCGGACGCAAGGCATCCAGCGACTGGGCGATGTCGAGCATCGCGCCGTGCAGATCGCGGAACAGCCGGCGGCCTTCGCCAGTGAGGGCGACGCCGCGCGGCAGGCGTTCGAACAGGGCCTGGCCCAGCCAGTGCTCCAGTTGTTTGATCTGGTGCGAGATCGCGGTCGGGGTGACGTGCAGTTCCTCGGCCGCGGCCTTGAAGCTCAGGTGGCGGGCGGCGGATTCGAAACTGCGCAGGGCGGTCAGCGGGAGCTCGGCGAACATGGTCTGGCCTGAATCTGGCTCATGTCGGAGCGATTATCGTCATTTGTGGCAGGCGTAGGCGGCAAATAGATTCATCGCTCCCGCCACGGCCCCGCCCCGATGACCGAAGCCCACACCCCTGCCCGCCTGTTGATCCTGGTCGCCAGCCCGCGCCGCGACGGCAACAGCGCCACCTTGGCCGCGGCGGTGGAACGCGGCGCGTGGGCGGGCGGGATCGACGCGGCGGTGCGCTTTATCGACGATCACCTCGACGGGTTGGTGCGCGATTGCCGACAGTGCCGCGACGACAGCGGGCGTTGCCGGATCGACGACGGGTTCGGCGAGTTGTTCGTCGATCAATTTTTACCCGCCGACGGCATCGCGCTGTGCACGCCGGTGTATTGGTATGGGATGTCGGGGCAGGCGAAGGTGTTCTTCGATCGGATGTTTTGTTACTTCGCCAAAAGCCACGCCGGTTCGGCGCAGGTGCGCGAGCGGATCAAGCGCAAGCGCGTGGCGTTGCTGACGTCGTCGGAGGAAATCTACCCGGCGATCGCGCTGGGGATCGTGCATCAGTTGCAGGAGTACGCGCGCTACACGCATTCGCAGTTCATCGGCGCGGTGCATGGGTGGGGGAATGGGCGCGGTGAGGTCGCGCGCGATCCGCAGGGGTCGGTGGCGGCGGCGGAAAGCTTGGGGCGGCAGTTCTTCGAGCGGCCGTATCTGGACTTGCAGATGGATTCGCCGCGTTGAAGTTTTTTGTAGGAGGGCCTTCAGGCCCGATGTTTTTCGATCAGATGGCCTGAAATTACATTGATCTGATCGAAAGGCATCGGGCCTGAAGGCCCTCCCACAAGATCAAGGGCCAAGGCGGCTTCGAGCCGCGATCAAGCCGGCCAGACCTGCCGCTCTTCGCTTTCTTCCACCGCCCGCCAACGCAGATGCGCGGCGATGCGCGCTGCCATCGCGTCGTACCAATCCGGCGGTTCGGAATAAGGACAGATCAGTTCGATGATGTCGATGCGCGGAATGAATTTGCCGTCGCTGGCGTAGCCGCCGCGGCCGTTGTCCTTGGCAAGGATCATCAGCATCTGCGGCTGGCCGGGCACGGATTCGAATTCGACCGGGCCGATCTGGCGCAGCTCGGGTTGCGCGGTGAGGTAAGCGGTCAGGGCTTCGGTGTCCGCCGGCTCGGCTTGCGATGCGGCGGGGCGAAGGGTGAGGTACCAGCTCATGCGGGGGCGGGCCTTGGAGGTGATGGCGATCGGAGCGAAAAGCGTCGGGCCTGAAGGCCCTCCCACAACAGCGGGCCGCTTCGAGCGCGAATCAGCGCAGGCCGAACCACGAGCGCGGCAGCAGCAGCTTCAAGGCGCGTTCGGCGCTCTTGCGGCGCAGGCCGCGCTGGGCCAGGCCGCGCATCACCGGGCCCAGCCAGCGCCAGCGCGGTTGCGCGATGATCGCTTCGCGCGCGTCGGCTTCGATGCGGTACATCGCCAGTACTTGCCGCGCCAGGCGGCGCTTGCGTTCGGGCAGTTCCGGCATCTGCCGCAGGCACGATTCCAGATCGTCGGCGGTGCCGCGATAGAACTGCACGGTGCGCTCGTAACGGCGGCGGGTGGCGACCGCGCGCGGTTCGTCGCGCGCGAACACGGTGCCGCTGACGCTGCCGGGATGGCGCCGGTATTGGATCAGCGGCTGGCGCAGGCATAGCGACTGGCCCAGCAGCGCGCCGCGCAGGCTCAGCGCGTTGTCTTCGATCGGGCCAAGCAGCGGGCCGAAGCGGTCGTAGACGCAGCGGCGGAACGCCATGGTCGCGCCGAGCAGGCCGATCAGGCGGCCGATGCGCACGTAGTAATCGAGTTCGTACCGTTCCGGGCGCGCGCGGAAGCTGACCTTGATCGGTTCGCCGCGCGTGCCGATGCCGTCGAAATCGCTGCCGAGCACGGTCGCGCCGGGCGTGTCCTCGAACGCGCGCACGATGGTGGCGACGCGTTCGGGATAGGCGATGTCGTCGCCGGCCATCATCACGATGATGTCGCCGTGGGCGAGCGTCATCGCATCGTTGAAATGCGCCGACACGCCCAGGTTGCGCTCGGTGCGGCGCACACTGACCCGGTGCGGGCCGCGATAGGCGGCGACCATTTCCACCGCGATGTCGAAGGTTTCGTCGTCGGAGCAATCGTTGGAAACGATGATCTGGCACGGCACGGTCTGGGCGAAGGCGCTTTCGATCGCGGCGCGGATGTAGTCCGCGTCGCGAAAGCACAGCAGCAACACGCTCACCTGCGGCCGCGGCTCGGCCACCGGGACGAAGGTGGGCGCCGCCGATACCGGCAGCGGTTCGCTGGCCAGTACGGCGTTCAGCGCGCCCCCTTCGCCCATGCGCGCGGCATCAGACTCCGCCGAGCTCCGCCAACCCTTTGCGGTCGGCTTCGCGCAAGGCGCGGATCTGCGCGTCCACGGCCGCGATGGCGGTCATGTTGACGACGCGGCGCGGGGTCGAGGCCGGGGTCAGGATGTGCGCGGGCTTGTCCAGGCCCATCAGGATCGGGCCGATGGCGACGCCGTCGGTCATCACCCGCACCATGTTGTAGGTGATGTTGGCCGCGTCCAGGTTGGGCAGCACGAACAGGTTGGCGCGGCCGTGCAGGGTCGCGTTGGGGAAGATGCGCTTGCGCAGCACGTCGTCCCATGCCGTGTCGGCCTGCATTTCGCCGTCGATTTCCAGCTTGGGCTGGCGCTGTTTGACGATCTGGCGGACCTTGCGCATCTTCGCCGCCGACGGATTGTCGTGGCTGCCGTAGTTGGAGTGCGACAGCAGCGCGACCTTGGGCTCGATGCCGAACAGCTTGAGGCGGTAGGTCGCCTGCAAGGTCGCTTCGGCGATCTGCTCGGCGCTGGGATCGACCTGCACATGGGTGTCGAGGAAGAACCACGCGCCCTGGTCGTTGATCACGCCGGTCATCGCCGAGGTGCCGGACACGCCCGGGTCGAAGTCGAAGATGCTGCGCATGTAGCCCAGCTTCTTGTGGAAGCGGCCGACAAGGCCCGAGATCATCGCGTCGGCTTCGCCGCGTTCGACCATCAGCGCGGCGATCAGCGTCGGACGCGAACGCAGCAGGTTCTTCGCCGCCGCCGGCGACACGCCGCGGCGTTCGGTCAGCGCATGGTACTGCTGCCAGTATTCGTTGAAGCGCGGATCGTCGTTGATGTTGGTCAACTCGAAGTCCACGCCTTCGCGCATGCGCAGGCCCAGGCGCTTGATGCGGGTGTCGATGACGTCCGGGCGGCCGATCAGGATCGGATAGGCCAGTTCTTCGTCGATCACCGTCTGCACCGCGCGCAGCACGGTTTCTTCCTCGCCTTCGGCGTAGACCACGCGCTTGCGGTCGGCGCGGGCGCGGTCGTAGACCGGCTTCATCAACAGGCCGGTGCGGTAGATGTATTGGCTGAGCTTTTCTTCGTAGGCGTCCATGTCCAGGATCGGACGCTTGGCCACGCCCGAATCCATCGCCGCCTTGGCCACGGCCGGGGCCAGCATCACCAGCAGGCGCGGGTCGAACGGACGCGGGATCAGGTATTCGGAGCCAAACGTGGGGACGTCCCCGCCATAAGCACCGCCGAGATCCGAAGACTCCATGCGCGCCAGCGCCGCGATCGCGCGCACGCAGGCCAGCTTCATTTCTTCGTTGATGACGGTGGCGCCGACATCGAGCGCGCCGCGGAAGATGTACGGGAAGCACAGCGCGTTGTTGACCTGGTTCGGGTAGTCCGAACGGCCGGTGGCGATGATGCAGTCCGGACGCACGGCCTTGGCGTCTTCGGGCAGGATTTCCGGGTACGGATTGGCCAGGGCGAGGATGATCGGCTTGTCGGCCATCGTCGCGACCATTTCCGGCTTGAGTACGCCGCCGGCGGACAGGCCCAGGAACACGTCGGCGCCGGCGATGATGTCGGCCAGGGTGCGCTTGTCGGTGTCGCGCGCGTAGCGCTGCTTGTCCGGGTCCATGTTGCCGCGGCCGCTGTAGAGCACGCCGTCGCGGTCTACAGCGAGGATGTTCTGCGGCTTCATGCCCAGCGCGACCAGCATGTCCAGGCAGGCGATGCCGGCGGCGCCGGCGCCGCTGGTGGCGAGCTTGACCTCGGAGATCTTCTTGCCGACCACTTCCAGCGCGTTGAGCACGGCGGAGCCGACGATGATCGCGGTGCCGTGCTGATCGTCGTGAAACACCGGGATCTTCATGCGCTCGCGCAGCTTGCGCTCGACGATGAAGCATTCCGGCGCCTTGATGTCTTCAAGGTTGATGCCGCCGAAGGTCGGCTCCAGCGAGGCGATGATGTCGACCAGCTTGTCCGGATCGCGTTCGTCGATTTCGATGTCGAACACGTCGATGCCGGCGAACTTCTGGAACAGCACGCCCTTGCCTTCCATCACCGGCTTGCCGGCCAGCGGGCCGATGTCGCCCAGGCCCAGCACGGCGGTGCCGTTGCTGATGACGGCGACCAGGTTGCCGCGCGCGGTGAGTTCGCTGGCGGCGTTGGGGTCCTCGACGATGGCCTCGCAGGCGTAGGCCACGCCCGGCGAATAGGCCAGGGCCAGGTCGCGCTGGGTGACCATCGGCTTGGTCGCGGTGACCTTGATCTTGCCCGGCGGGCTGAGGCGGTGATAGTCGAGCGCGGCGGTTTTCAGATCGTTGTCGGACATCGCTTGGGGGCTACCGTGGCAGGGGCGCGAGCATGGCGTGAAGGTGCAGTCTAATGGATCGTCAGGGCGGATTCGCGCGACCGCCAGGCGTCATTCATTAGTACTTTGGGGCTGTACACAGTTGTAACCGCGACACCTGCCGCGGTCTTTGCGCCAGCGGCCGGCCGGGCCCGCCGGGCGCCGCGGCGCGGGTAACCGACGCCCGCGTATGGGCACTCACGGCGCCGCCGCCCCGGCCTTGCGCTGCGGCTGGACCGTGCTGCGCCAGGCGTCGAGGAACTGGCGGCGCTTGAGCGCGTCCAGATACACCAGCAGCCCCGGCCCCAGCGGGATCGGCCGCAGCGCCCGGACCCGGGCGCCGTCGCGGGCCTGCGGTCCCAGCGGCGCGCCGTCGCCGGCGGCGTTCGCGCGCAGCACCGGCTGCAGGCCGACATGGCGGGCCAGCATGCTCTGGCCGCGCGGCGACAGCAGGTAGTCGAGGAAGCGCCCGGCCTCGGCGGCGTTGGCGGCGGTGCGCGGGATCAGCGCGGTGCGCAGCAGCACCAGGGTGTAGTCCTCGGGCAGGACGATGCCCAGCGGCGCACCGGCGTCGACCCGCGCCTGGGCGTAGGAGCCCAGCACGTTGTAGGCCAGCGCCAGCTCGCCCTTGGCGACCCGGTCGAGCAAGGGCCCGGTGCGCTCCTCCAGCACCACCCGGTTGTCGCCGAGCGCGGCCTGCAGGGCGCCGGCCATGCTGCCGAGCTGGTGATCCTGGGTCGCCAGCAGATAGCCCACGCTGCTGCGGGCGACATCGTAGGTGCCGACCCGCCCGGACAGCTTCGCCGCCGGATCGCGCAGCAGCGCCAGCAACTGGCGGCGCGTGTGCGGCACCTGCGCGGCCGGCAACAGGCGCTTGTTGTAGACGATGACGACCGGTTCGTAGCTGATGCCGAAGGCTTCGTGGCGCCACTGCGACCACGCCGGCAGCGCGGCGGTGGCGGGCGAGCGATGGGCCAGGGCGTGGCCGTCGTTGGCCAGCTTGGTCTGCAGGTCCATACCGCTGCTGATCAGCAGATCGGCGCTGGCGCGCGGCCCGCCCTGCAGGTGGCGCGCGTACACGTCCTGGGCGACCAGATCGGTGTATTCGACTTCGGTGCCGGGATTCAGGCGCTGGTAGTCGCTGATGACCGCGGCGAAGTTCTCGATATCGGTCGAGCCGTGGATGCGCAGGTGGGCGGCGGTGGGTTGCGGGGATTTGAAGGTGCGGATGTCGCCGGGGGCGGCGCTGGCCGCGAGGAACGAGTGGAGAAGAGTGAGAAATGAGTAGAGGCACAAGCGGCGCACGGCGGATGACCGCCAGCGCCCGGGCTTTTTCTCGTTTCTCACTCCTCCAAACTCGTTCCTCGCTCTCACGGTAAGGCCCTCGGCAGCCGCAAGGTCACCACCAGCCCGCCGCCGACGCGATTGGACAAGTCGATCCGGCCGCCATGGCTGTCCACGATGCGCTTGACGATCGCCAGCCCCAGGCCGGCGCCGCCGGCGGCGGCGTCGCGGCCGCGGGCGAAGCGTTCGAATACGGTCTGCGCGTCGGCCGCAGCGATGCCGGGGCCGTGGTCGGCGACGGTCAGCACCGCGGTCGGCACGGGTTCGTCGTCGCTCACGGTCAGCGCGATCTGCAACGGACCGCCCTCGCCTTGATCGATATGCTTGCGCTCCGCCGAACGCGGCTGGCCGTGCTTGAGCGCGTTGTCGATCAGGTTCTTGATCGCCTCGCGCAGCAGCAGCGCGTCACCGCGCACCAGCACCGGATGATTGGTCGCGGCCAGACGCAGGTCCGGGCGCGGGCCCGATTGCGGGATCGATTCGAAGATCGCCTGATGCAGCAGCTCGGCCAGATCTACCGTTTCGAACTGCTGCAGATGCGAGCGATGGATCGCGCTGGCGTCGCTGAGCAACTGGTTCAACAGCCGGCTCATGTGGCTGGCGTTGCGCTCGATCATCACCAGGCTGCGGCGCTGTTCGGCCGGATCGTCTTCGTCCAGCGCCAGTTGCGCCTGCGCGCGCAGCGCCGCCAGCGGCGTGCGCATCTGGTGCGCGGCATCGCCCATGAACGCGCGCAGGGTTTCGTTGCTGGCCGACAGCCGCGCCATGAAACGGTTGAGCGCACCGACCAGTTGATCGAGTTCCAACGGCACCGCGCCGGTGACCGGCCTCAAGTCGGACGGCTCGCGCAGCGACAGATCGCGCTCCAATTTCTGAACCGGCCGCAGCGCGCGATGCACGCCGACCCACACCAGAACCAGCGCCGCCAGCGAAGCGGCGACGATCGCCACCAAGGCGCGCAACACCACATCGTCGGCCAGCGCTTCGCGGGCGATGCGCGTCTGCCCCACCTGCACGATCGCCTGCCCCTGCGCGAACGGCCCGGCGACCCAGCGCGACACCGCGACGAAGCGGGTGCGTTCGCCCAGGTACATCGCATCGAACAACCGCGGCTTGCCGTCCAGCGGCGGCGACGGCGGCGCGGGCAGGTCGCTGTAACCGGTGATGGTGGCGCCTTCGCGGCTGGCGACGCGGTAGTACACGCGGTCCTCCGGCGCCATCGCCAACAAGTCCAGCGCGGCATAGGGCAGATCGACCTGCCACTGGCCATCGACCAGGGCCACGCTGTCGGCGATCGACAGCGCCGAGGCGATCAGCAGATGGTCGTAAGAGCGATCCGCGGCGGCGCGGCCGTAACTGCGCGCGGCCGCGAACAGCAGCACCGCGCCGATCAGCGACAGCACGCCCAGATAGATCAGCAAGGTCTTGCGGATGGAGTCGCGGCGCTCGGCCGCGGTGCGCGCGGGCTCAGCCATCGGCGGGCTCCGCGCTGGGCGGCTCGGCACCGGCGGCATCGGCCGCTTCGATCAGATAACCGGCGCCGCGCACGGTCACGATGCGCAGCGGCGCCGCCGCCAAGCGCTTGCGCAGGCGGCCGACGTACAACTCGATCGCATTCGGCCCGGCCTCGTCGTCGAAACCGAACAGGCCGTTGCCGATCTCGTCCTTGCTGACCACATGCCCGAGTTTGCCGATCAGGATTTCCAGCAGGCGGAACTCGCGGTTGGGCACTTCGATCGCTTCGCCGTCGAGGGTGACGCGATGCGCGCCGGCGTCGAAGCTCAGCGCGCCGATCTGCACCACGCCCGCGGCCTGGCCGCGGTTGCGCCGCAGCAGCACCCGGCAGCGCGCTTCGAACTCGCGGAAGTCGAAGGGCTTGCTGAGGTAATCGTCGGCGCCCGAATCCAGCGCCTTGACCCGGTCCTCGATGCCGTCGCGCGCGGTCAGCATCAACACCGGCGTGGTGTCGCCGCGTTCGCGCAATCCGGCCAGCAGGCCCAGGCCGTTGAGCCGCGGCAGGCCGATGTCGAGCACGATCAGATCGAAGGCCTGATAACGCAGCACGTTGGCCGCCTGCAGGCCGTCGGACTGCCAGTCCACGGCGTGGCCGTCGCGGCGCATGCGCCTGACGATGGCGTCGGCCAGATCCGCGTTGTCCTCGACTAGCAGGATGCGCACTCGATGGTTTCCGTCGCGGCCCGGGCCGCAGTCAGGGAGCGGCCGGACGAATCGCTCCGGCGATGACAGGCGTGATGACAGGTCTTTGACAGCTTCGACCGCCTAGCCTGCGCTGGAGGGGTTGGGACAGGCCGTCCGGGCCGACCCAACTATAAGCGCAGTGCGCGCCGCCTGTCGCGCGGAAAACTGCGGGAAAAGCAGGGTCGGGAGAAACATCGATGGCTGTTGTCCACCACGCCGGCGCGTGTGTCGCGCTGTGCCTGCTCGCCGCGTCCGGCGTCGTTCATGCCGATGAAGCCGGCGATAAGCCCGTCACCGCCGAGCTCGGCGGCCGTGTGCACTGGGACTTCGCCCAGTTCGACAACGACGATCGCGGCACGGCCAATCCCGACGACAGCGAAGTGCGCCGGCTGTGGCTGGACGTGTCGGGCCGGTTCTACGGCTGGGGCTACAAGATCGAAGGCGACTTCGCCGGCCTGCAGGACAAGTTCAGCGGCGACAACGTCGAGGCCAAGGACGTCTACGTCACGAAGGATTTCAAGGCCGGCAAGCTGACCATCGGCCAGTTCAAGCAGTACTTCACCCTGGACGACCGCATCAGTTCGAACTACGGCGCGTTCATGGAGCGCAGCATGTTCGCCAGTTCCGTCGCGCCCTTGTACCGACTCGGCGCGGCCTGGATCACCGACGGCGAGGACTACACCATCGGCGGCAGCGTCTACAGCCTGGAAAGCATCGATGTGTGGCAAGTCAAGGGCCGCGCGTTCGGCGCGCGCGGCACCTGGGCGCCGCGCCACGACGACGGCGACACCTTGCACCTGGGCTTGTCGCTGGCGCGCGAGTACTACGATCATCCCGGCCGCGACGGCGCCAACGGCCTGCGCATCGCGCCGCGTCCGGCCGGGCATCTGTCCGACAACAGCCGCGCGACCTTGGTCAATTTCAGCCGCGGGCTCGATACCGATGTCGATAAGTACTCGCTGGAGTTCGGCTTCACCCGCGGGCCCTGGTATCTGCAGTCCGAGGTGAGCGGGGCGAATTTCGACGACGGCTCGCAACGCGGCGATATCCGCTCGGCCTACGGCCTGGTCGGCTGGTTCATCACCGGCGAGACCACGCCATACGACAGCAAGTCCGGCCGCTTCGGCCGGGTGAAGCCGACGCGCAGCAGCGGCGCGTGGCAGGTGGCGGCGCGCTACGACACGATCCGCGGCAAGCAGCACCTCAACGGCGCGGCGAATTTCAGCGATGTGTCGATGGATCAGACCAGCGTCGGGGTGAACTGGCATCTGCGCTCGAATCTGCGCTTCATGCTGGATTGGATCGAGAGCCGCAATCGCGATCGGTTGGCGGATCGGACCTTGGATCGCACGCGTGCTGTGGTGGGGCGGTTTCAGTACGACTTTTGAGGCAGGAACGAGTTCTCAGGAGTGAGGAGTGAGTAAAGCAAAAGCTGCGCTCTGAACGCTCCTCAGAACTCATTTCCACTCGCCCGCCCTACTCACTCCTCACTCCTCCGCACTCATTTCTCGCCCCGTGGTGGTGGGGCGGTTTCAGTACCACTTTTGAGGCAGGAACGAGTTCACAGGAGTGAGGAGAGAGTAAAGCAAAAGCTGCGCTCTGCCCGCTCCTCAGAACTCATCTCCAGCTCGCCCGCCCTACTCACTCCTCACTCCTCCGCACTCATTTCTCGCTCCAAAGGAGCCACACATGTTGACCGCGCTCGGCTTCGGCATGGTCCTGACTTTCATGTATCTGATCATGAGCAAGCGGCTGTCGCCGCTGGTGGCTCTGATCGTGATACCGATCGGTTTCGCCCTGCTCGGCGGTTTCGGCGCCGGCATCGGCGAGATGATGATCGAGGGCATCAAGAAAATCGCGCCGACCGGCGTGATGCTGATGTTCGCGATCCTGTACTTCGGGGTGATGATCGACGCGGGTCTGTTCGATCCGATCGTCAAGCGCATCCTCAAGCTGGTCAAGGGCGATCCGGTCAAGATCGTGGTCGGCACCGCGGTGTTGGCGATGCTGATCTCGCTCGACGGCGACGGCTCGACCACGTACATGATCACCGTCTCGGCGATGCTGCCGCTGTTCCAGCGGCTACGCATGAACGCCTTGAATCTGACCTGCGTGACCATCCTGGCCAGCGGCGTGATGAATCTCACCCCCTGGGGCGGGCCGACCGCGCGCGCGGCCACCGCCTTGCACGTGGACCCCAGCGAAGTGTTCGTGCCACTGCTGCCGGCGATGGCGGTCTCGCTGCTCGGCATCATCGCCCTGGCCTGGTATCTGGGCCTGCGCGAGCGGCGCCGGCTCGGCATCGTGACGCTCGACGGCCACGCCGCCGACTGGAATCCCGAACTCGACACCGCCAGCGACAATCTGCCGACCCTGGCCGACAGCGAAGACACCAAGCGGCCCAAGCTGCTGTGGATCAACGCATCGCTGACGGTCGCGCTGATGGCGGCGCTGATCATGGGCCTGCTGCCGCTGCCGGTGTTGTTCATGATCGGCTTCGCGATCGCGCTGGTGATCAACTATCCGGATCTGGCCGAACAACGCCGCCGCATCGGCAATCACGCCGGCAACGTGCTGGCGGTGGTGTCGCTGATCTTCGCCGCCGGCATCTTCACCGGCATCTTGTCCAACACCGGCATGGTCGAGGCGATGTCGCGCAGCTTCCTGGCGGTGATTCCCGACGCCTGGGGCCCGTACTTGGCGGTGATCACCGCGATCGCCAGCATGCCTTTCACCTTCTTCATGTCCAACGACGCGTTCTATTTCGGCGTGCTGCCGATCCTGTCGGAGGCCGCCGGCCACTACGGCATCACCCCGGTGGAGATGGCGCGCGCGTCGCTGGCGGGCCAGCCGGTGCATCTGTTGAGCCCGCTGGTGCCTTCAACCTATCTGCTGGTCGGCATGGCCAACGTGGATTTCGCCGACCACCAGAAGTTCACCTTGAAGTGGGCGGTGCTGATTTCGCTGTTGCTGCTCGCCGCGTCGTTGTTGTTCGCCCTGTATCCCTTCGCCGCCTGATCGCGCCGTCGCCGCGCCTCATCACAGGAATCGATTGCCATGACACTCCGTATCGCCTACGTCACCAGCGGCATGGGCAGCCTGGGCACCGCGATCTGCCAGAAACTCGCGCACAGCGGCCATACCGTGGTCGCCGGCTGCGGCCCGAACTCGCCGCGCAAAGCCGGCTGGCTGCGCGAGCAGCGCGAGCTGGGCTTCGACTTCATCGCCTCCGAAGGCAACGCCGCCGATTGGGATTCCACCGTGGCCGCGTTCGCCAAGGTCAAGGCCGAAGTCGGCGAGGTGGATGTCCTGGTCAACAACGCCGGCGGCACCCGCGACGTTTTGTTCCGGCAGATGACGCGCGAGGATTGGAACGCGGTCATGGCCGGCAATCTGCACACGCTGTTCAACATCACCAAGCAGGTGATCGACGGCATGGCCTCGCGCGGCTGGGGCCGGATCATCAACATCGGCTCGGTCAGCGCGCAGAAGGGCCAGATCGGCCAGGTCAACTACGCCACGGCGAAGTCGGCCATGCACGGCTTCACCCGTTCGCTCGCGCTGGAATTCGCCGCGCGCGCGGTGACGGTCAACACCGTGTCCCCAGGTTATGTCGCCAGCGCCTCGATCAGCGCGTTCCCGCCCGATGTGCTCGACCGCCTCGCCGCGTCGGTGCCGGTGCGGCGGCTCGGCAAGCCGGAGGAGATCGCCAGTCTGTGCGCATGGTTGGCTTCGGATGATGCGGCGTTCGTGACCGGCGCGGATTATGCGGTCAATGGTGGCTTGCAGATGAGTTGATCGGCCCGCCCCCGGGCGCGTCCCTCCCCCTTCGGCGCCCGGGGGCATCGGCACGAGCGCCTGTCCTGATCCGCGCCCGGGTTTCGTTATGCCCTATGTGCGCGGCCGGCGAATCGTCGCCGGCGCAGACAGGGGGACAACATGATCACGCTAGGGAAGGCGCCCGCCGCGCTGCTTCTTTGTCTGTCGCTGTGCCTGAGCGCCAGCGGCTGTTCGACCCTGCGCGGCGCGCCGGCGCCGCTGGTCAAGCCGAAGGATCTGGAAAGCAAGAACGGCTTCAAGGCCGACGATCTGGTCCAGTCGCTGATCGAAAGCGGCGACGACAAGGCCAAGCGCGATCAGGCGATCGTGAAACTGCTGGCGCTCAGCGATATCCGCTACGCCGAATTCCGCAACGATGTCGCTTCCAACCGCAAGCACAGCAAGGCCGCGGTCGACGGGCTCTCGCTGCTGACCGACATCGCCGCCACGCTGACCGACTCGGTCGGGGTGAAGGACAACTACATCGCGTTCTCCGCGCTGCTCCACGGCGGCCAGACCATCTACGACAAGGACTATCTGTTCGATCGCACGCTCGATGCGCTGATCGCGCAGATGGACGCCAACCGCAAGAGCGTGCTGGTCAACATCCGCCAATCCATGCTGCGCGGAACCGGCGTCTATCCGCCGCAGGTCGCGCTGTCGGACATACTCGACTACTACCATGCCGGCACCATCAACGGGGCGATCCTCGGCGTGCAGAAATCCGCCGCCGAGCAGCAAGCCCGGGACAGCCAGCGCCTGCAAACGCTCAAGGCGATGTCCGACACGCAGATCGTGCAATTGCAGCAGGGCACCGATTGGGTATCGGATTTCGTCGATGCCTTGCCGGAGGCGCAACTGCCGGTGTTGCAAGGGTTTCTCGCGGCCAAGGGCGAAACCGCCGATTTGAGCGGCACCCTCGCCGAACGGCGCACCAATCTCAAGAACAGCCTCAACGATCTGCGCGACAGCGAACCCTACGACGATCTGAAGACGCTGATCCAGGCGCTGCGCGACGCCAACTTCAAAACCGAATAAGCGACGGGAGAACGACCGTGGCAAAGAAACCCAAGGACGCCGAGATTCCCGGCTGGTACGACCTGGAGCAGATCGCCCGCGGCATCATGGGCCGAGAAGCCACTGGCAAGGTATTCGCCGACAGCGCGGTCGTGGATGAGGACACGCCGTCGGACGCGGTCAAGAGCCCGAAATGCAACCGGGTGCAATTCACCTATCACCCCACTTCTCACTATCCCTCGCGCTGCGTCGTGCTCGCGGCCAGCGCGGCGGCGCCGGCCGGTCATGCGCGCGAGTGGAGCGGCGCGATGGTGGTGGAGGCGGTGGAAACCGATGTGGTCCTGTATCGGCAGAGTTAGCCGATCTCGCTGAAATCGCCCTCAGCCATCTGATCCAACCGGATCCGATTGGCGAACAGCGAGAACGCCAGCATTCCCGCCAGACCGTTGGCACGGGTGATCCACGGCGGCATCCAGCGCGGCGGCGCGAGCACGCCGTCCTGGAACAGAGGTTCGAAGCGCTGCACGTCGCCCAGGGTCATCTTGCCGGCGAACAGCCAGCGGCACAGATGCAGCTTTTGCTGGCGCAGCGCCCAGCGGAAGAAGGTGTGCACGCCGACCAGACCGCGCAGGTACACGGTGTCCTTGGTGAAGGCCGCGCCGCCATGAGTCGGCACGCCGCGGAACACGCGCTGGGCCGAGGCGAAGCTGTCGGACGACGATTGGCCGGCGTCGATGAAATAACGGAACACCTGGATGAAGTCGGCGCCGTCCAGCGCCATCGCGACCGCGTCGATGCGCAGGCTCAGGCGTTTCATGCGGCCGATGTCGATGCTGCCGGTGATCTGTTCGGCGAAGGTCGCCAGGCCTTCCTGAGTCGCGGTGCTGCGCGGCGAGGACAAGGCCAGGCTCGGCAGCACCGGTTGCTCGCGGCCGTTGAGCGCGGTGAGCGAATGCACGAAGGCTTCGTGCTGCAGCAGCTGGTGGCGGTCGTAATCGCTGAACGCCGCGCCGCTGCGCAGGCGGATGCGGGTGGAACCGGCGGCGGCCTTGGCGATCAGCTCCGGATCGAGCACGACTTCGATCACGCGGGCGTCGAAGTAGTCGTCCAGATCGCGCTGCAGTTGCAGGCTCAGCGCGGTCGCGGAAATCTCCACGGTTTCGGCCGGCGACATCAGTTCGCGGTCGAGTTCGTTGGCGATGGAGATGAAGTGGTTGGCCGCCTCGCGCGTGCTCGGGCCCTGCCCGGGCAGGGCGGCGTCGGGCTTGCCGAACAACTGCACCGAGTAGTCGGTGACCGCGGTGGTGCCCAGGCATTCGAGCAGTTGCGCGGCCACGCCCCAGGAATGCGCGGATTCGATCAGGTATTCGCCGAGCGGATGATCGCGGTCGGCTTCGGCGGCGATCGCGTCGAGTTCGGCGCGCACTTCGGAGAAGTCGTGCTTGGGGTAGTCGATGACCGGCAGCCGCGCGACGCCGCGGGCGTAGTCGGCAAGGAACGGCGCTTCCAGACCGGCCGGCCAGCTGGCCATCGTCAACAGTTTGATGCCGCGCGCGGCGCGGACCATGCGCGCGTCGAGCGCGGCGTGATGCTGGATGTCGGGGCGCAGGTCGGTGCTCAGGACGCTCATGGGGCGGCCTTGGGGGTTGGGTGAGGGGCGGTAAGAGCTAAGAGCGAATCCCCCCTGCCCCCCTTTTTCAAAGGGGGGAACGGCACGGGGGTTTCAAAGGGCGCGGTGTGTGGGCGAGGTGCGATTGCGATTGCTGCGAATGCCGGCGAACGCACCTGCAATCGACGAACCGCTCCGGCGGCCTTGGGGTTTGGGTAAGGAGCGATAGGAGCTAAGAGCGAATCCCCCCTGCCCCCCTTTTTCAAAGGGGGGAACAGCACGGGGGTTTCAAAGGGCGCGGCGTGTGGGCGAGGTGCGATTGCGATTGCCGCGGCGGTGTGTGGACGTGGTGCGTTCACTGCGAATCCCGGCGAACGCACCTGCAACCGACGAACCGCTCCGATCACCTCCCCCCTTTGAAAAAGGGGGGCAGGGGGGATTCGCTCTTCGTCACGCCCCAGCGGCGCAACCCGCAAGACAACGCAAGCGCGCTCAACGCCGCCCATGCTTGTCGTCCGAACGCTTGCCGGCCGGCTTGCCGGGCGCCTTGATGTCGGCCTTCTGCGCGCGCCGGTTGGCGAGCTTGCTGGCCGCGCCGGAGACTTCGCCGCTCAACTTCAGATAGCTGGCGAAACGCTGCGGGTCGAGCTTGCCGTTCTCGATCGCCTCGCGCACCGCGCAACCGGGTTCGCTGGCGTGCGAGCAATCGCGGAACTTGCATTGCTCGGCCAGGGCTTCGATGTCGCTGAAATTCTCCGCCACGTCCTCTTCGCCGGTCGGCTTGAGTTCGCGCATGCCCGGCGTGTCGATCAGGCAGGCGCCCGACGGCAGCGGGATCAGGGCGCGATGCGTGGTGGTGTGGCGGCCGCGCGCGTCGCTTTCGCGCACCGCGCCGGTCTTCATGCGTTCGATGCCCAGCAGGCTGTTGGTCAGCGTGGACTTGCCGGCGCCGGAGGAACCGACCAGCACCACGGTGCGCCCAGGTTTCAGCCACGGCGACATCGCCGCGACACTGCTCTCGCGGTCGCGCGCGTTGACCGCGCGGATCGCCACGCCCTGGGCCAGTTCGATCAGGGCGCCGGTGGCTTCGGCGACGGCGTGCTCGTTGGCGGCGGTCGCTTCGTCGGCCTTGGTCAGCACGATCACCGGCTCGGCGCCGCCGCGCACCAGCAGCAGATAGCGTTCGATCCGGCGCGGATTGAAGTCCGCGTCCAGGCCGCAGACCACGAACACGGTGTCGATGTTGGCCGCGATCAGCTGCTGCTTGTAGTGCTCGCCTGCCGCGCCGCGCTTGATCGCGCTGTAGCGCGGCAGCAGCGCCACGACCTTGGCGCGCTCGGGATCGCCTTCGACCAGCATCCAGTCGCCCACACCGGGCCGCTGTTCGGGCGCCAGCGCGCCTTTCTTGTAGCTGGCCGCGCGCTGCCATTCGGGCAGGGACTCCACTCGATAGCCGCTGTCGGGGCCGTCGGAGACGACATAGCCGCTGCGATGCTGCTCGGTGACCCGCGCCGGGCGGGCCTGGGGGTGATCGGCCAAGGCCTGGCGCCATACCGGGTCGGCCGGCAGAAGCTCCTCGGCCGTGATCGGCCATCCGATCGCCTGCAAGGCGGCGAGTTCGGGAGTCAAAGGCGCGGGCGCAGTTCAGGCATGGCGCGATTCTACATAGGCTGCCCGCCGGTTTCGTCGCGATTGCGCGCCGCTGGCGGGATTCGACGCCGGAATCGGGACCGTCCCGCCCGCCGCGCGCCGGATACCCGCCGGCACGGGCCGCCGCGGCGAAATCCGGGAAACGTGCGCCCGGCCCGGGCCGGCGCCGCCGAAACCGGGGTTTTTCGCCGCCGCCAAGCTGCTTAGTCGGGCCGATTCAGCTAGTCTGAAGCCCCATCCATCGACCCTGCCCGCTCCAATGTCCCTTCCGCCCTTGAAAACCCGCGAACGCCTGTCCGAAGTCCGTTACGAAATCCGCGGTGAACTGGCCCGGCGAGCCAGAGAGTTGGAAGCCCAGGGACGCAAGCAGATCAAGCTCAATATCGGCAACCCCGGCGCCTTCGGGTTCCGCGCGCCCGAACACCTGCAGCGCGCGATCGCCGACCACATCGCCGATACCGATCCCTACACCCATCAGCAGGGCCTGCCGGTCGCGCGCGAGGCCATCGCCGCCTTCCACAAGAAGCGCGGCACGCCCAACGCCTCGCCCGAGCGCGTGTTCGTCGGCAACGGCGTGAGTGAGCTGATCGATCTGTCGCTGCGCGCACTGCTCAATCCCGGCGACGAAGTGCTGCTGCCCTCGCCCGACTACCCGCTGTGGTCGGCCGCGACCATCCTCAACGACGGCCGCCCGGTGTATTACCGCTGCCAGCCCGAGAACGGCTTTCTGCCCGACCCGGACGAGATCGAGCAACTGGTCTCCAGCCGCACCCGCGCCATCGTGCTGATCAACCCCAACAACCCGACCGGCGCCGCCTACCCGCGCGAGCTGATCGAACGCATCGTCGCCATCGCCGCCAAGCACAAGCTGCTGCTGATGTGCGATGAAATCTACGACTCCATCCTTTACGACGGCGCCCAGTTCACTCCGGTCGCGCCGATCGCCGGCGATCTGCCCTGCCTGAGCTTCGGCGGCCTGTCCAAGGTCCATCGCGCCTGCGGCTGGCGCGTGGGCTGGGCGGTGCTGTCGGGCGACCCGGTCGCCAGCGGCGATTTCCATCACGCCATGGACCTGCTCGGCGCGCTGCGCCTGTGCGCCAACGTGCCGGGCCAGTTCGCGATCGAGGCCGCGCTCAACGGCACCGACACCATCACCCCGTTGTGCGAGCCGGGCGGACGCCTGTTCGAGGCGCGCCGCGCGGTGATCGAATCGGTGCAGGCCAGCCAGCATCTGGAACTGGTCGTGCCGGCCGGCGCGCTGTACGCATTCCCGGCGGTGACCGGCGCGGCCGCGCACGGCTTCGACGATCACAAGTTCGCCCTGGAACTGCTGGAAACCGAGGACGTGCTGGTGGTTCCCGGTTCGAGCTTCAACGTGCCGTACCGCAACCACTTCCGCGTGACCCTGCTGCCCGAACCGGCGCAGGTGCGCGAAGTGTTCGGCCGGATCGAGCGCGTGCTCGACCGCTACGCCGCGCGCGCGCAGAGCCAGCGCGCCGCCGTGGCCTGAGGCCGCGATGGCGCTGACCTACCTCGCGCTCGGCGACAGCTACACCATCGGCGAGGCCGTGCCCGAATCCGGCCGCTGGCCGGTGCAATTGACGGTGCAGTTGCGCGAACACGGCATCGCCGTGGACGCGCCGCGGATCATCGCCACCACCGGCTGGACCACCGATGAGCTGGCGCTCGCGCTGGATCTGGCCGAGCCGCTGGGCCAATGGGATTTCGTCAGCCTGCTGATCGGCGTCAACAACCAATACCGCGGCCGCAGCGCGGTGCAATACGCGGCCGAGTTCCGCGATCTGCTGCGGCGCGCGATCGGCTACGCGCGCGGCCGCGCCGACCGGGTGCTGGTGCTGTCGATTCCCGACTGGGGCGCGACGCCGTTCGGCGCCACCGATCAGCGCGGCGCGGAGGTCATCGGCGCCGAGCTGGACGTGTTCAATCGCAGCGCCGCGCAAGTGTGCGCGCAGTTGAATGTGGCCTTCGTCGATATCACCCCGGTGTCGCGCGAGCGCGCAAGCGAAGCAATCATGCTGGCCGAAGACGGCCTGCATCCGTCGGCGGCGATGTACGCGCAGTGGACCGCGCTGGCGCTGCCGGTGGCGCGCGATCTGCTGCGGGAACCGGCGCCGCGGTGACCGCCGTCATCGACGCCACGCGCCCGTTTCCGCGCGAACGCGCCATCGCCATCGCGCGCGCCTTCCTGCCGGCGCATCCGCTCGGCAATCGCTGGGACTACTACTACAGCCGCGCCAAGCTCGGCAGCGATCCGCTGTATCCCGGCGTGCTGCAAGCGTTGCGCGGCAGCCGCGCGCCGGTGCTGGACCTGGGCTGCGGCCTGGGCCTGCTGGTGCACGCGCTGCGCCTGGACGGGCAGACGATGGCGTATCGCGGCGTCGACAACGACGCGGCCAAGATCGGCCGCGCGCGCAAGGTCGCCGGCAAGGTCGAACTGACCCGGGCGCGCTTCGATCTGGTCGATCTGGCGCAGGGCCCGCCGCCGCATCGCGGCAGCGTGACGATCCTGGATGTCCTGCAATACCTGGACGCGCCGACCCAACGCGGCCTGATCGATGCCGCCGCGTCGATGCTGGAGCCCGGCGCGCGCCTGGTCATCCGCACGGCCCTGGCCGACGGCAGCGGCCGCGGCCGGGTCGGCCTGATCTCCGACCGCCTGGCCAAGATGATCGGCTGGATGCAGTCGGCGCCGCGCTGTTACCCGCAAGCGCAAGCGCTGCGCGAGCAGTTGCAGGGGCACGGGCTGAGCACCACGGTGGCGCCGCTGTACGGCAATACGCCGTTCAACAACTGGCTGATCGTCGCTCGCGCCTGAGCTGAGCTGAGCTGAGCGCTTACTCGGGCACGACCGCGACGTAGCCGGCATCCTTCATCGCCCGCAGCACGCCTTCGACGATCGCCACGTTGTTGCCGTGCGGCGCGCCCTCGTGCAGCAGCACGATCGCGCCGGGGCGGAAATCGGCGACGATGCGCGCCACCACCGAGTCGGGCTCGCCGCGCACGCCGTCGAAGCCGCGCGCGCTCCACGCCACCCGCGCCAGCGCCAGTTTCTTCAACGACGCCGACACGAACGGATTGGCCATGCCGACCACCGCGCGGAACCAGCGCGGCGTCACCCCGGTCACCGTGCGCAGGCCGGCCTGCGCCTGTTCGATCTCCGCCGCCATCCGCCCCGGTCCCAGCGCCCAGAACCAGGCCTGCGGATGCGACTGGCTGTGATTGCCGATGCCGTGGCCGCGGCGGACGATCTCGCGCGCCAGCTGCGGCCGCGCCGCGGCGCGTTCGGCGACCAGGAAGAACGTCGCCTTGGCGCCGTACTGATCGAGCAGGTCGAGCATCGCCGGGGTGTCGTCGGAGGGGCCGTCGTCGATGGTCAGCCACATCGCCCGCGCCTGCGTCGGCAGGCGCGCGAGCACGGGTCCGAACAAACGCGAGCGCGGCCACAAGGTGCCCCAGAACATGGCGCCGTGGCTGACCAGCATCGCCGCCAGCCCGGCCGCCCAGCCGAACCGCCACCACAACGCCAGCATGAGCAACTGCGAGGCGCCGAACAGCCACAGCCAGGCCCAGGGGCGGCGCGGCGGACGATGGAGGACAGCGATGCTGGCGATGCTCATGCGCGGGGGAACGGCTCCAGACGGTAACGCGACGGCGGCTGGCACCGCGGATGCGCCATCCTACCTTGCGGCACCCGCCGGCCGCCCCCATGTGGGCTTCATTCCCGCCAAACCAGACCGTCATGTCCCTCGATCCCGCCCTGCGCTCGCGCATCGAAACCCTGCTTCAGTCCAACCGCGTCGTGCTGTTCATGAAAGGCGGCCCGACCGCGCCGCAGTGCGGCTTCTCGGCCAAGGCCTCCGGCGCGCTGAACGCGCTGCTGCCGCAGGGCTACGCCCATGTGGACGTGCTGGCCGATCCGGAAATCCGCGAGGGCATCAAGGCCTACGGCGAGTGGCCGACCATCCCGCAGCTGTACATCGACGCGCAGCTGGTCGGCGGCAGCGACATCATCGAGCAGATGGCCGCCAGCGGCGAATTGCACAGCGCGCTCGGCCTGCCGGCGCCCGATCGCAGCCCGCCCAAGCTCAGCATCACCCCGGCCGCGGCGCAGATGCTGCGCGACGCGGTTGCCAATGCCGGCACCGATTACGCGGTGCAGCTGGAAGTCGATGCGCGCCATAACGTACGCCTGCAGCTGGCGCCGATCGACGCCAATGCGGTCGCGGTGGAAGTCGAGGGCGTGCGCGTGCAGACCGACTGGATCAACGCCCGCCGCGCCGACGGCGTGTCGATCGACTGGGCCGACGACGAACGCGGCCGCGGCCTGGTGATCACCAACCCGAACGCGCCGCCGGCGGTGCGCGCGATCGTTCCGGCCGACGCGCGCGAGCGCGTGCGCGCCGGTTCGCTGCGCCTGGTAGACGTGCGTCCGCCGGACGAACGCGCCATCGCTCAGGTCGATCTGGCCTTCGACAGCTTCGATCACGGCACCAGCGCGCTGGAAACCCTGCCCAAGGACACGCCGCTGGCATTCCTGTGCCACCACGGCGGCCGCAGCGCGCAGGCGGCCGAGCATTTCCGTCAGCTGGGTTACCGCGAGGTCTATAACGTCGAAGGCGGCATCGACGCCTGGGCCGATCTGGACGGCGCTATCGCCAAGTACTGATCGCCTTCGTTGTTGCTGCGAAAGCCGCGACGTTCGCGTCGCGGCTTTCGCGTTTTTGGCGCTGGCGTATCGGCGTGCGTCATCGCCGGCAACGCGAGCGGTGACCCCATGCGGGCATCGCGCCCGCAACCGCCTCAGCCCTTGAAGCCGCCGCCGTCGAGATAGGCCTGTTCTTCCGCGCTGCTGTCGCGACCCAGCGCCGCGTTGCGATGCGGGAAACGGCCGAAGCGCTCGATGATTTCCAGATGCTTGATCGCCCACTGCGCGGCGTCGGTGCCGTCGGCACCGGCCGGCAGCGCCCGGTGCAGTTCGACCGAGCGGCGTTGATCGAGCAAATCCTCGGAATGTTCGAACGGCAGATAGAAGAACGACCGCAGTTCCGGCTCGATGCTGCGGTCGTGGCCGAGTTCCAGCGCGCGCCGCGCGTAGTGCCGCGCCAGCGGATCGGTCGCGTACGAATGCGCGCTGCCGCGGAACACGTTGCGCGGAATCTGGTCGAGCAGGATCAACAGCGCCAGCGCCGACTCGGCGTCGCGCTCGACCCAGTCGTCGTGCTCGCGCCGCGCCGCGGCGTGGTGGGCATCGAGAAAGCCGCTGCGGCATTGCTGATCGAAATGGTCGTCGCGATCGAACCAGCGGCCGGGACCGGCCTTGCGCCAGAAATCGACGACGTCTTGTGCGGTGACGGACATGCGGAACCTGCGCTTGGGGACAGGGAGCGAACCGTAGCAAAACGGGTGCGGGTGTGTCGTGGGTGCGGCCGGGTGGATGGCGCGATGGACGACGCAACGTAAGGCGCGATGCGGTGCGAGCGACACCGCGCGTTACGCCATGTCGCGCCGCACCGCCATTCCCCCGTCATCCCCGCGAACGCGGGGATCCAGCGACTTTGCTTTCACGCCGCGATGAAGCCTTGCATCCCCGCCTTCGCGGGAACGCCAAACCAAAGCCAACCTCGCCCCATCACCCCGCCTCATCCTCGCCCAACTGCGTCTCCAACTCATTGATCCAGGCCACGGTGAGACTTTCCATCGTCACCGCATAGATCAGCGGCCGGATCGGCCCGGACGAATACGACTGCGAAACGAAGCGCGCATGGCGCTCGCGAAACGCCAGCCAGGCCTGATGCGCCTGCTCGAACGCGGCCAGATCCTCGCCATCGATCTGCTTGCGCAGGTGCGCGACCAGACCGTCCAGGCGCGTCTGCTCGCGGCTGAGCTCGGCGATCGCCTGCTCGCCCATGTCGGCCTGACTGACCCGATCGTCGTCGCTGTCGCGCGCGATCGCCTCGGCCTTGCCGAAATAATTGTCGGCGATGCGCGCGGCGGTTTCGGCCTTGCCGATCAGCTTGTTTTCGAAACGGCGCAGTTCCTCGACGCTGGTGTGCGCGCCGTCGAGCTCCTGCTTCAACGCGAGCAACTGCTTGCCGCGCTCGATCGCATCGACAGTGCCGCGACGCTCGGCGATTCGCTGGATGAAGTAGAACGCCCAGGTAAGCAGGGCGCCGATGACGGTGAAGATGAGCTGTTCCATGACCTGTCCTCCGGTCGTGGAGCACAGTGTCGTCCGCGCAGGTCTCAGGCCTTCGGATGTCGCGTGTCGGGCGTCGCAAAACCCCTATAAATCCAGTGGGTTTTTGCTCGGCGCGGGGTAAACCGTTCAGCCTTCCCGGGGCGCTTACAGCAGCCCACAGATCGTGCGACGCGACGAACCGCTCAGTCCGTCGCCACAGCCGGCCCCATCGCCGCGAGCACCGCGCGCAGGATGTCCTGCGAGCGCCGCTGCCCATAACCGCGGCCGTAGGCGGAGGAAGTGATCGCGATCACCGCGCGCAGCGACGGCACCACGTAGATCTTGTTGCCGCCGTTACCGGAAGCGAACGCGACCGGCACGTCGCGGCCGGCGATGCGCTGGGTCCGCAGATACCAGAAGTAGCCGTAGTGATCCGCGAAAGGATCGACCGCGGCGATGGCGATGCGCGGGGTCAGGATGTCGTCCAGGGTCTTGCGCGAGATCAGCCGGCGTCCGGCGTGCTCGCCGCCGTCGAGCACTAACTCGCCGATGGCGGCCATGTCGCGCGCGCTCAGCGACAGGTTGCCCTGGCCCTTGGCATGGCCGGAGGCATCGCGCTGCCACTGCCAATGTTCGATGCCCAACGGTTGAAACAGATTCGCGCGCGCGAATTCGTCGAGCGGTTGCGCGACCGCCGCCGCGACCACCCATCCGGCCAGATACGCGGTCAGCGAGTTGTACTGATAGCGCGTCCCGGCGGCCTCGCGGCGCGGTATGCCGAGTGCGAACGCGGCTGGATCGACGGCCTCATCGAGACGGTCTTCGTTGCCGGGCGAGCCTTCCTGCGTGTCGTCGGCATCCAGTCCCGAGCGCATCGTCAGCAGATCGCGTACCGAGGTGCCCGCCACCGGCTTGCCGCGCGCGGCGGGCAGATAGCGTTCGATCGGATCGTCCAGCGAGGCGATCCGGCCTTGATCGAGCGCGATCCCGGCCAGCAGCGCGGTCACGCTTTTCCCGGCCGAACGCATGTCGTGCAGGCTGCGCGCGTCGTCGCCGTTGTAGTAGCGCTCGGCGATGAGTTCGCCGTCGCGCAGCACGACCACGGCCTTGAGATCGACGCGGGTATCGCCGTCCCAGCGGGCGAGGACACGTTCGACGGCGGGGTCGGCCGCCGCGACCGGAAACACGCAGCACAGCAGCGCGAGCAACCACCATGGGCTTCGTCGAGGCGCGATCATGCGACGGCTTCCTTAAGTTGCAGCGATGCGATCCAGCCAAGGCGCACGCGATTCACCGCGCGGCGCTGTCGTCGGCGAGGAACGTCGTCCAGCCCAGGTAGTACTCCGGATCGTCGGAGCGCTTGGCGACGATGAGGTCGGCCGCCTCGACCTTGCTGCGCAGTTCGCCGTCGCGCGAGAGCGTTTCGCCGACCTTGGGCAACAGGCCGGTGGCGGACAGGGTCGAATCGTTGGCGCGCGCGAATTCGATCATCGCTTCCATGCGTTCGCGCGCCTGTGCCAACGCCAGGCGCAGCGCCGCGGCATCGTCGTCGAGCCAATGCTGGGCGTGGGCGCGATAGATCGCCGGCCAGTCGCGCTGCGGCGAATTCGCCTGTTCCAGCGCCTTGCGGTACTCACGCGCGCTCAGCTCCGGCTTGCGCCGCTCCACGTCGGCGACGTCGGCCTGGATCTGCTGCGCGGTCTTGGCCTGCAACTCGTGCACCGGCGACTGATACGCCAACCGCACGGGTTTTTCGTGCGGCGCGTCGGGCGAGCGCAGCTCGGCCAGCACCATCAACGCCGACATGTCCTGGCTCATGCCGTAGCGAAGCACCAGCAAAGCCGGCGCCGCATCGGCGCGCAACGCGCCCAGCAGCGCGGCGCGCTCGGCGGGCACGTCCACCTTCACGGCGATGCGGTCGCGCTCGGCGACGCTGGCCCGCTTGAGCGCGGGCGTGGCGTTGATGAACCGATTGATGCCCCAGCCGACCAGGCCGGCCAACGCGCCCCATTCCTCGGAATTGTTGTTGGCCGGATCGAAGTAGTACACGCCCAGGCGCGGCCTGGACCGGACCTCGTCCAGAATCGGCGCCGCGGCCGGCGCCGGCGGTTGCGCCACGGCGCCCCCAGCGGCTCCCAGCGCCAGCAGCACCGTCAGCGATGCGTTGATGACGATGCTGCGCATGAGCCCTCCCCGGGGCCTGATGGATGGCGGATCTTACTCGTCGAAGCGCAAATGCCGCACCGACTTGCCATGCCGCCGGATCAGCTTCAGCGCTTCGATGCCAACCCCGATGTGGGTATCGACGAAGCTCGCGCTGACCTTGGCGTCGGAAGCCTCGGTCTTCACGCCCTCGGGAATCATCGGTTGGTCCGAGACCAGCAACAGCGCGCCGCAGGGAATGCGGTTGGCGAAGCCGGCGGCGAACACGGTCGCGGTTTCCATGTCGATGGCCATGCAGCGCATCGCGCGCAGACGCTCCTTGAAGGCTTCGTCGTGCTCCCAGACCCGGCGGTTGGTGGTGTAGACGGTGCCGGTCCAGTAGTCGTGGCCGAGGTCGCGGATCATGGTCGAGACCGCGCGCTGCAAGGCGAACGCCGGCAATGCCGGCACTTCGGGCAGCAGGTAGTCGTTGGAGGTGCCTTCGCCGCGGATCGCCGCGATCGGCAGGACCAGGTCGCCGAGCTCGTTCTTGCGCTTGAGGCCGCCGCACTTGCCCAGGAACAACACCGCCTGCGGCATGATCGCCGAGAGCAGGTCCATCATGGTCGCCGCGTTCGGGCTGCCCATGCCGAAGTTGATCATGGTGATGCCGTCGGCGGTCGCGCTGGGCATCGGCCGGTCCATGCCGACGATCTCCGCGCCGGTCAGGCGGGCGAAGGTGTGCAGGTAACCGCCGAAGTTGGTCAGCAGGATGTGCTGGCCGAACTGGTCCAGGGGCACGCCGGTGTAACGCGGCAGCCAGTTTTCGACGATCTGTTCTTTGTCTTTCATGCCTTGGCCTTTTCTTGTTGTTGTACGGCCATTGTGGCACCGCCCATGACGATAGTCAGGGTTGGCAGCGCACAAAGCGGCCGTTACGGTTCCATGGTTACCCGCCGCTCGACACCTGGCTCCGCTTTCCCCGGGGGAAATCATGCTTCGACCGTTCCTGGCCGGCTGCGGCCTGGCGTTGCTCGCCAGCGCCGCGCAGGCGGCCACGGCCGCGCCCGCCGCGCCCGCTTCGACCTCCCGTTACACCCAGGACCCCTATCCCAGCACCTACAAGGCGCTCGGCTCGGGCCCGGTGCTGCTGCAGCACGCCACGGTCCTGACCGGCACCGGCCAGCGCCTGGACAACGCCGATGTGCTGCTGCAGGGCGGCAAGATCGTCGCGGTCGGCAGCGCCCTGGACGCGCCGGCCGACGCGGCGCGCGTGGATGCGACCGGCAAGTGGGTCACGCCGGGGATCATCGACGTCCACTCGCACCTGGGCGTGTACCCCAGCCCCGGCGTCAGCGCCCACGCCGACGGCAACGAGATGACCAGCCCGGTCACGCCCAACGTCTGGGCCGAGCACTCGATCTGGCCGCAGGACCCAGGCTTCGAAACCGCGCTGGCCGGCGGCATCACCTCGCTGCAGATCCTGCCCGGCTCGGGCAACCTGATCGGCGGCCGCGGCGTCACTCTCAAGAACGTGCCCGCCACCTCCTACCAGGCGATGAAATTCCCCGGCGCGCCGTGGGGCCTGAAGATGGCCTGCGGCGAGAACCCCAAGCGCGTCTACGGCAGCCGCAACGTCTCGCCGGGCACACGCATGGGCAACGTCGCCGGTTACCGCGCGGCCTTCATCGACGCCAGCGAATACCTGCGCAAGACCTCGCCCAAGGCCGCCGCGCCGGCGAAGAAGCGCTGGTGGCAGAGTTCCACCCCTGCGTCCAACAACGCCGACAGCGAGAAAGATACCGGCGGCAAGCGCGATCTCAAGCTCGACACCCTGGCCGGTGCGATCAAGGGCGACATCCTGGTCCACATCCACTGCTACCGCGCCGACGAGATGACCACCATGCTCGATCTGGCGAAGGAGTTCGGCTTCAAGATCGCCGCCTTCCACCACGGCGTGGAGGCGTACAAGATCGCCGACCGGCTGGCGCAGGAAAACGTCTGCGGCGCGTTGTGGGCCGACTGGTGGGGCTTCAAGATGGAAGCCTTCGACGGCATCCAGGAAAACCTCGCCATCGTCGATCGCCCGGCCAACAGCTGCGCGATCGTGCATTCCGATTCCGAGGAAGGCATCCAGCGGCTCAACCAGGAAGCGGCCAAGGTGATGGCGCACGCGCGCCTGGCCGGCATCGACATCGCGCCGGAGCGGGCGATCCGCTGGCTCACCCAGAACCCGGCCAAGGCGCTGGGCATCGTCGAGCGCACCGGCACCCTGGAGCCGGGCAAGATGGGCGATGTGGTGGTGTGGAACGGCAATCCCTTCAGCGTCTACGCCAAGGCCGAGCAGGTCTACATCGACGGCGCGCGCGTTTACGACCGCGCCGATCCGTCGCGCCAGCCCAAGTCCGATTTCATGCTCGGGCAACCGGCCGCGCAGACGGCGACGCAAACCGGAGGTGTGCAATGAGCCGCGTGTCCGTACTGCGGCATGCGCCGCTGTTCGCCGCCCTGCTGGCGTGCGTCAGTTTCGCCGCATCCGCGCAGAACGTGCTGATCCGCAACGCCACCGTCCACACCGCCACGGCGCAAGGTTCGCTGGAACATGCCGACGTGTTGGTCTCCGGCGGCGTGGTGCGCGCGGTCGGCAAGGGCCTCAGCGCGCCGGCCGGCGCGCAGGTGATCGAAGCCGAGGGCCGGCCGGTCACGCCGACCCTGTTCGGCGGCATCAGCGAAATCGGCCTGGAGGAAGTGTCCGGCGAAAAGGCGACGGTCGATGAAACCCTCGCGCTCGGCGCCGACACCAAGGAAATGACGGTGCGGCCGGAGTTCGACGTCACCCTGGCCTACAACCCGGATTCGGTGGTGATTCCGGTCACCCGCATCGAAGGCATCGGCTGGACCCTGCTCGGCGCCGGCACCGCCAGCGGCGGCTCGATCGTCGCCGGCCAGGGCGGGATCGAACGCCTGGACGGCGGCCCCGACCCGATCGGCCCGCGCGTGCTGTTCGTGCGCCTGGGCAAGGACAGCCTGGGGCTGAGCGGCAGTTCGCGCGCGGCGCAGTGGATGATCCTGGATCAACTGGTCGACGAATTGCACGGGCGCATCGGCCCGGACAATCACGCCGCGCTGCTGACGCCGGCCGGACGCAGCGCGCTGCAGAAGTATTTCGGCGGCGGCGGGCGGATCGTGTTCGGCGTGGATCGCGCCGCCGACATCCGCCAGTTGCTGCGCTGGTCGGCCAGACATCAGCTGCGCATCGCCATTGCCGGCGGCGGCGAGGCCTGGCGCCTGGCGCCGCAATTGGCGGCGGCGAAGGTGCCGGTGTTCGTCAACCCACTGTCCAACCTGCCGAGCGATTTCGATCAGG
The DNA here is from genome assembly GCF_052113885.1 of Lysobacter sp. TAB13. Classification (NCBI taxonomy): domain Bacteria; kingdom Pseudomonadati; phylum Pseudomonadota; class Gammaproteobacteria; order Lysobacterales; family Lysobacteraceae; genus Lysobacter; species Lysobacter sp. TAB13. The sequence continues at coordinate 21,040 of NZ_JBFRDR010000026.1, read as the reverse complement.
TCGGCGCCAGCATGGAAAACGCGGCGCGTCTGCGCGCGGCCGGGGTCGCGGTCGGTTTCAGCGAAGGCGGCGCCTCGCACAACGTGCGCAAGGTGCGGCAGCTGGCCGGCAATGCGGTCGCCGCCGGCTTGCCGTGGGCCGACGGCCTGGCCGGGCTGACCCGGGTGCCGGCGGAAACCTTCGGCGTGGCCGGCGAAGTCGGTTCGATCGCGCCGGGCAAGCGCGCCGATCTGGTGCTGTGGAGCGGCGACCCGCTCGATGTCAGCAGCGTGGCCTTGCAGGTGTGGATGGACGGCCGTGCGATTTCGATGCGCAGCCGCCAGACCGAGTTGCGCGATCGTTACCTGCATCCGGACAACGGCTTGCCGCGCGCGTATCCGACGCCGGCGGGGCGTTGATCCGGCAACGTCCGATCCGATAGCGCATCCCGCCTACCGCCCCCCTTTGATCCCACCTACCGATTCCCCCCTTTGAAAAAGGGGGGCTAGGGGGGATTTGCTTTTGATTTGGCTCCACCGCGATAAGGCGAAAAGCTAAATCCCCCCTGCCCCCCTTTTTCAAAGGGGGGAACAGCAACGGCAACAGCTGCGGCAACGGCTGCGGCTGTGGCTACCGCCGCCTCGCCGCGCTTGACCTTCCCTCACCACCCCACAGCGTATGCTTGCCGCCATCGCCGCCCGACCGCTTCCGGAATGCCCTCATGACCCTGCCCATCGCACACGTCAACTGGCTGGCGATCATCGCCGCCACCGCTTCGGCCTTCGTGCTCGGCGGCCTGTGGTACGGGCCCTTGTTCAAGAAAGCCTGGTGCCGCGAAGCCGGCATGGACCCGGACGCCAAGCCCGACCATCCGGGCCTGACCTTCGCCATCGCCATCGTCTGCGCCTTCCTCGCCGCGACCATCTTCGCCGTGCTGATGCCGCCGCAGGCCAGCGCCGCGGACGGCTTCGGCGTGGGCTTCGTGGTCGGCCTGTTCTTCGTCTCGATGAGCTTCGGCATCAACTACGCCTTCGCCCAGCGCAGCCTGAAGCTGTGGATGATCGACAGCGGTTATCACATCATCCAATTCATTCTCTACGGCGTGATCATCGGCGCGTGGAAATAAGGAGTCAGGCGATGAGCGACCCGCAACCGGCATTGCGCTGGTACTTCGATTTCATCTCGCCGTTTTCGTATCTGCAATGGCGCAAGCTGCGCTCGATCGCGCGCGAGCGGTCGATCGCGCTGGTGCCGGTGGCGTTCGGCGCGATCCTGGCCGCGCACGGCAACAAGGGCCCGGCGGAAATTCCCGGCAAGCGCGAATTCACCTATCGCCACGTGCTGTGGCAGGCGCGCCGCGAAGGCGCCGAGCTACGCTTTCCGCCGGCGCATCCGTTCAATCCGCTGGCCGCGCTGCGCCTGTGCGTGGCCGCCGGCAACACGCCCGAGGCGGTGGATGCGATCTTCGATTGGATCTGGACTCAAGGACAGGCCGGCGACAGCATCGAGGCCCTGAGCCCGGTCGTCGCCGCGCTGGGCGTGGACATCGGCGCGATCGGCAGCGATCAGACCAAATCGGCCCTGCGCGCGAACACCGAATCGGCTCTGTTGGCCGGTGTCTTCGGCGTGCCTACGTTGAGTATTGGTAATGAGTTGTTCTGGGGCAACGACGCACACGATTTCGCCCTTGACGCACTGCAACACCCCGATTGGCTTGAAGATCCCGAAATGCAACGGCTCAAGCAGCTGCCGGTAGGAGTGCAACGCCGGGCCTGAACGAGGCCGGCGCCGGGTAAGCGCATTCTTGCGTGACACACGTCGCGAAACGGTATGCTGCGGAAACATTCGATAACCACGCGCCAAGACCCGGGGGGGACCCATGCGCATTGGAATCGTCGTCGACTCCGCTTGCGATCTGCCGTTGGACTACCTGCAACAGAACGATATCCATCTGTTGCCCATCACCGTGCGCATCGGTCAGGCCGTGCTCGCCGATCACCGCAACGAACAAGCCACGCTGCAGTTCCTGCACGCGCATCTGGCCGATCGCGGCTTCGAGGCCGAGACCACGCCGTTCACCGTGCAGCAGGTACGCGATCTGTTCGTCAGCCAACTGGCGATCGATTACGACTACGTGTTCTGCATGACGATCACCAAGACCCGCAGTCCGGTGTTCGAGAACGCCAATCAGGCCAGCTTCGCGATCCTCAACGACTACCGCCCGGTGCGCAGCGCCGCCGGCATCAACACGCCGTTCTCGTTGCGGGTGATCGACACGCTGAACCTGTTCGCGGCGCAGGGCATCACCGCGGTCGAAGCGGTGCGCCTGCGCAGCGCCGGCGAAGGCCCGCCGAAGATCCGCGCGCGCCTGGAGCATCTGGTGCTGCACACGCACGGTTATCTGATCCCGCGCGACCTCAACTACCTGCGCGCGCGCACCCGCCATCGCGGCGACCGCAGCGTGAGTTTCCTCAGCGCGACCTTGGGCACGGCGCTGGACATCAAGCCGATCCTGCACTGCAACCGCGGCGAAACCGGGCCGGTGGCGAAGATCAAGGGCTACGAGAACGCGGTACAGAAGCTGATGGAGTTCGCCGCGCGCAAGGTGGCCGGCAACGGTCTGATGACGCCCACCGTCTGTTTGAGCTACGGCGGCGAGTTGTCGGAACTGCGCAGCTTGCCCGGCTATGAAACCCTGCGCGTGGCTTGCCGCGATAACAACGTGGAGTTGTATGACAGCGTCATGAGTCTTACCGGCATGGTCAATGTCGGCAAGGGCGCGCTGGCGTTGGGGTTTGCGGCGGAGAAGGCGGATTTCGAGGGTTGAGTGGGGATTCGGGATTCGAGATTCGAGATTCGGGATTCGGGATTCGGGATTCGGGATTCGGGAGTCGGCAATCGGCAATCGGCAACAGCGTCCCCACCTACCGTCATTCCCGCGAACGCGGGAATCCAGGGCCTTTCGTGCGAGAACCTTTGAAGTCGCTGGATTCCCGCGTTCGCGGGAATGACGTTCTGGAGAGATGACGCTGAAGTCTCTGGATTCCCGCCTTCGCGGGAATGACGTTCTGGAGAGATGACGCTCAAGTCTCTTCCCCAAACACGACTTCCAGCCCAGGCCCCCGCACCACCGGCCGGGTTAGCCTGCGGACTTTGTCCGTCCAGGTAGCCGCTCCGATGACCCGTCACCGCCTGCTCGTCCTCGCGCTCGCCAGCGCGCTCGCCGCCCCGGCCCTCGCCCAGACTCCGCCGCAGCCCGCGCCGCAGGAGAAGAAAGACGGCGACAAGCCGGCCGTGCAACTCGAGCAGGACGCTCTCAAGCCCGCCGGCACCGATCCGGCCCGCGCCTCGGTCCAGACCGCCAAGGGCGCCAGCAAGCCCGGCGACAAGGACGAGAAGAAGTGGGACGTCAGCGCGCCGCACGGCCAGACCAAGACGGTGCGCTTCGACACCGACGAAGGCACCTGGATGGACCTGGACGTCGCCCCCAACGGCCGCGAGATCGCCTTCTCCCTGCTCGGCGACATCTACCTGCTGCCGATCGGCGGCGGCCAGGCGCGCCGCATCACCAGCGGCCCGGCCTGGGACGTGCAGCCGCGCTTCTCACCCGACGGCCGCGAAATCGCCTTCACCTCCGACCGCGGCGGCGGCAACAACCTGTGGCGCATGCGCGCCGACGGCAGCAACCCCACCGCGGTGACCAAGGAAGACTTCCGCCTGCTCAACAACCCGGCCTGGACGCCCGACGGCCAGTTCCTGATCGGACGCAAGCATTTCACCGGCGAACGCTCGCTCGGCGCCGGCGAGTTGTGGATCTATCACGCCGCCGGCGGCGGCGGCGGTCTGCAGCTGACCAAGCAGAAGAACGATCAACAGGACCTGGGCGAACCGGCGGTGTCGCCCGACGGCCGCTATGTCTACTACTCCGAAGACGTCACCGCCGGCCCGAGCTTCCAGTACAACAAGAACCCCCACGACACCATCTACGCGATCAAGCGCCTGGAACGCGCCAGCGGCAAGACCGCGACGGTGATCGACACCGCCGGCGGCGCGGTGCGTCCGCAGCCCTCGCCCGACGGCAAGTCGCTGGCCTTCGTCAAGCGCATCCGCGACAAGTCGGTGCTGCACGTGCTCGACCTGGCCAGCGGCGAAGCGCGGCCGGTGTGGGACGGGCTCTCGCACGACATGCAGGAGGCGTGGGCGATCTTCGGCCCGTACGCGAATTTCGCCTGGACGCCGGACTCCAAATCGGTGGTGATCTGGGCGCAGGGCAAGCTGTGGCGGGTGTCGATGGCCGACGGCAAGCACGAGCCGATCGCCTTCACCGCCAACGTCGAACAGACCGTGGCGCAGCCGCTGCGTTTCGAACAGACCCTCGACGCTGGCCGCTTCGATCCGAAGATGATCCGCGATGTCGCCACCAGCGCCGACGGCAAGACTCTGATCTTCCACGCGGTCGGCCAGCTGTGGCGCAAGCGCCTGCCCGACGGCAAGCCCGAACGCCTGACCGGCAACGACAACCTCTACGAATACCAGCCCAGCTTCAGCGCCGACGGCAACAAGCTGCTGTACACGACCTGGTCGGACGAAGCGCTCAGCATGATCTACGTCACCGGCGCCAACGGCGGCGGCAGCAAGCGGCTGACGCAGGAGAAAGGCTTCTACTACAGCCCGCGCTTCTCGCCGGACGGGCGCCGCATCGTCTATTCCAAGACCGGCGGCGGCGGCCTCACCGGCAGCCTGTGGTCGATGGATCGCGGCATCTACGTGATGAACGCCGACGGCAGCCGTCCGCTGCGCGTGGCCACCAGCGGCGAGTCGCCGCAGTTCAGCGCCGACGGCACCCGCGTGTACTACCTCAGCGGCGGCGGCATGAAGAAGAAGCTGATGTCGGTCGGCCTCAACGGCGAGGACGAGCGCGAAGTCTTCAACCTCAAGTACGTCGATTCGGTCAGCATCAGCCCGGACGGCAAGTGGGTGGCGTTCACCGAGTTGTTCAACGCCTACGTCGCGCCGCTGATGACCGCCGGCACTTCGGTCGAACTGAGCAAGGACAGCAAGGCGCTGCCGGTCGCGCAGGTCAGCGCCGATGTCGGCAGCTATCTGCACTGGGCGGCCGATTCCAAGTCGCTGCACTGGATGGTCGGCGACCGTTACTACTCGCGCCCGCTCAATCAGGCGTTCTCGTTCCTGCCCGGCGCGCCGGCGACGCTGGCCAAACCGTCGGCCGACGAACCGGGCATCCGCGTCGGCCTGCAGGTGCCGGTCTATACGCCGCAGGACACGGTCGCCTTCACCCATGCGCGGGTGATGACGATGCGCGATGCGGAAAAGAGCCAGGATGTGATCGAAGACGGCACCGTGGTCGTGCGCGGCGATCAGATCGTCGCCGTCGGCGCCAGCGCCTCGGTGGCCGTGCCGGCCGGCGCGCGCGTGATCGACGCCACCGGCAAGACCATCCTGCCCGGTTACGTGGACGTGCACGCGCACGCCGCGCACTTCGGCCAGGGCGTGGTGCCGCAGCAGAACTGGGCGTACTACACCAACCTCGCCTTCGGCATCACCACCATGCACGATCCCTCGGCGACCACCGAGTTCGTGTTCTCCGAGGCCGAACTGCTCAAGGCCGGCAAGATGGTCGGCCCGCGCGTGTTCTCCACCGGCACGATCCTGTACGGCGCCGACGGCGACTTCAAGGCGGTGATCAACTCGCTCGACGACGCGCGCAGCCATCTGCGCCGGATGAAGGCCAACGGCGCGTTCTCGGTCAAGAGCTACAACCAGCCGCGGCGCGAACAGCACCAGCAGATCAACCAGGCCGCGCGCGAGTTGAACATGTTGGTGGTGGAGGAAGGCGGATCGACCTTCAACCATAACCTGCCGATGATCCTCGACGGCGTCACCGGCATCGAGCACAACATCCCGGTCGCGCCGCTGTACAAGGACGTGGTCGAGCTGTGGAAGCAGACCGACGTGCGCAACACGCCGACGCTGGTGGTCAGCTACGGCGGCCTGTCGGGCGAGTACTGGTGGTATGCGCGCGACAACGTCTGGGAAGACAAGAAGCTCAACCGCTTCTTCCCGCGCGAAACCCTGGATGCGCGCTCGATCCGCCGCGAGACCGCGCCGGACTGGGATTACTGGCATATCCAGGTCGCCAAGTCGGTGAAGAAGCTGCGCGATGCCGGCGTCAAGATCCAGGTCGGCGGCCACGGCCAGTTGCAGGGCCTGTCGGCGAACTGGGAAATCTGGATGCTGACCCAGGGCGGCATGAGCAATTTCGAAGCGCTGCGCGCGGCGACCATCGACGGCGCGGATTACCTGGGCCTGTCCAGGCAGCTGGGTTCGCTGGAGACCGGCAAGAAGGCCGATCTGGTCGTGCTCAACACCAATCCGCTGGAGAACATCCGCGCGACCATCGACACGCGCTATGTGATGGTGGACGGGCGTTTGTTCGACGTCGATGCCGACATGGCCGAGCTGGGCAACCGCGCCGAGAAGGCGCCGAAGTTCTATTGGCAGCGTCATCGCGACGGCCAGACCTTCGGCGTGGAATTCGGCCCGACCTCGGTGTGTCATTGCCCCAAGGGCCATGGGCCGCATCAGGCGCACGACGGCGAGGAGGATTGATCGCCGGATTCGGCGATGGCCGGCCTGAGCGAGCAAACCGCGACCTCGGCCGGCAGAATTCCGATCCGGCAACGCCGCATTCACGCCCGGCGTATGCGCGGCTTATTACCCTGAACGCCATCCTTTTGCCGAGACATCCGATGGCCACTCGCTATTACCTCAGCATCCCCGACGGCGAACGCGCGCGCGGCAGCGACGCCGACCTGTCGTTCACCGCGGTCAGCGCCGAGGGCTTCGCCTCGCAGTTGCAGGCGGCCTTGCGCGGCGACGCGCTGTTCGAACGCTGGCGGGCGAAGCAACCCGAACCGGACGAAGTCGATCCGAGCCTGGGTGCGACCGATCCGAATGCCACCGTACAGGGCGAACAGCGGGACCTGCGCATGGATCTGGTCGCGGTGACGGCGTTGTCGGGCACGGTGCTCAAGCATCGCTTGCGGTTGCTGGCGGGTAGTGGGTGGGAGTTGCGGGATGTGACTGCGGCTTGATCGTGCTGTTCCCCCCTTTGAAAAAGGGAGGCAGGGGGGATTCGCTTTTGACCACGCAACTTCATACATCGCGCGAAAAGCAAATCCCCCGGCGCACTAAGCGCTCACTTCGAAACCGATCAACGCAGGCGCCAGCCCCCTTTTTCAAAGAGGGCGAATTTTATTGGTCGCCTCGCATGTTGCCGCTGTCGCCTTTGCCTTTGCTGTTCCCCCCTTTGAAAAAGGGGGGCTAGGGGGGATTTGCTTTTGACCGCGCAACCTTAGGCATCACGCGAAAAGCAAATCCCCCGGCGCATTGAAGGCTCACTTCGAAACCGATCAACCCAGGCGCCAGCCCCCTTTTTCAAAGGGGGCGAATTTCAAGCGCTTCCGGATGTTCGGAAAGATCCAACAACGTCTCCGCCATCGTCACGATCTGCTCGCGCATCACCAACTTGTCCAGCCACCCGCGCGGAATCGCATCGACCCCGTAGTAAGCCCCGGCTACCTGCCCGCAAATCGCCGCAGTGGTATCAGCGTCATCCCCCAGATTAGCCGCGCGCAGAATCGCCGCCTCGAACGAATCGGTATGCAGGAAACACCACAACGCCGCTTCCAGCGAGGCGACGCTGTAGCCCGACCCCACGATCTCGCTCTCAACCTTCCCCGCATAAGCGCGCGCATGAATCGCCGCGACTTTGTCGCTATCCGGCGGCGTCATCGCCGGCGTAAGTACGGCTTCCTTGCCCGCGCCCATCAGCGCGGCGCGCACTTGGCTGGCGAACAGGCGCGAGCAATCCAAAGCTTCGGCGGCGCCATGGGTGGTGCGGGTGGATTCGGCCGCGTAATGCCGCGCCAGTTCCGCATCGCGCCGCCACAGCATCGGCACCGGCGCCAATCGCATCAACGCGCCGTTGCCGGCCGCGCGCGGGCCGGGGTCGCCGGCATAGGGGTCGTCGTTGCGGCGATAACGGTCTAACGCTGCGCTCACGGTCGCGCCGATGTCGAAACACTCGCCGTTGCTGCTCAGGTAACCGTGATCGCGCCAGTTGCAGTAGCGATTCATCTGATCGCGCGCGTCGAAACCGCGGCAGTGGATCAGGCTGGCCGCCAAGCACAACGCCATCGAGGTGTCGTCGGTCCACTCGCCCACGCGCAGCGAAAACGGCCCGCCGCCGACCATGTCGGTCAGCGGTTCGAAACTGCCGCGGCTGCGGAATTCCACCGTGGTGCCGACCGCGTCGCCGCAGGCCAGACCGAGCAGGCAGCCCAGGTAACGTTCGCGCAATCCGCTCATGCCGCCTCCGGTTCGAGGTCGTCGTAACACTCGGGCACGAAGCGCGGGGTGCAGATCGCGAGGAAGATCAGATCGTCGTCGCCAAGATTGGTAATGCGTTGCGGCGCGTCGGCGGGAATGAATACGACATCGCCCGGGCCGACTTCGCCCGGCGCGATGTCGCCGACCTGCATGCGGCCGCGGCCTTGCACGATCACATAGCGCTCGGCGGTGCTGCGCAGGCGATGCAGCCGCGTCGTCACGCCCGGCTCGACGCGGATGCGGGCGATCGAGGTCTGGGCGTCGTCGGCGCTGTTCCAGCACTCCACGACATGGCAGCGTTCTTCGAAGTAGTACTCGGCGGTGTCGGCGTTGGATTTGATGCGGGCGGCGGTCATCGGCGGTCGCTGCGGTCGGATCGGCGCAGCTTAGCGCAGGCGATGTCCCGCGCTCAGGCGCCCACGCCGTGCGGCTGCACCACGCCGGTGGCGATGCCGACGATCACCAGCGCGATCAAGGCGATCGAAAAACCGATGCGCCGGGTCAGCGCGTTGACCGTGCGCTTGCTGGTGCCCTTATCGACCAGCATGTAGTACAGGCCGGCGCCGAGGTTGTAGAGGATCACGCCGAGGAAGGCGGCGACGAACAGCAGTTTCATGATTCGACCTTGCCCGTGAGCGGGCCTGTGGTGTCGGGAGAGGCAGTGCGGCCGCGCAACCAGCGCCAGCGCAGCGCGATCGCCGTGGTCATGACCAGCAAGAACAGGCCGTAGGCGATCGAGGTGGCCAGCACCTGTTTCCAGATCGCGCCGGCCTGCGGATCGGCGTTGAGCATGCTCCAGTGCATGCCCCAGAACGCGGCCGCGGTGGCCAGGATCAGGCTGGCGCTGTCGAACAGCGTGCGCGCGCCGCCTCGCGGCTGGCGCGGGTAGGCCCAGAACAGCCAGGCCAGGATCGAAAACCAGGGGATGAACAGGATCAGGGCGAGGTTGAATTCGACTTGCGGGTTCATGGTGATGAGTAGCGGCGATGACGCAGCTTTTGCTGCGAGATCCATTGTTCGCCTGCCGGCTCAGATTGCGTAGACTCAGATTCTGTAAGAAAAACCGGATCAGTCTCGGATTTGTCCGAGATTGGAGATTCGGGATTCGAAAGCGCCGACCACCGGCCCTGCTGGGAGGGTCGCTCTTGTGGGAGGGGCTTCAGCCCCGACGCCCTTCGATCAGCCACAGCGACCCCTATGAAGCGCTACCAGACCCTGGCCGACGACATCGCCCGCTCCATCCGCCAGGGCCTGCTGCGCCCCGGCCAGCGCCTGCCCTCGGTGCGCCAGGCCAGCGCGGCGCGCAAGCTCAGCCCGGCCACCGTGTTCCAGGCCTACTACCTGCTCGAATCCCAAGGCCTGGTGCGGCCGCGCGCGCGTTCGGGCTACTACGTCAGCGAGCACGTCCACGCGCTGCTGCCCGAACCCGATGCGGCGTCCGCGCCCGACGGCGAATCGCGCGCGGTGGACATCAGCGCGCTGGTGTTCGAAGTGCTGGAATCGGCGATGGCGCGCGACATCGTGCCGCTGGGTTCGGCGTTCATGAGTCCGTCGCTGTTTCCGTTGGCCAAACTCGGCCGGGCGATGGCGCACGAAGCCGTGCACCTGGACCCGCGCAGCACGGTGGACGACCTGACCCCGGGCAACGCCGAACTGCGCCGGCATATCGCCCTGCGCTACCGCATCGGCGCGGTGGAGTTGGGCATCAACGATCTGGTCGTCACCAACGGCGCGATCGAAGCGCTGAACCTGTGCATCGCCGCGACCACTCGCCCCGGCGATGCGGTGCTGGTCGAATCGCCGTGCTTCTACGTCGCGCTGCAGACGCTGGAGCGTCACGGCCTGCACGCGGTGGAAGTACCGACCCATCCGCGCGAAGGCATCGAACTCGGCGCGCTCGACGCCGCGATCCGCCGCCGCCACGCGCCCAAGGCCTGCTGGCTGATGACCAGCTTCCAGAATCCGCTCGGCGCGAGCATGCCCGAGGCGAAGAAACGCGAGCTGGTCGAACTGTTGGCGCGGCACGAGCTGCCGCTGATCGAGGACGATGTCTACGGCGAGCTGCACTTCGGCGCGCGCCGGCCATTGCCGGCCAAGGCCTTCGACACGCGCGGACTGGTGCTGCACTGCTCGTCGTTTTCCAAGACCCTGGCGCCGGGCTATCGCATCGGCTGGGCCGCGCCCGGCCGCTACGCCCAGCGCGTGGCGCGGCTCAAACTCACCAACACCCTGGCGACCTGCGTGCCGGCGCAGCTGGCGATCGCGCGCTATCTGCAGCGCGGCGGCTACGAGCGCCATCTGCGCGGCCTGCGCCAGACCTTGCGGCTACAACAGGCCGCGTACCTGGAAGCGGTGGCGCGCTATTTCCCCAGCGGCACGCGGGTGACGCGGCCGGACGGCGGCTACTTCCTGTGGATCGAACTGCCGCCCGATCGCGACGCCCTGGCCTTGCAGCGCCAGGCCGCGCAGCGCGGCATCAGCATCGCGCCGGGGCCGATCTTCTCCGCGCATCGCGGCCACGGCCACTGCCTGCGGCTCAACTACGGCCACGCACTCGATGCACGGGTGGACGCTGCGCTAAAAGTCTTGGGCGAGCTTTCGGCGGCGCGATCGGCGCCAGCCTGAGGCGCTGCGCTTCGCCGGCATCGGCCAGCGCTTCGGCCTGGCGCTTGCGGCTCAGATTGCCGAGCGCGCGCCGGTACGACCAATCGATCAACTCGCGCAGATACTCCGCCGGCAGGCTGCGCACATCGACCACGGTCACCCAGTGATAGCGGCCCATGAAGCGCGCGGTCTTGACCCCGGGGATGCCAGTGAGTTCGAGGAAGCGGTCGGAGGAGGTCTTGAAGCTGAAACGCCAGCGCTCGGGCTCGCTGGTCTTGAAGTAGGCGAAGAATTTTCCGCCCACGCTGTAGACCAGGATGTTCGACGGCGCGCCGTGCAGGCTTTCTTCCGCGCCCGGATAGGCGCGGCAATGTTTTTTTACGGCGTTGGTGTCCATGACGGAAGCGAATCGGAAGTGCGCGCATGTTCGCATGCGGGGCGATGCCGCGGCCGCGGTCGCCCCGATGATGCGCCGGCACTCACATATGCGCGGTCACCTTCGGCGTTTCGAACCAGTTGTTGTTCAGGCCGTCCATGTACTTGATCGGTGCTGCCACCAACACCTCGTGATCCACGTCCAGGCAGGCGATATTCACCGAGTAGTACTTGCCGCCCAGCACTTCCAGATCGCCGCTGCCGTAGGCATGGATGCCGCAGTGCTTGCAGAAGTGGTAGGTGCCGCTGAAGGTGCCGAACTGGTAGGTGCCGACATCCTCCGGCTTGGCGCTGAGCAGACGGAACGCATCGGGCTTCACCAGCGCGCCCCACTTGCGCAGCTTGCCGCACATCGAGCAATTGCAGCGCCCGGTGCCGGCCTCAAGGTCGAGATCGACTTCATAACGGATAGCGCCGCAGTGGCAGCTGGCCTGGTAGGTCTGGACGGTCATCTGGGCTCTCTCCGATAGCGGGGGCGGACGGCCCCGGGACGAACACAGGATACGATCCATTGAGGACAGTTCCTGTCCTCAATAGGTTTTAGACTGGGCCCCATGCTCAAGACCTCGACCCGACTGCTGCGTCTGCTGTCGCTGCTGCAATCGCGCCGCCATTGGACCGGCGCCGACCTGTGCGAGCGGCTGGAAGTGGATGCGCGCACCGTGCGCCGCGATGTCGATCGCCTGCGCGAACTCGGCTATCCGGTGCAGGCCTCCACCGGCGTGGGCGGCGGCTATCGGCTGGCCGCGGGCGCTTCGCTGCCGCCGCTGCTGCTCGACGACGACGAGGCGGTGGCGATGGTGGTGGCGCTGCGCAGCGCCACGGCCAGCGTGGCGCGGATCGAGGACACCGCGGTCGGCCTGCTCGGCAAGCTCGACCAACTGCTGCCGGCGCGGCTGCGGCGCCGGGTCAGCGCGCTGTATTCGGTGACCGTGTCGTTGAAGCAGCGCGAAGAAGGCCCCGACGTCGAGACCCTGACCGAACTGGCCGGCGCCTGCCGCGACCATCTGCTGATCGAGATGGACTACAACGATCGCGGCGGTCGCGCCACACGCCGCACGATCGAACCCTTGCGCTTGGTCAGCAGCGGCCGCCGCTGGTATCTGCTGGCCTGGGACCGCAGCCGCGACGACTGGCGGCTGTTCCGCGCCGACCGCATCCAGGCCGCGCGTTGCGGCGGCGGCGGGTTCGTTCCGCGCGTGTTCCCGGAAGACGTGGCCGCGTATGTGCAGCGGGCGATCAGCCAGCCGCTGCACGGGCCGACCGTGCGCGCCAAGCTGCGCGGCTCGGCCGAGTCGCTGACCGCGTCGCTGCCGCCGTGGTGCGGCGTGCTCGAACACATCGACGAACACTCCTGCCTGCTGCACGTGCGCGGCGAGACCCCGGAGGAAATACTCGCGCTGCTGGCGTTGACCGGAGTGGAGTTCGAACTGGTCGACGCCGGCGAGCGGCGGCCGGAACTGCGCGCGGTGGCGGAGCGGTTGTTGCGCGCGGTGCAGTGAATTTTGTGGGAGGGAGCTGTTGTGGGAGGTCTGTTGTGGGAGGGAGCTTTAGCCCCGATGCCTTTGTCTCAGCCGATTCGAATCCAGCCTCCGCTTCCAGGCGCTTTTAAAGCCATCAGGGCTCTGCTGCCGCTGATCGAAAAGCATCGGGGCTAAAGCTCCCTCCCACAACAGACCTCCCACAAAAGCTTCTCCGCAACGGCGGCAACGAGGCCGCGTCCTCCCCGGACGCGGCCTCCTCTGCCCTCCCTGCAGCATCCTGCGTCCCGGTGGGGTCAGCCGAGGTCGCTGAGGATATGGTCCGCCGCCTGCAAGGCCAGCGCGGCGATGGTCAAGGTCGGGTTGGCGGTGGCGGTGGACGGGAAAACGCCGCTGCCGACCAGGTACAGATTGGAATGGTCCCAGGACTGCTGGCGCGCGTTGACCACTGAGTGCTTCGAGTCGGTCCCCATGCGATAAGTGCCGATGATGTGGCCCGCGCCATAGAAGGTGTACGTGTTGCCCTGGTACTGGAACGTAGTCGGCGAGGCGTCCGCCCCGCTCAGCACCGGCGCCGCCGGCACCTGGGTGTACTCGGTCGCGCCGAGCGCGGCGAAGATCTGCGTCGAGGCCGCCTTCGCCGACGCGAACGCGTTGCGCACATAGTCTTCGCGGATGCGGTAAGTCACCTGCGGACGCGGCAGGCCCAGGTGATCCTTGTAGAGGTTGGACAACTGCACGCGATTGTCCGGATCGGGCAATTGCTCGATCAGATAGCCCAGGCGCAGTTGCCGCGTGTACACGCCGTTGAGCGTGGCTACCAGCTTGGAGCCGTAAAGCTTGCTGAAAGCCGGCAGCGAAGGATCGAAACGCAGCGCCTTGCCCTGCTGGTTGACCGAATCGCCGTTCAACTGGGTGTTGTTCTGGCCGAACACGAAATCGGCCAGGGTGGTGTTGGGATCGTTGGTCGCCCAGTTCCAGCCTTCGTTGCCGATCTCGATGCGATACGCGGCGCGCTGGCTGCGGAAGGCGCCGTCGCGCAGCGTCTCGATGCCCGAGGTCGATAGCGGCCCGCGAAAGGCGTAGATCGGGTCCTTGGACAAGCCCCAGGCCAGATACATCACGTGGTCCATCAGATTGCGGCCGACCTGATCGGAACTGTTCGCCACGCCGTTGCCAAAGCCGGGATTGCGATTGGACATCAGCAGCAGCTTCGGCGTCTCGATCGCGTGCGCGGCCAGCACATAGCGCTTGCCGACCGCGGTGCCGCTGCCGGTGGACGGCCCGGTCTGGCTGTCGTAGGTCAGATAGTCGATGCCGCTGACCTGATCGCCCTGCAGGCGGATGTTGTTGGCGACGGTCTGATACTGGATCTGCACGTTGCCGGTCTGCAGCGCCTGCGCCAGGGTCACGGTGCCGTCGTACTTGGCCTGGATCGGGCAGATCGGAATGCAGTTGGTATTGCCCGCGCACTGGCGGCGCTTGCCCGGACGCGAATTGCGCCCCTGCGGCGTGGGCGTGACGAACAGCGGAATGCCGTCCACGCTCAGGGACGTGACCTTCTGCTGATACAGCACGTCGTTCAACGACGGCACGATGCCCGGCATCGGATAGTCGTAGTTGGGCCCGTAGTCGCCGCCGGGTTCGACATCGAAGGTCTTGTACAGATCGACCATGGGCGGCTTGTCCGACGACACGCCGATCACTTCGGTGGCCAGGCGGTAGTACGGCAGCAGGTTCTGGTAGAACTGCGCGCCGCCGGGCCAGTCCACGCCCTGGCCGTACTTGGTATTGAGCTGGAAATCGTTCGGCAGATGATTGAGCGAGGTGCCCAGCCAATGCCAGGTGGTGCCGCCGGCGACGCGTTCGTAGGAACTGCCGAAGGCGAACTGCATGTCCGGATCGTCGGCGCGCTTGGCCGTCTGCGCGCCGTAGACGAAGTAGCACTGCAGCGGCTTCTGCCAGGCGTTGATCTGCAGCACGGTATAGCGCGGGGTGTTGAGCGAAGCCGGATCGGGCTGCCCGAGCGGATTGCCCTTGCCGGCCGGGCCTTGCATGGTCGGCGGATACGGCGACTCGGGTGTCTTCGCGTCGGCGGCGAAGAAGGTCTGCATGTACGCCTCGCGGCTCTTGGGCACGGGCGGGCCGCCCTCCAGGATCAACACCTGCTTGCCTTTGAGCGCGAGTTGATAGGCGATGATCGATCCGGAAATGCCCGATCCCACGATCACCACGTCGAAACCGTTCGCAGGGACGGTGATGCTCATGCCGGATTCTCCAGATAAGCCTGCAGCGGCGGCGGCGTGCTCGCCCAATAGCCGTAGGTGTAGTTGGAGCTGCCCATCGGATGCGACTGCATCACCCGCCACACCAGCCCTTGCGTGTAGCTGGTGGCCGAGACGATGGCGCTGAAGGTCTGGCCGTGGGTCGGCGACTGGTCATACAGCACCGTCGGCCACGCGCCCATGTACCACAGGTAGATCAACTGGCGCAGGGCCAGCACTTCGTCGGGATAGGTGCCGGCGAGCAAGGCGCCGGCGATGGCTTCCTGGTTCTTGTCCTGGCCGCCCTCGGCCTGGTTCAAGCCGTAGTAGTTCGCGATGATCTGATCGGCCATGCCGTTGGCCAGATTCTTGCGGAACACTTGCAGGTACACGGTCTTGATGTCGATCGGATCGATCTGCGGGGCGATCGCGTCGCGGGTGAACCCGGTCAGCCCGACGCTGAGGCGGATGAAGTACTCCATGTAATCGATCATGTCGCTCTCCTTATTGCGCGCGCTGCAGCAGGTAGGTGAAATCCGAGGTCAGGCCGTTGGTCATGGTCGCGTTGTTGTGGCAGGCCATGCAGCTCGACGAGGCTTGCGGCACCTTGCCCTGGATGTAGGTTTCCAAGGTCGCGTTGGCGAGGAAACTCGGCGCCGGATTGCCGGTGGGATCGGTCGGATTGTTGGCGTTGGTCGGCCACTGCGTGCTGATCAGCTCGTAGTTCGCCCACACCGTGCCGGGATAACTCTTCTGCAACGCCGCCTGATAGCGCGCGTTGAGCGCCTTGGTCGATGCGGTCAGCGGAATCTCGCGCATCACCTGGGTCGGCTGGGTATGCGCCGCGTTCGGATTCCACGGCCGCGGCGGCGGCTGGTTGACGCCGCAGTTCTTCGTGCAGTTCTTGTCGTAGAAGTTGTAATGCGATTTGTCGATCGGCTCACCGTCGCTGGGCACGTTGTCCACATGCTCGAAGGTGGACCACACCCACTGCGGCTCATCGGCGGTCTTGTGCGCGATATGCAAGCCGACCAGGCCCACGGTCTGGCGCTTGCATGCCGCGGCGACGCCCTCGTGTTCGCCCGGATTGGTGTAGACCAGCGCCTGGATGGTGTGGAAGCGGCTGACATCGTCGTTTGCGCCCATCACCTTCCACGACGACTTGATCATGATCGCGCCGACGTTCTTCGAGCCCTTGGGCTGAGCGAAGTTGGCCGGCTGAGCGAACTTGGCCTGACCGGCCTTGCTGTACAGACCGTCGCTGACGATGGTGTTGAACATGTCCTGATTGGCCATGATCGCGAAGCGCACGTACTGGCCGTTCTGGTCGATCAGCGGGCCGGTCTCGAACGGCTCGCCGCTTTCGTCGAGCACGTTCGGGGTCTTGCCGACCTGGGTCAGGTTCAAGGTGGCCGCGCCCTTGCCCTTGCACACGTCCGGCGGCGGCGGGTCCTGGCCCCACGGCGGCGGCGTGGCGCCGCCAGGCAGGAAGATGTCGCGGCTTTCCTTCCAGTTCTCCCACACCGTCGGCACGTCCGGACCGATGCTCGCGCCCGGCTTGGGATTGCCGTCGGGCCCGGCCGGCCAGTTCACCGCGACGAAGGACTGCCACGAGAACAGATCGAAATCGTCCTGCAGATCCTGCAGATTCGGTTTCTGCTGCGGCACGCTGATTTCGAGCGGAATCGTCGAACTCAACGGCGGCAACGGCAACGTGTCGCCGCTTCGCGCATGGTTGCGGATGTCGGCGCGCGACAAGGTGTCGTGCGGCTCGGGCCGAAGATGACTGTCGGTGCACGCGGCGAGCGCGAACACCAGCGCCGCCGCGGCCAGCGGTGTGCGCAACGGCGGGCCGGAGCGATATCGATGATTCATGGCCTGTCCTCTGTTCCCTGATGGACCGAAGCGAAGGTGTCGCCGGGTCGCGATGCAGGCAGCCGTCCGCGCGAGCGCGGACGCACAAAGGAACGCAGGCCGAAGTACGATGGCTGGCGATCGAATCGCTGGCTGCTTCGCGTCGGGGTCGGACGCTACCGGCCGGCGCGAGGCAAAAATGCGACGCGCATGGCAGAAGGAAAATATCCGGAGTTTCTTTGCCTTGCGCGCGAAAACGCTGTCCTGCGGCCCGCGAGGATTGCGTTCTTTGTTCCAGCGGCACGCAACACGCAAGCCGGATGGGCGGCGAAAACAGTTAGTCCGGGTAGTGCGTTCGTGAGCTTGGGTGAGCGCGCGCGAAGCTTGTTTGCGCTGCAGCGAGACATTGCGCGGCGAAGCCTGCGATCAACCCAGGCCGCGAAAACAAAAACACCGGGCGCGAGGCCCGGTGCAGGGGGAAGCCTTCGCCGCGAATCCGCGGCGAAGGCCGGGCTGCGTCAGTTCGCGGCGCAGGTGGCGCTGTTGTCGATGCGCAGTTGCTCGTAGCTCTTCTGTCCGGCCGGCAGCGGCGAGGCCTGCGCGGGCAGCAGCGAACGGTACTTCGCGTCGTAGGTCGCCGACAGGAAGCACGACTCGGCGTTGGCGTGGAACTTCAAACGTCCGTTGCCGTAGCTGGCGTCGAAGCCGGCATCGCCCAGGTCGTTGCCGCCGGTGCTGGAGACATAGACCAGCGCGTCGTAGGTGGAATCGGCCAGATTGACGTTGCGCTGCTTAAGCAACGCCGCGCGTTCGGTCTTCTGCTGTGCGGTCGCATTGGCCGGCAACGGCGCCGGCACGGTGGCGTTGGTCAACTGGCGCTGATGCTGCAGACCCAGCAGCGCGAGCGCGGCCGCGTGCGGCGTCGCCGAGGACGTGCCGTTGAAGGCGTTGTCGCCGTAAGACACCGTATCGACGTTGGCGAAGTTGGCCAGATCCGGCTTGGCGTTGCCCGCGGCCTGACCGGCCGGACGCGCGCCACCGGCGCCGAGCACCGGGCCGCGCGAGCTGTAGGCTTCCAGATTGGAGGTCGCCGCATCCAGCGCCGCCACCGTGATCACGCTGGCCGCATCGGCCGGATGGATCAGCGACCGCGCGGTCTGCGCGTACTGGAAGTTGTAGCCCGAGTTCATCAGGCGCAGGAAGTTGTTCACGCCCGCGGTCTTGCGGGTGATGCGCACGCCGAACTTGCCGCCGCCGGCGAAGCGCGCGGGGTCGAAGCCCTGCGCATTGCAGGCGGTGGTCTTGGTCGCGGCCGGCGCCTGGTAGGAAATGAATTCCAGCGGCTGTTGACCGGCCGCGCCGGTCTGGGCGAAATCCGATTGCGCCACCGCCACCCAACCGGCCGGCGTGACTACGCGGCCGTTGCGAGTCACGGCATCCGCCCAACGCACCAGCTCCAGGCGGTAGTCGGCGTTGGTGGTGTTGTTCGCGCTGGTCCAGTCGTTCCAGCCCAGCCACACGTCGAACTCGAAGGTGTCGCGGTCCTTCTGGGTCCGGGCGCCGACCGGGATGCAGCCGCCGTAGCGGCCGTCGATGGTCAGCGGATTGATGCTTTCCACGATCGCCGCGCCGTTGGCGCCGACATTGCCGACCAGGAAGTCCTGCAACACATTGGCGCCCGCGCCGGCGGTGCTGTCGTCGTCCCAATGCACCTGCGCTTCGTTGCCGGCGGCGTTGAGCACGATCACGCCGTTGTTCTTGGCCGCGTCGATGGCTTCGTACAGGCCCTTGAGCTCGCTGCCGGTGCCGGTGCCGTCGCCGGGCGCGGCGAGGTTGAAGCCCAGCGACGCGGTGATGACCTGCGCGCGCGGCTCGCCCTGGGCCACGTTCTGCGCGTTGAGATTGGCCGCGTCCTGGATCGCGCTGACCCAGTCGGCGGCGCCGGTGTTGTCGTACAGGCGGAATTTGGCCGACGGCGCGATGTCGTAGGCGATTTCGGTGACCGCGTTGCCGTGCGGTTCGCCGCGATAACCGAAGGCGCCGTTGGTGGACGCGGTCAGGGTCAGCTTGTCGGCTTCGGCGGCGCTGTTCTGCGGCCACTCCGCGGCGTCCTGCAGCGCCTTGACCGCGCCGTTGAGGTTGTTGAAGTGATCGACGACGGCGATGGTCAGGCCTTCGCCCTTGAGTTCCCTGCGCAAGCCCGCGGCGAGCTGATCGTAATTGCCGAGCGCGCGCAGCTGATCGATGTTGCTGGCGGTGGCGCCGTCGCTGAAGGCGGTGGTCTGCGACATCGTCATCAACGACACCTGCGCGACCGACTGCAGGCCGGCGACCCATTCCAGGCGCGCCAGCGGCACCGACGCTTCGATGCTCGGCGAGCCGTTGATCTGATGCGCCTGCATACCGGCGGCGAGCAAGGTCTCGCGCAGCGACGCGGTCGCGCGGTCGAGCAAGCTGGGGTTCTGCACTTGATCGTAGGTCAGCGACAGATCGACGTTGACCTTGACCTTCTCGCCATCGCGGAAGCGCGAGGGAATGCCGGCGCGATCGAGCGCGGCGATCTGCTCGGCCACCGAAGCGCCGCGATACGCCGGGCCGCGCTGCGAAGACGCCGACGGCGCGGACGCGCCGCCGCTCTGGCTCTGCGATTGCGACAAGGCCTGCACCGCCTGCAACAACTGGCCGGCGCCGAGCTTGCTTTGCGCGGCGTTGCGCGGCGTGGGCGCGTTCATCGCCACCGGCTGCATCGAGGCGTACACCGAACCGGCGGCGACGCTGGCGGCATTGGCGCCGGCGAGCGCGCCGACGGACGCGGCATCCGGCGCCTGGGTCTGCTGCCGCGACCACACCAACACCGTGGCGCAAGCGGCGGCGAGGCCGAGCACGGCGAATTTTTTCGACGACATCTTCTTCATTCGTTCATTCCTGATGCTGGTTTCAGACATGGTCACCCGCTGCCGCCGGGCGCAGGCGCCCGCCACGGCCAAGGCATAAGGACCTTGATGCGGAGAAATGGAACAGCGATGGCGGCGCGCCGATGAGGGTGGGGAGAGAGGCGTTTTCGGCACGCTCAATCCTCAAACGCAAAAAGAACTACATCCCCCCATCACTCGATATGCATTCATACAGCACGAAATTTCATAACGATTTCTTACGCGCAGCGCGCATCAACGCAGATGCGCGGCGGGCTCCCTACCCTGTTTTCGCAGACGGGATAGATTCGATTCGCGATGGGGATCCGCTATCGGTGCGGGCGTTGCACAGGTGCGGGGTCGGTTTCAGTCGAAACGTTTTTTCAGGTGCGATGGACGCGGAAATTTGCGCGGGAATGCCCGATGAATATCGGGTCGATGTTCGGATCGATAGACCGCGCGCAGGCGTCGCCGCACACCTGTCGTCACATCGACGATGATGAATGCACTGAACGATTGGATGCGAACGCGGCCTCGCGCGATCGCATCACCTCATCGCGCCGCGCGTCTCAGCGGATCGCGATGAGATAACCCGCCACGACGGCGGGCATGTCAAAACCGGGAACTTCGACGACACCGAAGGCCGACCACGCGCCCCACCTCACCCCTGCGGCGCACCCCGAGCCAACACCACTTCCGACGGCGGCGGCGCGCCGAACAGGCGCTTGTACTCGCGCGAGAACTGCGACGGGCTTTCGTAGCCCACGCGATGGGCCGCGGCGACGGCTTCGATGCCGCCGACCATCATCAGCCGGCGCGCTTCGTGCAGGCGCAGATGCTTCTGGAACTGCAGCGGCGACATCGTCGTCACCGCCTTGAACTGGTGGTGCAGCGAGGAGGTGCTCATGTGCACTTCGTCGGCCAGGTCCTCGATGCACAGCGGCTGCAGATAGCGCTGGCGCAGCACCGCGACCGCCTTGGCGACGCGGCTGGAGCGGCTGTCGGTGACCGCCAGCGCGCGCAGGCGATGGCCCAGGTCGCCCATCAGCACGCGATAGAAAATCTCGCGCAGCGCCATCGGCGCCAGCACCGGCAGGTC